>NZ_CP129672.1:1200000-1513333 GCF_030505195.1 Comamonas testosteroni
TGAATCATGCCCATCAAGGCCACGACCCCCAGCAGCGCCACAAAGCCGAAGGGGCGATTCAGCAGCAGCAAGGCCGCCGCCACGCCAGGGATGCCCAAGGGACCGGTGATAAACACCAGCAGCGAACGGCTGACGCTGCGCAGTTGCAGCATGAGCAGCGTGAAAGTCAGGAACAGCAGCACCGGGACTCCGGCCACGATGGCACCTGAACCCTTGGAGCTTTCCTCCACGGCACCGGCCACCTCGATGCGATAGCCGGTGTCACCGGCAGCATGCCAGCCGGCCTCCATCTTGCGCAGTTGCGGCAACAGCTCGTTGGTCAGCGTGGCGCCCTGCAGACCCTCACGCACATCGCCTTGAACGGTAATCGCGAAGTTGCGCTTTTCGCGCCACATCACACCCGGCTCCCAGACCATGACGGGCTTGGCAATCTGCGTGAGCGGAATGGACTGCCCGTTTGCCGTAGTGACATAGACACCCGCGATATCGGTAATCGCATCGCGGTCTTGCTTGGGCGAGCGCATCACGATATCGATCAGCTTGTCGCCTTCACGGAACTGCCCCACGGTGGTGCCGCTGAAGTTCATGCCCGCGGCTTCGGCGATAGACTGGCTGGTCACACCCAGGGCACGCGCCTTGTCCTGGTCAACCTGCAGGCGTATGACCTTGATGGACTCGTTCCAGTTGTCGTTCACGCCACGCATATCGGCATTGGCCTGCATGAGCGCCTTGACTTCATCGGCGTAGGTGCGCAACTTGGCAGGGTCCGAGCCCATCACACGGAACTGCACCGGATATTGCACGGGCGGCCCGTTGGGCAGCAGCTTGGAGCGCGCCCGCACCTCGGGGAATTCCTCGGCCATCAGCGCCGGCAATTGTTTGCGGATTTCCTCGCGTGCCTTCAGATCTTTGGCCACCAGAATGAACTGGGATACGTTGTTCTGCGGAAACACCTGGTCCAGCGGAAGATAAAAGCGCGGTGCTCCGGAGCCGATCCATTCGCTGACGGACTCCACACCGTCGAGCTGCAAAAAGCGCTTTTCCACGCGCAGCGTCACTTCCTTGTTGGCCTGCAGGGAAGTGCCCTCGGGGAACCATATATCGACCAGCACTTCGGGCCGGCTGGAGTCGGGGAAGAACTGCTGCTGCACCTTGCCCATGCCCGCCAGGCCCAGCACGAACACCAGCACCGTCGCGCCAATCGTCAGCCAGCGGTGCTGCACACACCAGTTCACCGTACGGCGAAAACGGTTGTAGAACGGCGTATCGAACAGCTCATGCTCACCTGCGTTGGTGTTGATGCCTGCTTCTTCGGCAGACACCTCACCGGACGCCACTTCGGGGGGCAGCTTGGCGGCATGCGGCGGCTTCTTGAGCAGCAGCAGGCCCAGATAAGGCACGAAGTACACCGAGGCAAACCAGCTGAGCACCAGCGCAATCACCGTCACCGCGAAGATGGCGAAGGTGTATTCGCCCGTCATGGATTTGGCCATACCGATGGGCAGAAAGCCCGCTGCCGTGATCAGCGTGCCAGTCAGCATGGGCTTGGAGGTGATCTCATAGGCAAAGGTGGCGGCACGGTACTTGTCGTAGCCCTCCTCCATCTTGCGCACCATCATCTCCACGGCAATGATGGCGTCGTCCACGAGCAGGCCCAGCGCAATGATGAGCGAGCCCAGCGACACCTTGTGCAGACCGATATTCCAGTACCACATGGCCAGGAATGTCGCGGCCAGCACCAGGGGAATGGTGATGCCCACCACCAGTCCGGGGCGCGGATCGATATACCAGCGCTTCCACAGCGGATGCTGCCCAGGACGCTTGTGCAGACCCAGGCTCAGAAAGCTCACTGCCAACACCACAACCACGGCTTCGACAAGTACCTGGAGAAACTCGCTGACCGAATCCGCCACCGCCTTGGGCTGGTTCTGCATATTGCTCAGCATCACGCCCACGGGCAGGCTTTTGGCGATGCGCTCCGTGGCCTGCGTCAGCTCCTTGCCCAGGGCAATGATGTCGCCGCCCTTGACCATGGAAACCCCCAGGGCCACCGTAGGCTCGCCCTGAAAACGCACCATGACATTGGCCGGATCGGCATAGCCACGGTGCACTTCAGCGATATCGCCCAACCTGAACTGCGCACCTCCCTGGCCGATGATGGGCATGGCACGCAATTGCTCCAGGTCGTTGAACTGCCCCTGCACACGCAACACAATGGTTTCGGCAGGCGTCTGCAAGGTACCGGCCGATGCCACGGCATTTTGCTGGTTGAGCTGATCCAGCACCTGCTTGAGGTTCAGCCCCATCTGCGTGGCGCGGTGCGACAGCTCTACATAGACCTTTTCGTCCTGCACGCCGAACTGCTCGACCTTGGCCACATCGGGCACCTGCAGCAGCTGCTGACGCACATCGTCGGCCAGGGTCTTGAGCTCGGCATAACTGAAGCCCTTGGCCTGCAGCGCATAGATCACGCCATAGACGTCGCCAAAATCGTCATTGAAGAACGGCCCCTGCACGCCCTGCGGCAGGGTGTAGCGCATGTCCCCCACTTTCTTGCGCACCGTATACCAGAGCTGCGGCACTTCCTTGGGGGGAGAGTAGTCCTTGACTTGGAAGATGACTTGCGACTCGCCAGGCTTGGAATAGCTGCTGATCTTGTCGGCATAAGGCACTTCCTGCAGCGTGCGCTCGATCTTGTCCGTCACCTGCTGAGCCACCTGCTCAGCCGTCGCGCCAGGCCAGTAGGTACGAATGACCATGGCCCGGAAGGTGAACGGTGGGTCCTCATCCTGCCCCAGCTGAAAAAAGGCCGTAAAGCCCAGCAGCATCAGCACGACGATGAAATAGCGTGTCAGCGCCACATGATCGAGCGCCCAGCGGGAAAGATTGAAATGCGCGCCACCGGTCTTTTTGTGTCCAGTGCCGCTCATTTGCCCGCCTCCGCAGCGACTGCAGACTGAGACGCTCCATATTCAGGATCATTCCGCGTTTTATCCACCTGCGTTGGGTGCTGATTTGATACAGATTTTTGTGGCGATTTGGCATATTTATCGCGATACACCGTCACCTTCTGGCCCGGGGTCAGCACATGGGTGCCTGTGGCCACCACCTGCATTCCGGGTTGCAGACCCGAGGCAATCACCGCCTCGTTGCCGTCGGCACTGGCAATCTGCACCGGCTGCAGCTTCACCGAGCTGCTGGCCGCGTCGTACAGCCAGACGGCCGTCCCCTGACCGTTATCGCCCTCCTGGCGCAAGGCCGTGGTTGGCAATTTGATGACCTGGCTGCCAACGGCTTCGCGGCTCACGCCCATGCCCTCGGGCATGACCTGCACAGTGGCGCCCAGTGCGGGCAGGTCCGCTCCCTGCAGGGCGGCCTTGACCACATAGGTGCGCGTGGCCGGATCGGCGCTGGCCGCCACCTCACGCACCAGGGCATTGATCACGCGCGACTCATCCGACCAGGGCCTCACCTTCACGCCTTGCCCCGGCTTGATGGCGCTACGTCGGTCTTCCGGCACGTTGAACACCGCATCGCGCGCGCCATCCTGGGCAATCCGCACCACGGGTGTGCCGGCCGCAACCACCTGACCGGGTTCGGCCTCCACGCTGGTGACCACGCCATCGGCATCGGCCAGCAACTGGGTGTAGTTCTCCTGATTGGACTGGCTGGAGAGCTGGGCCCGCGCTTGATCGAGCGAGGCCTGGGCCGCCTTCAGATTGGCCTCGTAGCGTTCCATCTCAGCGGCGCTGATGAAGTTCTGTGCACGCAGGGTACGAAAACGCTTGGCATTCGCCTCGGCCAGATCGCGCTGCGTGGTGGCCGATGCCAGTTGGGCACGCGCGGCATCGGCACTGAGCTGATAGTCACGCGCATCCAGGCGCGCCAGCACCTGTCCAGCCTTCACACGCTGGCCCAGTTCCACCTCGCGCCTGGTGATCTTGCCCGCCACGCGAAAGCCGAGGCGAGACTCCACACGGGCCCGCACATCGCCGGAATATTCCTGGGCAGATTCGATCTGCCCCTCACCCACGGTCACCAGCTTGACTGCGCGTACCGGCTCGGGCGCAGCCTCCTTCTTGGAACAGGCCGACAACATGACAGCAGCCGCCACTATGGACAGCGCAGCCAAGGGCACGGCAGGCCGGCGCGGCAAAGACAACATTGCAAAACGACGAGAAGACGAAACAGCCATGGTGTTCTGGGCTTGTAAAAAATAGGAAAAGCGCAGCCGCCGGGCAGGCCACTGCACCAAAGTCAGCGCTGATTGTGCACGCACGTGCGCTTGTGCGCCGTCTTTTTATGGGCTGCCGCAAGCAGGCAAGCCCACCCGGTCCACAATACGGGCGTGAACCATATGCCCCCAGCAAGCCCCGTCGCCAGTGCGCCGGCCAGCATCACCCATTACGAAAATTTTCCCGTCGCCTCCTGGCTGTGCCCGCCACGACTGCGCGCGCCCATCGCCGCCATCTACCACTTTGCGCGCACCGCTGACGATCTGGCCGACGAAGGCGATCATTGCACAGAGAAGCGCCTGGCACAGTTGCAGCAATATGCCGCCGATCTGCAGCAGCTAGGCAGCGCTGGCGAAGCCGCCATGCTGATGCGAACCTCTTGGCCCCATGTCTTTGGCCCGCTGGCAGTTCAGGTTCAGACCCATCGTCTGCCCAAGCGATTGCTGGCAGACCTGCTCAGTGCCTTCGAGCAGGATGTGCGCATGACGGCCGCCCAGACCCGCTACACCGACATGGCCCAGCTGCTGGACTATTGCCGCCGCTCGGCCAACCCGGTCGGCCGCCTGCTGCTGCATCTGTACGGGGTGGTCAACGCCAAGACACTGATTCAGAGCGACGCCATCTGCACCGCCCTGCAACTCATCAACTTCTGGCAGGATCTGAGCCAGGACTTGCCGCGCCAGCGCCACTACCTGCCGGATGCCGACCTGGCCCGCCACGGCCTTGTGCGCAGTGCCATCAAGCCGGAAGCAGCGGCATTGACACCCGAGCTGCGCTCTTTGCTCGGCGAACTCAACCGCCAGGCCCGCAGCCTGATGATCCATGGGACGCCTTTGGTGCATCAGCTACCCGGCCGAACGGGCTGGGAACTGCGCCTGGTCGTGCAAGGCGGTCTGCGCATTCTGGACAGACTGGACGCCATGCAGGGACGCAACCTCTATCAGCGCATCAAGCTGAGCAAGCTCGATATGGTCGCCATGCTCTGGCGAGCCGTGCGCATGTGATCGAAAAGATAGCCCCAAACCTCTTATAGGCCTGTGCAAGGCGCAATTGAATTTGACATCCAATTTGACATCCAACCAGATGCATACCGCGCATTTCACTGTTGTGTCGGCCAACCGCCCGCGTCATGGGACAATGCTCCCCCTATGAATCCGGATCAGTACGTCCAAGACAAAGCCGCCTCTTCAGGCAGCAGCTTCTATTACGCCTTTCTCTTCTTGCCCAAGGAGCGCCGCGCCGCCATCACGGCTTTCTATGCCTTCTGCCGCGAAGTGGATGACGTGGTCGACGAGGTCACGGATCCCGGCGTGGCAGCCACCAAGCTGGCCTGGTGGAAGACCGAGGTACACAGGGCATTCACCAGTCAATCCGTCCACCCCGTGATGCAGGCACTGATGCCCCACGCCAAGACCTATGGCATCGAAGAGCGCCATCTGCAGGCCGTCATCGAAGGCTGCCAGATGGATCTGGATCAGACCCGCTATCTGGACTTTGCCGGCCTGCAGCGCTACTGCCACCTGGTCGCCGGAGTGGTCGGCGAGGTCGCTGCCCGCATCTTCGGCCAGACCGAGGAGCGCACCACCGAATACGCCCACACGCTGGGCCAGGCTCTGCAGCTGACCAACATCATCCGCGATGTGGGCGAAGACGCCATGCGCGGACGCATCTACCTGCCCATCAGCGAGCTGCAGCAGTTCGACGTCAAGGCCCACGAAATCAACAAGCGCGAGTACTCGGATCGCTTCACTGCACTGATGCGCTTTCAGGCCGAGCGTGCCCACAGCCTGTATGACAAGGCGCTGGGCCTGCTGCCGGACGCCGATCGTCACGCACAAAAGCCCGGCCTGATGATGGCGAGCATCTATCGCACCCTGCTGCGCGAAATCGAGTCAGAGAACTTCCAGGTGCTGCACCAGCGCATCAGCCTCACGCCACTGCGCAAGTTCTGGCTGGTCTGGAAAATGCAGGCACTGGGCCGCATGTAAGCGCGCCATGCAAGTTGCCATCATCGGTGGCGGCTGGGCCGGCATGGCTGCCGCAGTACAGCTCTCGCTCAGCGGTCATCGGCCCACGGTTTTCGAAGCCGGCCGCCAGCTGGGTGGCCGGGCCCGCAATCTGGGACTGCCAGGCGGCACCATCGCCGACAACGGCCAGCACATTCTGATCGGAGCCTATGCCGAATGCCTGAGGCTCATGCGCGTCGTGGGTGCAGCGCCAGAGCATGCCCTGCTGCGCAGGCCACTGGCCATGCGCTACGCCGATGGCAGCGGCCTGTCCTTCCCCAACCTACCAGCGCCGCTGGACGCCCTCGTCGGCATTGCCAGCGCCCGCGGCTGGTCACTTCGCGAACGTGCCGCCCTGCTGGCGCGCGCCCTGCGCTGGCGAATTCAGGGCTTTCGCTGCGCAGACCAGGCCACCGTGGCCGACATCTGCAACGGTCTGCCAAAGCGCCTGCTCGATGAGTTCATCGAACCTCTTTGCGTATCAGCCCTCAACCTGCCAGCCTCGCAGGCAAATGGCAGCATCTTCTTGCGTGTGCTGCATGACGCCCTGTTCGCGGGCACAGGCGGCTCGCACTTTATGGTGCCACGCCGCGGCCTTGGCGATATCTTTCCCATCCCGGCTGCGCAATGGCTGCAAGGCCGCGGCCATGCGGTGCATACGGCCAGCCGCATTCAGGAGCTGATTCCACATGGCCGGCAATGGCTGCTGCGTGCATCCAACGCGGCACTGACACCAGCGCTTGAGCAATCGCGCTTCGATGCCGTGCTGCTGGCCTGCTCACCTCAGGAAGCCGCCCGCCTGGCCCTGCTGGCTGCCGAAGACCAGCGACTTCCCGCACGCGACGGCGTGCATTACCAGCACTGGGCACAGACCGCGCAGGCGCTGGAGCACACGGCCATTGCCACGGTCTATGCGCGCACCTGCCATCGCCTTGCAGCCGAGTTGCCCTGGCTTGCACTGCAGCCTGACGAGCAGGCTCCTGCCCAGTTTGTGTTTGACCGCGGGCACCTGCAGCCCTCCGATACCGTCCAGCAAGGTCTGATGGCTTTTGTCGTCAGCGACTGCCGCACGGACCGCGAAACACTGGAGCAGCAGGTGCTGGATCAAGCCCGTCAACAGCTGGGCTGGCAG
Organism: Comamonas testosteroni; assembly: GCF_030505195.1. Classification (NCBI taxonomy): domain Bacteria; kingdom Pseudomonadati; phylum Pseudomonadota; class Betaproteobacteria; order Burkholderiales; family Comamonadaceae; genus Comamonas; species Comamonas testosteroni. The sequence goes on from NZ_CP129672.1 coordinate 1,207,374, forward strand.
GACATTCAAGCTGTGCTGACCGTGGTTGAAAAGCGCGCCACATTTGCCTGCAGACCCGGCGTGAAACGCCCTGACTTAGAACTTGGCCATGGCCTCTGGGCTTGCGGCGACTATGTGAACGGACCCTACCCGGCGACGCTGGAAGGCGCCGTACGTTGCGGACTCGCGGCGGCTGAGGAGCTGGCCCGGATGGACCAAGGCTGAGCAGCTCTAGAGCAAACCCTATCAGCACAATCCTGATATCTGGATAGTCCTGCTGAACCAAGTTTGACAGCGATTTGACAGCCACAGTTGCAACCATGCTCGAAGAGGTAATCTCTCAGCCGTATAAAGCCAAAAGCAACGGAGACAACATGGCATCCACGTTCGACAAATCCACTCGCGAGATTCTGAGCATCTCGCGCCGCCATCTGCTGACCGGCGCCGGAGCCCTGGCCTGCAGCAGCCTGCTGCCTGGCATGGCCCGCGCTGCCGATGACAGCTGGCCCAACCGCCCGATTCGCTTTGTCGTGCCGTTTGCGCCCGGCGGCAGCTCTGAAATCGTGGCCCGCTCCACCGCCGCAGAGCTGTCCAAGACCATCGGTCAGAACGTATTCGTGGACAACAAGCCCGGCGCTGCGGGCAATATCGCCATGCAGGAAGTGGCTCGCGCCGACGACCAGAGCACGGTCATCCTCGGCCATATCGGCACCCTGGCCGTCAACCCCTATATTTTTGACAAGCTGCCCTGGGACCCGAAAAAGGACTTTGTGCCCGTGAGCCTGCTAGCCAAGGTGCCCAGCCTCTATGTGGTGCACCCCGATCTGCCCGTCAAGAACATTGCCGATCTGGTGGCCTATGCCAAGAAGAACCCTGGCAAGCTCAGCTATGGCTCGGCCGGCAACGGCAGCGCGGGTCATCTGGCCTTCGAATATCTGAAGATGACGGCCGACATCTTCATGCTCCACGTGCCTTATCGCGGCACCGGCCCCATGATGACCGACCTGCTCTCGGGCCGTCTTGATGCGGCCTCGGTCGGCGCCGCCGCGCTGCTGCCCTTCATCAAGGCCGGCAAGGTGCGCTGCATCGCCACCGGTTCGACCAAGCGCCTGCCACAGCTGCCCGATGTGCCCACGGTGGCCGAGCAGGGCTTTCCCGGCTTCGAGATGACCCAGTGGTACGGCATGTTGGCCCCTTCCAGCCTGCCTCGCGCCCATGTGGACAAGCTGGCCGCAGAATGCGCCAAGGCCGTCAAGGCACCCGATGCGCTCAAGCGCCTGCAAGGCGACGCGGCCGAACCCATTGGAAGCACGCCAGAACAGTTTGCCCAGTTCATCGCCACCGAGCAGAACCGCTGGCAAAAAGTGCTCAAGCGCGCACAGGTGAAACCGGGTTGAACCCCGAGGTGCCGCCCCTTCCCCCTTCGTTTCGGAAGGGGGGCGAGATCCTCAATGCAGGGCAGACCTTGCTCGATGCCCTGAGTCGGTCAGCCCTTATGGCGCACAGTTCGTGGCGCAGCTCAGTGGCTCTCTATCCACCACTGGATGATGATCTTGGCGATATAGCCCACAAAGCCCACACCCAGGCCTAGGCAAATCACAAAGGTGCCGAACTTGCCTGCCTTGGACTGACGCGCCAGCTGCAGGATGATGAACACCATGAACAAGATGAAGGCACCCACGCCCCATGTCAGGAAAAAGTGGGCGATCTGCTCTTCCGTATAACCGAATATCACGACAACCAGGTCCTTACAGCCCTTGCCAGGCCCTGGTCGCGCAGCGCTCAGACGGCAGGCGCTATCGCTTCATCCCTGGCAGGGAATGCCGAGGCATCCACCAGGTCTCGATAGGCGTGCCAGCTGGCATGGCCCAGCAAGGGCATCACAACCACCAGCCCCAGCAGATAGCTGCCAAGGCCCAGCAAAGTCAACATCACAATCAGTGCCGCCCACAAGGCCATGGGGCCCGGGTTGGCCAGCACCACGGACCAACTGGTCAGCACGGCCTGGCGCACGGTCACTCGCCTGTCCAGCATCAGCGGCATCGCCACCACGCTGGACGCAAAAATCGGAGCAGCCAGAAAGCTGCCCAAAGCCATCCATTGCACAAACAGCTGACCGTCCCTGGCCAGCACCACATGCGCAATGAAATCCTGCAGGGTCTGCACCCGCACAGGTGACATCACAGTGATCAGCGATGCCGAAATCAGCACCCAGCCCGTGGCCGCCAGCGCCAGCAAGGCACCGAACCTGACCATGCACCAGTACCCGCCCCGCCCCGTGGCATGGCAGCTTTGCCATTGCGTCCAGGTGCGGCGGATCAGACCCCAGTCTGCCACCTCGCCGCGTTCGACGGCCCTGCTTATGGCGTAGAGGCTGGTTGCCACCAGAGGCCCCACCACCAGAAAGCCCGACAAGGCTCCTGCCATCAACCAGAAGCGATTGTGCCCCAGGGTCAGGATGGCTGCACCGATCAGGATCAAGGCCAGACCATGCGCCAGACTGATTAACGGAGCGTTAGAAATGTCCTGCAAGGCTCTGGACAGCCAAACCAGAGGCCGGCTCCAGGCAATGGTTCGCACAGGTGCCAGCGGAGGCGGCGTGAGAAGGCAGGCAGACAGACAGGTAGGCATAGGCGGTCCTTCTTCGCTGACCCGCAAAGCTTTCCCTCGTCCCGGTCAACGATCTGCCAGCCCCTGACACAACTGCCAAAGGCTGGCGACTGTGACGTGGGGTTCAGGACCCACGCAAGGCCATGCTACCTGCCCGCGGTTGAGCCAGACTGCGTGCATACCCGCATCCATGGCGCCCCGGGCATCCAGCTGCGCATCGTCGCCGATGTGCAGCACATGCTCTGGAGCCACGCCGGCCGCATCCGCTGCCGCCTGAAAAAAACGCGTCTCGGGCTTGGCCATGCCGGCTGCGCTGGCAGACAGCGAGGCGCGAAAATGCTCGCCGATACCCACCACATGCACATTCGCATTGCCATTGGACAGGGCCACCACAGGCCAGCGCTGCGAGAGAAACTGCAGCGCCGGCAAGGCATCGTCAAACAGCTCAACGCGCTGGCGAGCGGCAAAGAACTCCTCGAAGGCCGGTTCGGCCAAGGCGGGATCGTCACCGGCCCTGGTCAGCGCCAGTCGGATGGACTCGCGGCGCAGGCCGCTGAGATCGGCCTTCAGATCCGGGCGCAGTGCAACGATTTCATGGCGCAAGGCGCGCACCTTGTCCGTATCGCCCAGGTGCTCGGCCGTACCGGGGGCATGCTGCGCGAGCCACTGCAGCAAAATGGCCTCTGCCTTGGCAATCGTGGGCCAGATGGGCCAGAGCGTGTCGTCCAGATCCAGGCTGATGGCGCGAATCTGGCCGCTGTGGCGCAGGCGCTGGAGAGTTTCAATGGCAAGGGCTGTGGTGTCTTGGGATTGCATGCCCGAAGAATAGCGGCCCGGCTAATGCCGCAAAGCGGCTGCGCCTATCCGATTAGCTGACACAATTGCGCCATGCCATCACGCTTTGCGCCCGAACCCCGCTTCCGCCACGATCAATCCGCACGCACCGGCATCCTGCTGTGCAATTTGGGCACGCCGGCCGCGCCCACGGCCGCCGCAGTGCGCCCCTATCTGGCGGAGTTTCTCGGTGACGATCGGGTGGTCGAGATTCCCAAGCTCGCCTGGTGGCCGATTCTGCACGGCATCATCCTGCGCACCCGCCCGGCCAAGTCGGCTGCCAAGTACGCTACCGTCTGGCATGAAAAGGACGGCTCCCCGCTACTGCACTGGACCACGCGCCAGGCCACTTTGCTGCGCGGCTGGCTGGGCGAGCGCGGCCACAATGTGCTGGTTCTGCCGGCCATGCGCTATGGCACGCCGTCCATTGCGGCCCAGTTGGATGCACTCAAGAAAGACGGCGTGACGCGCATCCTGATTCTGCCGCTGTACCCCCAGTACTCGGGCACGACCACGGCCAGCGTGTTCGACGCCGTCTACGACTGGGCCAGGACCCAGCGCCATATTCCCGAGCTGCGTTTCGTCAACCGCTACCACGACCATGCCGGCTATATCGAAGCGCTGGCACAGCGCATCGAAGCACACTGGCGCGGCCACGGCCGCGGGGACAAGCTGGTCATGAGTTTTCATGGCGTGCCCGAGCGCACCTTGCATCTGGCCGACCCCTATCACTGCGAATCGCACAAGACGGCACGCCTGCTGGCCGAACGGCTCAAGCTCGGCAACGAGCAGTATCTGGTGACCTTCCAGTCGCGCTTTGGCAAGGCCAAATGGCTGGAGCCCTATACCGAACCCTCGCTGATTGCCATGGCCCAGGCTGGCACCCGGCGCGTCGATGTGGTCTGCCCCGGCTTTACCAGCGACTGTCTGGAGACGTTGGAGGAAATCAAGCAGGAAGCGCGTGAAGCCTTTTTGCATGCGGGCGGCCAGCAGTTCGAGTACATAGACTGCCTCAACGACAGTGCACCCTGGATCACCGCACTCAGCGATATTGCCCAGCAGCATATGCAAGGCTGGCCCACCGGGCGCGAGGACGATGCCGAGCTCAAGGCCCGCGCCCAGCACGCCAAGGCGGCCGGCGCGCCGCAGTAGGCGGCCATCGAACGAACTGGCACGGCATATGCTGCCTCCGGCAGCATGCATATTCACGCCCGCTCCATTCGCTATTTCGACATGATTCGCCGCTGCGGCTCCATACGCGAGGCCGCGCGCCATCTGCATGTGGCGTCATCGGCGGTCAACCGCCAGCTGCTGCAGCTCGAGGATGAAATCGGCAGCCCGCTGTTCGAGCGCCTGAGCTCGGGCCTGCGGCTCACGGCCGCTGGCGAAGTGTTTTCGCGCCATGTGATCACGGTGCTGCAGGACGAGCACCGCCTCAGCACCGAGCTGGAGCAACTGCGCGGCGTGCGTCGTGGCTCGGTCAGCGTGGCGGCGGTGGAGGGCTTGAATGCCGACCTGATGCCGGCCGTGCTCACGCAGATGCACAGGCGCTATCCCACGATTCAGATTCATGTGCGCACCTGCGGCTCCCAACAGGCGGCACAGGCCGTGATTCAGGGCGATGCGGACGTAGGCATAGGCTTTTCGGTCAAGCGCCACGACAATCTGCGCCAATGCACCATGGGCCGCTTTGCGCTGGGTGCCATCGTGCCGCCCAAACACCCGATTGCCCAACTGGAGCGCGTGGACTTTGCACAATGCGCGGCCTTTCCGCTGATTCTGCCAACGCCCGAACTCTCGATGCACGACTTGCTGCAGCCCTTGCTGGCGCACCACAAACGTGCATTGCAGGTATTGCTGGAAACCTCGTCCATCGAGCTGGCCAAGAGCCTGGCCGAACGCGGCGTAGGCATTTTTTTCCAGAGCCGACTGGGGCTCGAGCGCGAGCTGCGCGAAGGGCGGCTGGTTCATGTGCCGCTGGATACCCCCACCACGCTGTACTCCGAACTCGGCGTCTATGTGCGTGCAGGACGCACGCTGCCATCGGCACTCGACGCTTTCAATCGCATCGTGGCCGATGCCATAGAAAGCCGCGAGGACGAGGAAAGCGTCGCCCTGCGTGAATGGGTGGCCCGCACGCAGACCACAGCTGTGGCGGCTTCCGCCAGGAGCTGAGCCCGCCCGCCTGTGCCTGCACCGGCATTGTGCGCATCGCTTTTTGCGAGTGCACCAATGCCGTGCAATGCTTTACTCATCAGCGATTAGCGCTCACATTTTTAGATCACCCCGCAGCAAAAGCTGCGCTATCCAGCACGGGCTACGCTTTCTAAACTGACTCCAGTTCTTCAGTTTCTGGAAGCCATTTGTGAGCACCTCTGTCCTCCCCCTCATCGACATCAGCGGCCTGCGCAGCCATGACCCTGTGGATCAGCACCTGGTGGCCGAGCAACTGCGCCAGGTTTGCGAACAGCGCGGCTTTTTCTATATCACGGGCCACGGCATAGACCCGGCGCTGATCAGCAGCCTGTTTGCGGCCAGCCAGCGCTTCTTCGACCTGCCCATGACCGAGAAGCTGGCCGTGGACAAAAAGCTCTCCCGCTGCAACCGCGGCTATGAGCCGCTGCGCGCCCAGACGCTGGAGAGCGGCGCACCGCCCGATCTCAAGGAAAGCTTCTACGCGGGCGCCGAGGTCGCGGCCAACGATGCGCGTGTGCTGGCCGGCCGCTTCAATACCGGCCCCAACCAATGGCCCGAAACCCTACCCGACTTCCGCGCCGTGATGCAGAACTATTACCAGGCGGCCTATGGCCTGGGCGCGACCATTGTGCGCGGCCTGGCCTTGTCGCTGGGCGTGCCGGTCAGCCACTTCGACGGCTATCTCAAGGACGCAGCCGCGACCCTGCGCCTGCTGCATTACCCGCCCCAGCCTGCCAATCCCGACCCCGGCGAGAAAGGCTGTGGCGAACACACGGACTTCGGCGGCGTGACCTTGCTGCTGCAGGACGAGGCCGGCGGCCTGCAGGTCTGGGACAAAGACCTCGGCAACTGGATCGACGCCCCCCCCGTGCCCGGTGCCTTCGTCGTCAACATCGGCGACCTGTTCGCGCGCTGGACCAACGACCGCTATGTCTCCACCTTGCACCGGGTCATCAATGTCTCGGGGCGCGAACGCTACTCCGTACCCTTTTTCTTCACGGGCAATCTGCTGCACAAGGTGGAATGCATTCCCACCTGCCTGGACGAGGGCGAGCAGCCCAAGTACCCGGCCGTCACGGTGGAGCAGCACCAGATCGAATGCTATCGCCGCACCTACGGTTGACGGAGGCCACGATGACAAGCTCACGCAATATGGTGCTGATCCACGGGGCCTGGCAAGGCAGCTGGGCTTTTGCCGCCTGGACGCCGCTGCTGCAGGCCCGGGGCTGGAAGGTGCTTGCCGTCAATCTGCCGGGCAACGATGCCGCCGCCGAAGACGACAGCTGCGCCAATCTCGACGGCTACACCGCCCATGTGCTGCGCGTGCTGGAGTCGCTGGACGACCCTGCCGTGGTGGTCGGTCACAGCGGTGGCGGCATGACAGCGTCTCAGGTCGCCCAGGCCGCCCCCGAGCGGGTCAGCGCCCTGGTCTACCTGGCCGGAATGATGCTGCCCAGCGGCATGAGCTATGGCGATGTGATCGCGCAATGCCGCGCTGCCGATCCGGGCTTTGACTACCAGGGCATAGGCCCACATCTGGCCTGGAACGAGCAGCGCAATGCCAGCAGCGTGCCGCTGGAAGCCGCCATGGCTTTGTTCCTGCATGACTGCCCTCCGACCGCAGCGCTCAAGGCAGCCAGCCGTTTCTGCGTCCAACCCGAAACGGGCCGGGCCATGGTGAATCGGCTCAGTGCCGACCGTTTTGGCCAGGTGCCACGCATCTATGTGGAATGTCGCCAGGACCGCTCCGTGACGCTGCCGCTGCAGCAGCGCATGCAGCAGCTCACGCCGGGTGCCAGGCGCATCAGCCTCGATTGCGGCCATGTGCCCCAGCTGGCCTGCCCCGAAGCCCTGAGCGACGTCTTGCTGCCGGCTTTAAATGAAATCCACTCAAGACCCTTTATGAGCTTGCGCATTCCGCTCATCAATGTATAGCAACCAATTACCCCGGACTCGTATTCTTCAGGAGTTATTCATGACGCACCCCACTATCTCCTTCAAACGCTCCGCCCTTGCCGCCATGCTCGTCGCCTGTGGCGCAGCGGCCCAGGCGGCCGACAAGCTCACGGTACAGCTCGACTGGCTGCCCGGGGGCGACAAGTCCTTTGTCTATGTCGGCGTGCAGCAAGGCTTTTTCAAGGACGAAGGCCTGGACGTGAAGATCGTTCCCGGCCGAGGCTCGGCCGATGCCGTGACCAAGGTGGCCTCGGGCTCTGCCGATGTGGGTTTTGGCGGCATCTCAGCGCTGATGATGGCCGCTGCCGAAGGCCGGATTCCGGTCAAGGCCGTGATGTCGCTGTATTCCAAACAGCCCGATGCGCTGTTCACGCGCGCCGACAGCAAGATCAGGAATCTGAAGGACATGGAAGGCAAGACGGTGGCCATGCCCACCTTCTCCTCGTCGAATGCCCTGTGGCCCATCGTGCTGCAGAAGAACGGCGTGGACGCCAGCAAGATCAAGGTCATCAAGTCGGACCCGGCCACGCTGGCTCCCATGCTGGCCCAGGGCCGTGTGGACGCGACCATCAACTGGGTGACCGTGGCTCCGGCCTTCGGCGCCGTGCTCAAGCAGGCCGGCAAGGAGCTTTCGGTCCTGCCCTGGACGCAGTTCGGTCTGGACGGCTATGGCTGGTCCGTCATGGCCAGCGACAGGACCATCAAGGAGCGCCCTGAAGTGCTCAAGCGCTATGTGCGGGCACTGGGAAAGTCGCTGGAGTTCTCCATCCAGAACCCGCAAAAGGCGGCCGAGTCGCTGAAGGCCCAGGTGCCCGAAGCCGACCTTGCCGTGGTCAAGGCCGAATTTGAAGCCTCCATCCCGCTGCTCAGGAACGAGATCAGCCAGCGCGACGGCCTGGGCAAATTCGAGCCCCGGCTGCTGGCTGCCACCTGGGGCTGGGTGGCACAGTCCATGAGTTACGACCTCAAGAAGGTCGACCCGGAAACGCTGGTGGATCGCCGCTTTCTGAGCCAGTAAATCCCATGCGAGGGCGTCGCTGCGCCGCCCTCGCGCTCCCGCCCTTGTCCTTTCCTTGATCGCCTGCCATGCAATACGTAATCGATCTGAACGCGGTCACCCAGACCTTTGTCTCCAGCGATGGCAGCCCCGTCACGGCCCTGCAGGGCGTGGACCTGCATCTGCGCCGCCACGAATTCGTCTCGCTGATCGGCCCCTCGGGCTGCGGCAAGTCCACCATATTGCGCCTGATTGCGGGCCTGATCCGTCCCAGCAGCGGCGAGGTACGCATCTTCGATCTGCCCGTGACCGAACCACGCGACGAGATCGGCATGGTGTTCCAGAAGCCCACGCTGCTGCCCTGGCTCTCGGTGCTAGACAACATCACCTTCCCCATGCGCCACAAATACGGCCATGTGGAAATGAAGGAAGAGGCCCGCGCCCAGCAGTTGCTGGAGATGATCGGTCTCGGAGACTTCGGCCACAAGCGGCCCCACGAACTCTCGGGCGGCATGCAGCAGCGCGTCGCGATTGCACGCTCGCTGCTGCATGACCCGGACATCTTGCTGATGGACGAGCCTTTTTCGGCGCTGGACGCACTCACACGCGACGAGATGAGCCTGGAGCTGCTGCGCATCTGGAACGAGCGCCCCAAGACCGTGGTCTTTGTGACCCACTCCATCCAGGAGGCCTTGCTGCTGTCCGACCGCATCGTGGTCATGAGCGCTCGCCCGGGCCGCGTGGCCGACATCATCGATGTGCCGCTGGCACGACCGCGCAGCATGGCCACCCTGGCCGATCCTGTGTTTACCGAAATGGCCAACGAGATTCGTCTCCAGGTCTTCAGCAAACACCCCGCACACGCCTGAAGATCCTCCCGCCGCCCCAAGAGGCCCTCTATGTCTGCCCTCATACAACGCCATGCTTCGCTGCTGGTTTTCCTCGCCGTCCTGCTGTTCTGGGAGGGCACCTGCCGCCTGGCGCATATCCCGGAATACATTTTTCCCGCTCCCAGCCAGATCTGGCTGGCTGCTTCCGAGATGGGGCTGCAGCGCTGGCTGGAGCATGTCACGGCCACCTTGCAGGTCGCGCTCATAGGCTATGCGCTGGCGATCGCGCTGGCCATTCCGCTGGCCATCGCCATCACGCGATCGCAGTTGCTCTCGAAAATCATCATGCCCTGGCTGGTGGTGATCCAGTCCACTCCCATCGTGGCCGTCGCCCCCATCATCGTCGTCACTCTGGGCGCCGGCCTGCTGCCCCGCGTGGTCATCACCACGCTGATTGCCTTTTTCCCGCTGGTGGTTTCCACCGCCCTGGGCCTGGCCTCGGTGCCGGCTGAGCTGGTGGAGCTGTCGCGCTCGCTGCGCGCCACCACCAGTCGCCAGTACTGGCAGATTCGCATGCCGTTTGCCGTGCCCTATGTGTTTTCGGCCCTCAAGGTCTCCATCACGCTGGCCATTGTGGGAGCCGTGGTCGCCGAGTTCGTGGCTGCGGAAAAGGGCCTGGGCTATCTGATTCTGTTTGCCACCTCCTCCTTCAAGGTGCCCGTGGCCTTTGCCGCACTGGCACTGCTGGTGCTGTGCAGCCTGCTGCTCTATGGTGGAGTGCAGCAGTTGCACAAGCGCTTCTTTCCCTGGAGCCAGAGCACTCCAGCCTGATCAACACAAGGACCGCCACCATGACAGACCAGAACTTCCCCCCTCAGGGCCTGACGCCCTCTGCCGAGCAAATCCAGCGCAATCTTCGTCGCGCCCAGGACGTGGCCCAGCGAGCCACCCAGATGGGCCACCACCCCTTCGGCGCCGTACTGGTGGGCCCCGATCAGGAGACCGTGCTCATGGAGCAGTGCAATATCGACACCGTCAACCACGCGGAATCGACCTTGGCGCGCATGGCGGCCACCAACTACACGGCCGCGTTTCTCTGGGGCTGCACGCTCTACACCAATGTGGAGCCCTGCTGCATGTGCGCCGGCACGGCCTACTGGGCCAATATCGGCCGCATCGTGTTCGGCATGACCGAGCACCGATTGCTGGAGTGCACAGGCAGCCATGGCGAGAATCCGACCATGAGCGTCTCATCGCGCTATGTCTTCGATCATTGCCAGAAGGCCGTGGAGCTGATCGGCCCCGTACCCGAGATGGAGGCCGAGATCGCCGCCCAGCAGCAAGCCTTCTGGGCGCAGCGCTGAGAACCACGCCAGCAGGACGCTGCCATGCTGCTCACCCATCCCTCGTCACCCCAGGCCGCGCAGGCCCTGGCCCGCAAGCTCGGCAATGCCGCCTGCTTCATCGCCGGGGGCACGCTGCTGCAGCAGTCATGGCCCGAGCCTCGTCTGGCCCCGTCGGCCACACATTTCATCAATGTGATGCACTGGCCCGAGATGCAGCAGATCAGCCTCGGCCCGCAATATCTGCACATCGGTGCAGGCATGCGGCTGGAGGCCGTCCGCCGCCACCCCTGGGTGCAGCAGCACGCGCCCGTGCTCGTCCAGGCCCTTGATCAGCTAGGGGCCATGGGAATACGCCGCCTGGGAACCCTGGGCGGCAATATAGGCTGGGGCGAAGGCGACTGCTGCCCGGTATTGCTGGCCATGGATGCGCAGGTCGAGTTGACGGACGGCAACCTGCAGTCGCTGGCGCAGACGCTGAAGCTCATGGACCGGCCTCTGATGCTGTCGTTCCTGCTGCCGCGCAGGGATGTGATGGAGCCCCGGCCTCTGGTGTTCGAAAAAGTCGGCTATCGCGCGGCATTCTCCCCCGCGCGCCTGCGCATGGCCTTGCGCTGGAGCGATGCACAAAAGCGCCTGAGCCTGGACCGCATCGCCGTGGCAGCTCCCGGCATAGGCGTGCACCGCCTGCAAGCCACGGAAAAGCTGCTGAGCTATGCGCAGGAGCTGCAGATCCGCCCCTCCCTCGGCGATATACGCACCACCTGCGAGCAAAGCCTGCCCCCCGACCTGGCCCGGATCGCCAGCCGCCTGATTGCCGGACATTGCGGGCTGCTGGCCTGAACCGCCATGGAATTTCTCACCCCTCATCACATTCGCGATCTGGCCCTGGAGCCTTTGCCGATCCGACCCGACGCCGCAGCCAAGCTCGGCGGCAACCCGGGCTTTCTGAGCGACCGCATTCAGCCGGGTCAGCTGCGCGGAGCGATTCTCGGCAGCCCCCATCCTCATGCACGCATTCTGCGCATCGATACCAGCGCCGCCAAAGCTCTTGCGGGTGTCCATGCCGTGGTCACACATGCCGATATCCCGGGCTTCAAGTACTACGGCCTGCGCAAAGTGGATCGGCCCGTGCTCTGCATCGACAAAGTGCGCCATGTGGGCGACCCGGTCGCCGCCGTCGCGGCCGTGGACATGGAGACGGCGCGCCAGGCTCTGGCGCTGATCCGCGTTGAATACGAACTCCTGCCCTCGGTCTGCGACCCGGTCGCGGCCCTTGACGGCACGGTGGCCGCCGAGCAGCCGGTCCATCAGGACGGCAATCTGCTGCATGCCGCCAGCCACCGCCAGGGCGACATGTCTGCGGCCCAGGCAGGCACAGTGCACCGGGTGCAGGACCAGTATGTGACGCCGCGCCAGATGCATGCATTTCTCGAGACCGAGGGCGGTGTGGCCGAGCCAGATGGTACGGGCGGCCTGCGCCTGTTCTTCGGCGGCCACAACCCTGCGCGCGAAAAGCAGGTCATCGCCGATATGCTGGGCCTGGCGCATGACAGGGTGCATGCCGTAGGCACGCCCGTGGGCGGCTCCTACGGCGGCAAGGACGAGCTGACGATTCAGCCGATTGCGGCCCTGCTGGCCTGGAAGACGCAACGCCCGGTGCGGCTGCATCTGACACGCCCGCAATCGGTGGATCTGGGCGTCAAGCGCCATCCCATGCAGATCGCAATGCAGACCGGCTGCGATGCACAGGGCCGGCTTACCTACCACCAGGTGCAGATAGTGGCCGACACCGGAGCCTATGCCACGCATGGCCCCGAGGTGCTGGATGCCGCGCTCGAGCATGCCCCCGGCCCCTACCGGTATCAGGCACTGGACCTCAGTGCCAGGCTGGCCTATACGAACAACGGCATCGCGGGTGCGTTTCGCGGCTTTGGCGCCGTGCAGGTGCAATTTGCACTCGAACAGCAGATGGACAGGCTGGCTGCGCTGGTCGGCATGACAGCTGACGCGTTTCGCACCCTCAATCTCTCAGCTCCCGAAGCCCCCGGCCCGCTGGGCCAGCATGTCGTGCCGTTTGACGGCGCTCAGCGCGCACTCGATGTCGCCCGCCAGCAAGCGCTGTGGCGCGGGCCGCATCGCTGGGCCAGCGCGGACGGCCGCCATCTGCACGGCGTGGGCCTCACGCTGATCCACCGCAGCGACGGCTTTGGCAAGGGTGGCCCCAGCGACTGCCGCATGGAGCTGGCCCTGGCCGCCGACGGAGCGATCGAGCTGCGCTGTGGCTTTACCGAGCTGGGACAGAACCTGGTCGGGACCATCCAGAGCCTCGGCGCCCGCTATCTGGGCTGCGCTGCCGATGCCATCCGGCCGGTACTGGGCGATACGCGGCTGACGCCCGACTCGGGCCCGGTGGCCGCCTCGCGCGCCACCACACTGGTATGGCGCGCCTTGCAGCAGGCAGTCCAGCCCTGGCAGCAAGCCTTGCTACTGGCTGCCGCAAGACTGCGGCCCGATATTCCTCTACGCTGCGGCGCACGAGGCCTGGAAAGCGATGCAGGCCTGTGCCTCAGCTATGCCGATCTGGCAAAGGCATCGGGCGAACAAGCGCCCTGTATCTCCATCGACCTGCGCGCAGAGGACCCGGAGGGCAACGCGCATGACACCCACTTCGTCTTCGGAGCCTGCGCCGCCATTGCCCAGGTACGCATCGACACCTGGAGCGGCATGGTTCAGGTGCAGCGGCTGGTGATGTGCGCGGCTCTGGGCCCCGTGGCATCGGCCCAGGGCTATCTGGGCCAGATGGAAGGCGGCGCCCTCATGGGCCTGGCCATGGGCACGCAGGAGGAGCTGGCTTGCCTGGACGGCCGCTACCAGGCGCGCAATCTCGACGGCTATCTGATTCCCACGCTGGCCGATGCCCCTAACATGCAGGTGCTGGCGATCGAGAACCTTCCCGAGGGCGACCCCATAGGCCCGCGTGGAGCCGGCGAGATCAGCGTCAACCTGGCCCTGCCTGCAGTGGCCAATGCCCTGGCCGCCGCACTTCAGCACCCCATCACGCAACTGCCCATGACCCCTAAGCGCGTGATCGCGCTGCTGGAAGCGGGCGCGGAGCCCTTCACACCATGACGACGACCCACATCCCGGATCACGGCGTAAAGCCGCCCGCAGCCAGCACGAAGGAGGCCCCGGCTTTTGTGCTGCAGCTGAATCTGAACGGCCAGCCGGTCAGCGCCAGCTGCAGCCCCGATACCCGGCTGCTGACCTTGCTGCGCGAGCACTGGAACCTCACCGGAGCCAAGCCCGGCTGCGAAGTGGGACGCTGCGGAGCCTGCATGGTCTGGCTCAATGCGGAGCCCGTGAACGCCTGCCTGCTGATGGCCTATCAGATCCAGGGCCAGACCGTGCGCACCATCGAGTCCGTGGCTCAGGACAGCGCCAGCGAACCGGTGCGCGACGCGCTGGCGCGCTGCGGCGGCGTGCAATGCGGCTATTGCACCTCCGGCATGGTCATGAGCATGAGCTGGCTGCACCAGCAGCAACCCCGTCCCACGGCCGCCGAGGCCGAGGCCCAGATGTGCGGAAACCTTTGCCGCTGTACGGGCTATGGCGGCATCCGGCGTGCTGTGCATGAGCTGTTTCCGGCCGAGCAAAGCGCATGATTTTTCTAAATTAATAGCTGCAATCTCTTACCTACAAAGCGATTCATCCACTTTTAACCACATTTATCAGAAACCACGCCGTTTGCATGCCGGTTCATGACCCCAGGCAATAAGCAGACAAGTTTTTCTTGGTTGGCGCTGTCGCGGCAAGACCGGACAATAGAGGCCCTGGGCATAGCCATGCCCCTGACGAATCGGCTTTGCCGACTCCTGCCATGAAAAACTCTCTGACACGCTATGCACTGGGTCTGGGCTTGAGCCTGGGTGCCAGCGCCTGGGCGCTCGCGGCCCAGCCCCTGCTCAACCCCGAGCAACTGCAGCCGCTGCTGCAGCAGGCCGATATCCGCCTGATCGATATCCGCGACCCCAAAGCCTTCGAGGCCGGCCATATCGCCCAAGCCGCCAACGCCCCCTACGGCAAATGGCGCGGCCCGGCCACCAATCCTGGCGAGCTGCCCGACCAGGCCAAGCTGGTGGCGCTGGTCCAGTCCCTGGGCCTGACGCCAGCCACGCATGCTATCGTGATCTCCAGCGGTGCCGATGCCACTGACTTCGGTGCCACAGCGCGTGTGTACTGGACGCTCAAAAGCCTTGGCCTCAAGGAGCTGTCCATCGTCAACGGCGGCATGAAGGCCTGGGAAAGCGCAGGCAAGCCCCTGGGCAAGACCCAGACGCAAATTGCGCCCAGCAGCTACGCCCCGACTTTTGACGCCAACTGGCTGGCCACCCAGCAGGACGTGGGCAAGCACATCGACCTCTCCAATGCGGCCCTGGTGGACTCCCGCCCCGACGCCTTCTATCTGGGCAAGACCCGCGCGCCGGCCGCCAAGCTCTCGGGCACCCTGCCCGGCGCCCAGCAGCTTGATTTCAACCAGTGGTTTGTTCCCGGGACTTCGCAGTTCGTGGATGCCGCCAAGGCCCGGGAAATCGCCGCCAAGATCGAGCGCCCGCAAGGCCAGGACATGGTGGCCTTTTGCAACACCGGCCACTGGGCGGCCACCGACTGGTTCGGCCTGTCCGAAATGGCGGGCCTGCCCAATGTGAAACTGTATGCGGGCTCCATGGTGGACTGGACGCAATCCAAGGACGCGCCGCGCATGGCCAACCAGCCGGGCCGCGCCCAGTCCTTGGCCTATGACGCCCAAAAATGGTGGGAAAAAACATTCAAGTAACCCCCTGAGTCGCTTCGCGCCTTCCCCAAGCCGGGCGCCCCCAAGGGGGGCAGACACCCTTGCTGCGAGGCGGCGGGGCCGCCCAGGACTTGCTTGGTGTCTCTGACTTGGTGTGTGGCGGTTTTACAAGCCTCGAACTCTTGAGGCACTGAATTAACACTAACAACATGAAACGACTTCCCATAACGGCCTTGCTGGCCGTTTTCTTTGGCTGGCTGCTGTGGTCGGTCTCGGTGCGTCAGGCGGCATTGTTTGCCGTGGGCATAGGCCTGGGCGCGGTGCTGGCCGGCAAGCGCTTTGGCTTCACCACGGGCTGGCGCATGCTGGTCGAGGAAAAAGACGGCAGCGGCATCTTCGGCCAGTTGCTGCTGCTGGCGCTGGCTGCGGCCCTTGCCATGCCTTTGCTGGGCCATTTCCCGGAGCTGACGGCAGCTCTGGGCCCACCCAGCATCAGCTTGCTGGTCGGTGCCTTTGTCTTCGGCCTGTGCATGCAGATCGCCGACGGCTGCGGCAGCGGCACCCTCTACAAAGCTGGCATGGGCATCCCCATGAACACCGCCATACTGCCCTTGTTTGCGATCGGCAGCTTTCTGGGCAGCCTGCATCTGGGCTGGTGGCTGGACCTGGGCAATGCCGCCCCCGTGGGTCTGGTCACGCAATGGGGCTGGGCTCCAGCGCTGATCGCCACACTGGTCGCACTGGCCGTGATCGCTGCAGGCGTGGCCCTGTATGTGAAAAAGGCCAATGCCGCCCTGAACCGCCCGGCCAAGCCGCTGCTGGTGCGCAAATGGCTGGTGGGTGCCGTGCTGCTGGCCATCCTGGCCACGCTCAACCTGATCATTGCGGGCCAGCCCTGGGGCGTGGTCTACGGCTTTGGTCTGTGGGCCGCCAAGATCGCCAACGCCACGGGCGCCGTCGATCTGGCCAGCAACTGGTTCTGGAGCCAGCCCGGCAATGCGGCGCGCCTGAACGAGACCGTGCTGCTGGACGTGACCAGCATCACCAATATCGGCATTCTGGGCGGCGCACTGTGGATTGCCGCCGGCAAGCCCGCGGCGGCCAAGGCACTGACAGGCACGCAGTGGGTCGTGGCCCTGATGGCAGGACTGGTGCTCGGCTATAGCTCTCGCCTGGCTTTCGGCTGCAACGTGGGCGCCATGCTCTCGGGCATCTCCACCGGCTCCATCCACGGCTGGATCTGGGTGCCGCTGGCATTTGCGGGCACCATCTTCGGCCTGCGCATCCGCCGCCATTTCGGCTTCTGAGCAAGGAACAACCATGACCTCACCAAGCACCTTGCGCACCGTATTCTGGGCCGTATTGCTCGTCTTTCTGGCCTGGGACTTTCATGCATCGCCAGCCATCGACCTGCGCTTTGAAGCACCGCTGATTGCCGCGGGCTCCGGCCAGGCCGCACAGGGCGGGCATTGCTCCATGCCTGCCGGCAAGTAAGCGCTTCGACCCACCCGCTGCCCTGCCCAGAGAATGGTCAGGGCATTTTTCTTTGGGGCCTGCTCAGGCCTCGGGCTTTTCCAGCTCGAAGCCGGCCGCCTCCCAGGCCGTCAGGCCACCGGACAATGGGCGGACATTGTGAAATCCCGCACGCTGCAATTGCCTGGCCACACGTGCGGCGGAGATCTCGTCGGGGCAGTCGCAATACACGACCAGGCCATGCTCATGCCGCTCACGCGGCAGCAAGTGCTCGTAGGCCGCTCTGCCCTTGCCCTGATGCTCCAGCCAGGAGCTGGCACCGGGAATATGACTCTGACCGAAGAGCAGGGGTTCACGCACATCGATCACCGTCGGCGTGATGCCCTGAGCGTTGAGCCCCGCCAGTTCCTCGACCGACATGCGCGGCATCTTCAGCGAACGCACCACGCGCTGCCTCTGCCACCACTTGCGCGCCACGAAAACTGAGAACGCCACGCACAGCAGCAACAGCCCCCATTTGCCCAGGGCCGTCAGCACATCGAGCAAATCCTGCACCGTGGAGCTGAACAGCGAGCCCAGAAACACGGCCGAACCCACCCAGATCAGGGCCCCCAGCGTATCGAACAACACAAAGGTACGCAGCGGCGTGCCCACCACGCCGGCCAGCGCACTGGCAATGGAGGCAAAGCCCGGCACGAACTTGGCCACCAACAAAGACCTGGCTCCCCAGCGGCCATAGACGGACTCGGTCTGACGGATGCAGGCATCGGGCGAGAGAGAAATGCGGCAGATACGTCCCAGCACCCTGTGCCCATAGGCTCGGCCTGCGTGGTACCAGAGCACATCGGCCATCAGCGCTGCGGCCACCGCAATCACGGTGAGCCAACCAAGGCGTGCCAGGCTGCCGCCCTCCAGCGCTCCGGTCACCACCAGCACCGGATAAGCCGGGATGGGTGCGCCCAGCTGCTCCACCAGCACATTGAGAAAGACAATGCCGAAGCCGTATTCCCGAATCAGATCGACGACAAAACCCATGACCCACGCTCCTTACCCCGACCAGGGTGAGCCACCGATGCTAGCGAGACGCGAACATCCCCAGTGCTGCGAGGTTGTTGCGCTTCAAGCCTGGTGCAGATGGGACAGAACGGCCTCGAAATGCGCACTCACATTGAGCGCCGGCGCATGGCCGCAGTCCGGCACTTCCAGCCAGGTCAGCAGACCTCGGGCACCGGGGCCGCGCTGCTGCATTTGCTCAGCCACCGGCTTGAGCACCAGATCGGACTGCTCGCCGCGCAGCAACAGCACGGGCAGGTGCAGCGCGTCATAGTGATCCCATAGCAGATAGTCGTTGTCATGCTCGGTGAACTGCTCGATCATGCGCGGGTCGTAATGCGGGGTGACGCGGCCGTCATCGCAACGGCGCGTACTGGTCTCGGTGAGTTTGCGCCACTCGAAATCGCTGAGCCAGCCATAGGGCTTGTAGGCCGCGCGAAAAAAGCCTTCCAGCTCGGCGACGGTGTCAAACACCGGCGGCCGGCCGGCATAGCTCCTGATGCGGGCCAGCGCAGCCTCGGCCAGCTCGGGCGCATTGTCGTTGAGCGTGAGCGTGAGAATGCGCTGCCTGAGATCCGGCTCGAACATGCCGGATGCGCAGACCGTACCTATCGCACCGCCCATGCTGGTGCCCACCCAGTGCACCTGCTGCAGTGCCAGCGCATCCATGAGCTCGCGCGCCAGACGGGCATAAAAGCGCAACTGATACTCCTCGCGCGGCTTGCGACTCCACTGGCTCAGGCCTCGACCCAGCGTATCCGGGCAGATGACGCGATAGCCTTGCGCCGCGAGAAACTGCGCCAGTGCATCCATGTCGCGACCCGTGCGGGCCAGGCCATGCCAGGCGATCACCGCAGCCTTGGTCGGGCCTTGCGGCTGCCAGTCAAGGTAATGAATCTCGTAGCCAGCGCAGTTCGCATAGCGGGATGCCGGCACGATGGCCGCAGAAGCGCAGTTGTTGGGCATGGCAGGTTTCAGCATCAAAAAGGCCTCTAGCGCATATGTGATGAGCGCTATCAGCTATCAACTTCGGTAGTCGGCCGACAGCCGTAGCCGCCGGCCGGTCAAACGTATCAGTCCGGCACGCGGATGGCTCCGACACTGACTTCTATCCTGTCGGCCGCTGCAGGCGTGCCGGCAATCAGCGGCAGGTTGGCCGGCTGTATGGCCGGTGCCTGGCCCGGGTTGCCACCACGCGGCACGGTGCGCACCACCTGGCTGGGCGGCAGCGCCTTGCCGTTGGCAAGGTGGTCATACATGGCATCGAGCGCGCGGTTCAGGTAGACATGCAGCGGGATGTAACGCGTGTCGTAACCCGGCAGCACGGTCGGCAGGCCGATGAAGCTGTCGAAATGCTGGGCATTTGTGACCTCCACATAGCTGAGCTTGCTGGCAGCGCCTTCCACCCTCCGGTTGAGCGCCACATAGGGCCGTGTCGTGTGGTTCACGGGCAGCAGCGCATCCGCACGGCCATGGACGATGATGGTCGGCTTGCCCTGCAAATTGCCGCTGCGTCTTGTCTCGTCGATACCGGCCTGTAGCGCTCTGGCGGAGCCATCGTTGCCGGTGACGAGATTGCGCAGGCACAGCGCACCCGGCGTGTTCCAGTCGGCCACGCCCGAGTTCATCGACACGGAGAGGAAATCGCGCGCGGCACCGAACTTGCCCTTGTTGTTGATGAGCTGCACGCCGCTCGATGGGGGCACGCCGTTGCCCGTGGAGAACATGCTGACCAGCGCCCCGGGGGCCAGCGGCGTCACTGCGCCCGCAGCCGTCGCACCGGCATAACTGTAGCCGCAGAGGTTGTCCTTCACGCTGGCGCGCGAGAGCGAGTTGGCAAAGGTGACCGACACGGCGGGCGCCACCTCAAAGGCGGCCAGCGAGGCATGCAGCTCGCTGGATTCCGGTTCCCAGCCATAGTCGCGCAGCCTCTGCAAAGCTTCTTCGGCCTGGGCCGCCGTGGTCATGGCGTTCAGCAAACCGGCAGTCCTGAGTGCCGCGCAGCGGTTGGGCGCAATCGGCAGAGCCGTGCTGGCATAGCCCGCGGCAAACGCAGCCGCATAGGGCGAGCCGCTGATCGAAGCTGCCAGAGAGGCACAGGGCTGGTAGAGGTTGGCATAAGTCGTGAAGTCCACCAGCGTCTTGCCCACCACAGGCAGCGCCGTGCCGCCGCGCTGCACGGTCACGCCGGGGTTGGTGGGCAATTCAACCGCTGGCTCGGACACGGCTACGCCGTTGATCAGCCCTTGCGAGCCCTGTTCGGCGGCGGCAATCGCCGCGCCGCCGCCGTTGGAGATGCTTGATGCGATGACAATGGTGTTGCTCGGTTTGAGCGTCCGCAGACGTTCGCCCAGAATGTTGCGGTCCCCATAGCGCTCGTTGAGCACGTAGTAGGCGAACTCCACGGCCTGCAGCGTGGTACGGCCCCAGTCTTTCTCTGGGTTCTGGCCCGAGTGCGCATGCTTGAAGGCAAAGCGGTTGGGCGTGGCAGTGTTGAAGGAAGCCAGCTCGCCAGCCGTGAGTCCCGCATTGAATGCAGCCTGCTTGCCCGCTGCCGCAGCCGTGCTGCGCGTGCCGTCAATCAGAGGCACAGTGTCGTTCATGAGGTCATGTGGCGCGGCCCCCGTGCCCTTGTCGGAATAGGCCACCGCGCAGCCGCGCTTGAGCCCCCATTCACCCGTCGTGATGGCGCCGTACACGCCGCGCGATCCCGAAGCCGTGGCGGTGATGATGCAGGCCTTCCTTGGGTCAAAGCTGGCCGGCACCTGCACCATGAGCGTGACGTTCTTGCGGCCCGTTCCGTCGTCCGAAAACGCGATGTACTCGATGCCGGCAATCCTGCCTTCGCCGGCCGTCACCCGGCCCTGCGCATCCACATTGGGGCCGTAGAGCGTGCCGTAGCCACCCGCAGCTGTCATGTCCAGCATGGCGCGGTAATTGGTGTAAATGGCCAGGCGGCGCAGTTCGGCCGCCGTGGGTTGGAGCGCAATGGCAAAGCCCGGTGCCGTGGCCGCAGCCAGGCCGCTCTTGCCCATGCCTGCGGTCAGCAGGTCATCGCTGCTGCCGTCATAGCTCTGTTGCCGCACCGTGCCCAGGTAGCCGGGTTTGGCATTGAGCTCGCCTCCATCGCCGCCCCCGCAGGCGGTCAGCACGGCAGCCGCCAGCACCGCTAGGGCTGCAGGCGGTAAGGCAATCGCATAGGTCTTCTGCATGGGCTTTGTCTCCTGTCGTAGTGAAAGCAGTCAGAGAAGGGATGCCAGTAAAAGATGTCAGGGTTTGCGCGCCGCAGCCACGCGCAGCCGGCCAACCACGCCGGTAGGGAAGTAGTAGACCGACAGCACGAACAGCAGACCCAGCCACAGCAGCCTGCGGTCCGGCGACAGCAGGGCCGACAGCCATGGCAGGCTGACGGCGGCTTCGCTGCCTAGCCGCAGCAAATCCTGCAGATAGCTTTGCGCGACCAGAAAGATGACGGAGCCGATCACCGCGCCATAAATCGTGCCCATGCCGCCGATCACCACGATGAGCAGACAGTCCATCATGATCTCGAACGAGAGCGAGGTATCGGGCCCGTTGTAGCGCAGCCAGACGGCCAGCATGGCGCCGGCCACGCAGGCGAACAGGGCCGACAGCACGCTGGAGGTGGTGCGATAGATCACCACGCGGTAGCCAATGGCTTCGGCACGGAACTCGTTCTCGCGAATCGCCTGCAGCACGCGGCCGAAGGGCGAATTGACGATGCGCAGCAGCATCAGTACCAGAACCACGGCCACGGCAAACAGCAGGTAGTAGCTGATGATCCTGCCGTCGATGAGGATGCCGAAGATCTCGTTCTCGAACAGCTCGAAGCTGGGCGACAGCCATTCGGGCATCTTGAAGGTCAGGCCGTCCTCGCCTCCCGTCCAGTCGGACAGCTGCGACGCCAGGGTCTGAAATGCAGCCGCCACCGCCAGCGTGATCATGGCAAAGAAGATGGCGCGCACACGCAGGGAGAACAGGCCGATGGCCAGGGACAGAACGAGCGACACCAGCAGCGCCGCCCCCAGTCCCAGGACCAGCGCCCCCCAGCCCGGGCCCAGCTTGCCCGAGGCAATGGCCACGCCATAGGCGCCTATGCCGAAGAACATGGTGTGGGCAAAGCTGACGATGCCGGTATAGCCCAGCAACAGGTCAAAACTGGCCACCAGCACCACAAAGATCAGCACCTTGGCCGCCACATTGAGCGCCTTGACGCCGGGAAAGGCAAACGGTGCCACGGCAAGGCCGATGAAGATGAGCAGCAGCATCAGCGCCAGGATGCGGCTGCGCGGCAGATCGCCCGAGAGCAAACGGTTGAGCATTCTGTTCTCCTTCAGCGGTTGGCGACCGGATAGATGCCTTGGGGACGCCAGAGCAGGATGGCGACCATCAGTGCAATATTGGAAAACAGCGCCACCTTGGGCACCAGAAAGCCAGCGTAGTTGGCCATCAGTCCCACAAGCAGCGCACCGATCAGCGCGCCGCCCGTGCTGCCCAGGCCACCGATGATGATCACGATGAAGATCAGCACATTGACCTGGGCGCCCATCTGCGCCACCACGCTCTGCTGGTACAGGCCCCACATTACGCCACCCAGCCCGGCCAGGGCAGAGCCTGCGACGAACACGGCCACAAACAATCGGCGCACGCGGTAGCCCAGGGACTCGACCATCTCGCGGTCCTGCACGCCGGCGCGGATCAGCAGACCGATCTTGGTACGCGCCAGCGTCCAGGCCAGCACGGCGAACACGGCTGCGCCCACCAGCACGGCGAAGACCCGGTATTTCTCCACGGCCGCATCGCCCAGCAGCCAGGCGCCCTTCATGGCTTCGGGCAGCGGCAGCGGAATCTGCTGCGGACCCCAGATGACCTTGATCAACTCCTCGCCAATGATCATGCCGCCCATGGTGATGAGAATCTGTTTGAGGTGCTGGCCGTAGACGGGCCGCACGATGAAGCGCTCGAAGGCCAGACCCAAGGCACCCGCCACCAGCATGGCCATCACCATGGCGGGCAGCACGGCCACCAGGTTGCGCCACAGCTGCGCCGAGCCCGTCCAGTCGCCCATGGCGCCGAGCACGCTTGTGGCAACGAAAGCCCCCAGA
Source organism: Comamonas testosteroni (assembly GCF_030505195.1). NCBI lineage: Bacteria > Pseudomonadati > Pseudomonadota > Betaproteobacteria > Burkholderiales > Comamonadaceae > Comamonas > Comamonas testosteroni. The sequence continues at coordinate 1,230,563 of NZ_CP129672.1, forward strand.
GCGATGAACACGCCATGGCCGAAGTTGAGCACGTCCATGAGGCCAAATACCAGGGTCAGTCCCGAGGCGATGATGAAGATGATCATGCCCATCGCCAAGCCCGCCACCGTCAGCGTGAGCCAGGTGCTGGGAGAGCCCACCAAGGGCAAGGTGGCCAGCGCCAGCAGCGGCACCAGCAGCAGCGGCTTGTAATCCAGGTCCTTGCGCATCATGTCTTCACCTCGGCGCGAACTTTCATATCCATAGCTGCCTGCGCTTGACCAGCAAGCGCTCGATTTGCTTTTTGTTTTGATTTTCGTGACCTCATAGCGCCAGCCCCAGCAGCGACTGCTGCAGTTCCTCGTCGGCCGCAAGATCGGCCATGCGGCCCGCGTGCACGACATTGCCGTTGTCCATGACGGCCACGCCGTCGCCCAGGCGCTTGGCGAAGGCAAGGTTCTGCTCGACCAGCAAAATGCTCACGCCGCTGGCCTTAAGCTGGGCGAAGGCTTCGATCATGTTGTTGATGATGGCCGGTGCCAGGCCTTTGCTTGGCTCATCCACAATGAGCAGATCGCGCGGCTCGACGATGGCGCGCGCCACGGCCACCATCTGCTTTTGCCCGCCGCTGAGCTTGCCGGCCGGGTAGTCCCAGAATTTCTGCACGGCCGGGAACAGCTCGTAGATCCAGTCCAGGCGCGAGCGGTCCATGCGCGCCGCATGCGAGGCCGAGCGCGCAGCCAGCAGCAGGTTTTCCTTGACCGTGAGATCGGCAAAGATGCCCATGTTCTCGGGCACATAGGCGATGTTGAGCTGGGCAATCGCCGGCGTGGCCAGGCGCGTGATGTCCTTCTGGCCAAATCGGATGCTGCCCTGGCTGACCTGCCACAGGCCCATGATGGTGCGCAGCGTGGTGGTCTTGCCCGCGCCATTGCGGCCCAGCAGCAGGGTGACCTCGCCGCGCGGCACAGCCAGGTCCACGCCGTGGAGGATGTGATAGGCGCCGATATGGGTGTGCACGCCCTGGAGCTCCAACAGTATCTCGCTCATGGCTGTTCTCCTCGTCCCCCAGACGCGGGAAGACCGGGGTCGGGGGGAGCGTCAATGCCGCCAACGGCATCCTGGGGCGTCAGACCCAGGTATGCCTGCTGCACCACGGGCGAGGCAATGACTTCGGCCGGTTTGCCGTCGGCCACCAGCGTGCCATTGGTCAGCACGATGATGCGGTCGGCCAGTTCGCGCACCACATCCATCTTGTGCTCCACCAGCAAAATGATCTTGCTGCGATCTTTCTTGAGTTCGCGTATCAGGTCCAGAATCACCGGCGCCTCGTCATGGCTCATGCCCGCCGTAGGCTCGTCGAACATATAGACCTGCGGCTCCAGCGCCATGAGCAGCGCCACCTCGAGCTTGCGCTGGTCGCCGTGCGGCAGGGCCGAAACCGGCTCATCGCGCCGCGCCCACAGCGCCACTTGCTCCAGGATGTGCTGCGCACGCGCCAGCAATGCGCGGTGGTCGCTCCAGATACTCCAGAGGTTCATGCCGCGCCGGTGCGCGCCCTGGCGCGTGGCCTGCACCGCCAGGCGCACGTTCTCCAGCACCGACAGGGCCGGGAACAGATTCGTGAGCTGAAAGGCCCGCCCAAGGCCGGCACGCGTGCGTGCCGAAGGCGGCAGGCCCGTGAGGTCGCGCCCCTGCAACGACACCCTGCCCTCCGTGGCCCGCAGCTGCCCCGAGATCAGATTGAAGTAAGTGGTCTTGCCCGCGCCATTGGGGCCGACGATGGCCGTCAGCGTGCCCGGCTCGAAGGAGCAGGTCACGCTGTTGACCGCCACATGGCCGCCAAAGCGGATGGTGAGCTTGTCTGTGGTCAGCATGGATGAAAAGGAGAGATTCCGGGCATGGCGGCAGGCAGTCGCAAGAATTTCAGGCCAAAGCAGCCTCCAGCGCTTGGTGGACAAGCACCATCAGCTTTCAAAGATGGAATGGGCACCCGCCGCATTGCGGGCCGCTCAGTCAGCGCCCGTTGCGCACGGGAACGTTCATTTCTTCAGGCTTGATCTCGCGCACCAGCTCGGGCACGCCCCAGGCCATGGCCGGATCGTTCTTGATCCTGAAGTGGTACATGCTCTGCATGGCCTGGTGATCTTCCTTGCGGAAGGTCATGACCCCCTTGGGTGTATCGAAGCTCATGCCTTCCAGAGCCTTGATCAAGGTGTTGGTCTTGGTGTCGCCGCCAGTCTTCTTGAGTGCTGTGACAATGGCCATGGCGGCCGAGAAACCGCCCGCCGTGAAGAAGTCGGGCGGAGCCTTGAACTGCTTGTAGCTCATGGAGACCATGGCTTCGTTCACCGGATTCTTGGGAATGCCGAAGTAATAGTAGGTGGCGCCCTCCATGCCCGGCATATTCTTGTAAGCGGCCATGGCAGGCAGTATGTTGCCGCCCGTGGCAATCTCGATGCCGTAGCGCTTGAGGTTCATGTCGACGATCTTGAAGGGGTTGCCGGCACCGGCCCAGACAATCCAGATCACCTTCTTGCCTGGAACATCCTTGAGCCTGTCAATCAGGCGCTGGGCCCCGGCCGTGAAATCGGTGGTGGCTGCGGGCAGATACTCCTCATGCACCAGCTTGCCCTTTTTGACCGCTTCCTTGAAGGCCTTGACACCGTCACGGCCGAAGGCATTGTCCTGGGCCAGTGTCGCAATGGTCACGCCAGGCCTGTCGATGGCCACGGCATTGCTGATCGCGTCCTGGCTGGAATTGCGGCCGGTGCGAAAAATGTACTTGTTCCACTTGTCGCCGGTGATGGAATCGGCCACGGCGGGCTCGACGATCAGGATCTTCTTGTACTCCTCTGCCACAGGCAGCATGGCCAGCGCCACGCCCGACGCGCTGGGACCGACCGCCAGATCGACCTTGTCGTCCGAATAGGCGGCGGCCAACAGGCTCTTGCCAAGGTCGGGCTTGCCCTGGTCGTCTTTCTCGATCACCACCAGCTTCTTGCCTGCCACCGTCATGCTGCCGCCCGTGGCGTATTCAAGCCCCATCAGCAGCCCGGCCTGCGTCTGCTTGCCATAGGCCTCCAACGGCCCGGTCTTGCTGTAGACATGGGCAATGCGGATTTCAGATTGCGCCAAGGCGCCGGGAACATAAACCACCATGGCCGCCAGAACGGCCGCCTGCAGCAGGCTGCGCTTGTGCATGTGTTGTCTCCTTGAGGATGGATGCGGTGTGTCCGCTTGTCTTTGTATGGTGTGCATCAAGCAGCCTTCGTGCCAGTCTGGCTTTCCTCTGAGTCTTGTTTCAGCCTGCATCCTGACTGCCTGAAAATCAAACAGAAAATGTCTGAAAAAAAGACACTGCATGATTTCCATACATCTCTTCAGGCCTCGCCTCTGCCGAAGTTCAAGCGCCATGAAAAAAGGATCACCGGGGTGATCCTTTGAGCTTTCATGCGGCATCGCGTTTTCTGTCCAGCTCCAACAGCCGCACGGCGTTGTCCTTGAGAATGCCGGGCATGACCTCCGGCTTGAAACCGGCGACCTCGAAGTCTTTCATCCAGCGCTCCGGCGTGATCAGGGGGAAGTCGCTGCCGAACAGCACACGGTCCTTGAGCAAGGTGTTGGCGTACTGCACCAGCTGCTTGGGGAAATACTTGGGGCTCCAGCCCGAAAGATCGATCCAGACATTGGGCTTGTGCAGCGCCACCGAGATCGCCTCGTCCTGCCAGGGAAAGCTGGGGTGAGCCATGACGATCTGCATATCGCCGAAATCCACGGCCACGTCGTCCAGCAGCATGGGGTTGCTGTAGGCCAGGCGCAGGCCGCCGCCGCACTTCATGCCGCTGCCGATGCCGCTGTGGCCGGTGTGGAAGATGGCAGGCAGCTTGTAGTGGTTGATGACCTCGTAGATGGGCCAGGCCATGCGGTCGTAGGGATGGAAGCCCTGCACCGTGGGATGGAACTTGAAGCCCTTGACGCCGCATTCGGTGATCAGACGCTCTGCCTCGCGCGCGCCCATCTTGCCCTTGTGCGGGTCGATGCTCGCGAACGCCACCATCATGTCGCTGTTCTCGCGCGCGGCATCGGCAATCTCTTCGTTGGGAATGCGGCGGCGGCCCAGTTGCGCCTCGCTGTCCACCGTGAACATCACCAGACCGATCTTGCGCTCGCGGTAATAAGCAATGGTTTCGGCGATCGTCGGGCGCAGCGAGCTGCCGAAGTATTTGTCGGCCGCGCGGTCGTACTCCTCGCCATAGCTGTCAAAGGGATTGCGGCAGCTGACTTCGGCATGGGTGTGGAAGTCGATGGCGATCAGATCTTGATGGTTCATGGGTGGGTCTGCTTTGGGTATTGAGTCAAATCAGCCTCAAGCGCTTGTCACGCCTGCGGCACCTGCTCTCGAAATTGAATAAAGAAATCAATGCTCGATGGATTGGCCATGGCATCGGGGCTGGCCACCTTGGCGGCGTCCGCACCCAGCAGCAGCTTGCGCACAGGCACTTCCATCTTCTTGCCGGTGAGGGTGCGCGGAATCTCGGCCACTTGCACCACCACATTGGGCACATGGCGTGCCGAAGCCTTGGTCTTGATGGCGTTCTTGATCTGGGCAGTCAGCTCGCCCGTCAATGCCTGGCCTTCGGCCAGGGTCACGAACAGCGGCATGAAGGAAGGTCGGCCCAGGTATTCGAGATCGACCACCAGGCTGTCCTTGACGGCGTCGAGCTCCTCGACAACACGGTAAATCTCTGCCGTGCCCATGCGTATGCCGAAGCGGTTGATGGTGCTGTCCGAGCGCCCGTAGATCACGGCCGTGCCGCGCTCGCTGAACTCGATCCAGTCGCCATGACGCCAGTAGCCGGCAAACACATCGAAATAGCTGTCGTGGTAGCGCGCGCCGCTCTCGTCGTTCCAGAAGAACACGGGCATGGAGGGCATGGGCTCGGTAATCACCAGCTCGCCGACTTCGGCAACCACCTTCTGGCCCTGCTCGTTGAAGGCGTGGGCCGCCACGCCCAGTTCGCGGCACTGAATCTCGCCCGCATTGACCGGCAGTATGGGAGCGCAGGCCACAAAGCCCGAGGCGATATCCGTGCCGCCGCTGATCGAGGCCAGCCACAGATCGCTTTTGACGTTCTCATAGACCCAGGCATAGGCATCGAGAGGCAGCGGCGAGCCCGTGGAGTTGATGGCACGCAGCTTCTCGAACTGGCGCCCCTTCTTCGGCGAGACACCATCCTTCATGCTCTTGATGAGGAAGGCCGCACCGCAACCAAAGATACTGACCTGGTATTGGTCGATGAAGTCCCAGAGCGCATCATCATGGGGCGCCGTCGGATTGCCGTCGGACAGCACCACGGTCGCGCCGGCCAGCAGGCTGCCTATCATCAGATTCCAGACAATCCAGCCCGTGCTGCCCAGGAACATGAAGCGATCGCCAGGCAACACATCGTGCTGCAGGCGATTGGTCTTGAGGTGGGTGAGCACGATGCCGCCATGGCTGTGCACCATGGCCTTGGGCAGGCCGGTGGTTCCCGAGGAGTACACCACCCACAGCGGATGGGAGAACGGCAGGCGCTCGAACTGCAGCGGCGCTGCATGACGCGTTGCCTCGTCCCAGCGCATGCAGTCACGCCAGGGCACGGCCGCATGTGCTGCATCGCTGCCGAACAAGGGCCCCGGCACATGAATCACCCGGGCGATATCGGGCAGACCCTGAAGCACTTCGTCCAGCACCTCACGGCGATCGAACTGCCTGCCTGCATAGGTATAGCTGTCGGTCGCGAAAATCAGCTTGGGCGCGATCTGCTGGAAGCGGTCCAGCACCACGGATACGCCCATCTCCGGCGCGCAACTGGACCAGATGGCGCCAATGCTGGCACAGGCCAGAAACGCCACCACGGTCTGCGGCACATTGGGCAGATAGGCCACCACACGATCGCCAGGCCCAATGCCCAGACCGCGCAGGCTTGCCGCCAAGGCTCCCACATCGCGCTGCAGTTGCTGCCAGGAGACTTCGACCGGGCTCTGGCCCTCGCAGCGCGCAATGATGGCCGGGCGCTGATCGCTGGCCTGGCGGAAGATATGCTCGGCATAGTTGAGCCGGGTGTCGGGAAACCACTGAGCACCCGGCATCTTGCGGCCGGCCAGCACCTGCGTCGGGTCACCATCGGCCTGAATCTCGAAGTAGTCCCAGATCGAGCGCCAAAAGCCTTCGATATCGGTTGCCGACCATTGCCACAGCGCCTCATAGTCGGAGCAGTCACGGCCACGGCTGTCGCGCAGCCAGTTCATGTAATGCCACAGGCCGCTTTGCTCCTGCTGTTGCTGCGTGGGCCTCCACAACTCCTGCCCTTGTACCAATGCCATACTGTCTCCGGACTCAAATTAGATATTTTTTATAACTATAAAAACAAACCAAGTCCTGCCTACCAAGGGCAATCCCTAGCATGGCTCAGAAATTCAGCTTCTCGAGCCGGTCGTACAGCTTGGCCCGCGATATGCCGAGCGTCCTTGCCACTGCCAGCTTGTTACCCCCATGGGCCTGCATCGCGGCCCTTATCGCGCGGGTTTCGAGATCCGCCATTTGCTCGGCAAGCGGTTTGAGCAGATCGCCCGTCGCAGCCACCGCAGCCATGGGCGCCCGAGTCAAGGGCAACAGATGTGGAACCTGTAGCTCCACCCCGGACGAGCGCAGCACCTGCGCCAGCAGGCCGGCATCGATGTGCGAGTCATCGCAGCGCATGGCGGCCTGCTCCAGCACATTGCGCAGCTCGCGAATATTGCCGCGCCAGGCCTGTGCGACCAACAATTCCAGCGCTCCCTTTCCCAGCTCCGGCGGAACCATGTCGTTGCGCAGCGCCAGGTCCTCGCAGAGCACTTCCACCAGGGCCGGGATATCGCTGCTGCGCTCGCGCAGCGGCGGCACGCGCACGGGCAGCACATGCAGCCGATAGAACAGGTCTTCGCGGAAGCGCCCGTCGCGCACCATCTGCAGCAGATCGCGAGAAGTGGCGGCCACCACGCGCACATCGAAATGCACGATCTGGTTGGAGCCCAGCGGCTCGATCTCGCCCTCCTGCAAGGCCCGCAGCAGCTTGGCCTGCAGGCTGGCGGGCATGTCGCCGATTTCGTCGAGAAACAGGGTGCCGCCATCGGCGAGCTTGAACTTGCCATCGCGCGTCTTGCGCTCGGCTCCGGTAAATGCGCCCGGTGCCACGCCGAAGAACTCGGCCTCCAGCAGCGTCTCGGGAATGGCCGCGATATTGACGCTCACAAAAGGGCCGGCAGAGCGCGCCGATGCGGCATGGATGGCATGGGCCAGCACCTCCTTGCCGGTACCTGTCTCGCCCAGCAGCAGCACCGGGCTCATGGACTGAGCAGCCCGCCGCGCCTGGCGCTTGACCTCGACTGCCGCCGGACTGCTGCCCACAAAGCTGGCAAAGCTGTATTTGCTGCGGCGCGACCCTTGTACGGACGCCTGCAAGCTGCGGCTGCGCTGGGCAGCCAGCTCGCGCCTCGCTTCATCGAGATCGCGCTGCAGCATCGCGAACTTGCTGATCAGCGGCTGCAAGGTCGTCTCTGGCTGATCGAACAGCACAATGCCGATGACACCAATCACGCCTCCTTCGTCGTCGTGCAGCGGCAGGCGGCTGACGACAAAGGTTCCGGCGCTATTGGTCAGCAGATCGATCAGGACTGGCTTGCCGGTCTCCAGCACACTGCGCATCTGCGTGTTGGGGATGACCTCCTCGACCATATGCCCGAGAAAGTCGCCCACACCGGCCACACCCAGGCGCGGCAAAAAACGCTCGTAGCCTTTGTTGACCCAGACGATGCGCCCGCTTCTGTCGACCAGAAACATGCCCTGGCTCATCGACGAGAACAGCTGAAACATGGACCGCGCCGCCAGGGCATAGATGCCGTCGGCATCTTCGGGCAGCTCGCAAGCGAAATCGTGGGGTAGCAGTTGGCTCATTTCCATCGCGTCATGGTAGGGCGACATTCAAGCCCAACCATCAGCACAGACCTGTAGCCGCGCGCGGACAACGCATCCACGCTTCTGAACTGAGCCTGCCTCCATAAAAAAATCCCCTGTCCGACTCACCGGACAGGGGATGTGAATGCAACGGGCTCCATGCGTGAAGCACCCGCAGCAGGCTAGGAAACCGGACTCAGGCGGTGCTTGTCTCCCGGGCATGCTTGGCCTGCGACAGGCGCTTGAGCACGCGAGGAATGATCAGCACGGCCAGCACAATGATGATCAGCGTCAGCGACATGGGACGCTGCAGGAAGATCCACCAGCTGCCCTCGCCGATCGAGACGGCGTTGCGCATCTGGGCTTCGGCCAGGGGGCCGAGGATCATGCCCACCACCACAGGTGCGGTGGGGAAGTCGAAGCGGCGCATGATCACGCCCAGCACGCCGATGCCGTAGAGCAGGAACAGATCGAATGCGCTCTGGCGCATGCCGTAGGCACCGACGGTTGCGAAGATCAGGATGCCGGCATACAACTGGGGACGTGGAATCTTCAAAAGCTTGACCCACAGGCCCACCATGGGCAGGTTCAGCACCAGCAGCATCACGTTGCCAATGTACAGCGAGGCAATCAGCGCCCAGACCAGGGCCGCCGAGCTGGTAAACAGTTGGGGACCGGGGTTGATGCCGTAGTTCTGGAAAGCGCCCAGCAGCACGGCCGTGGTGTTGCTGGTGGGAATGCCCAGAGTCAGCAGCGGAATCAGAGCCGCAGTCACGGTCGCATTGTTGGCAGCTTCCGGACCGGCCACGCCTTCGATGGCACCCTTGCCGCCGAACTCGGCCTTGTCTTCGCCCTTGGCCAGCTTCTTTTCCGTCGCATAGCTCAGAAAGGTCGGGATCTCGGTACCGCCGGCAGGAATGCAGCCGAACGGTGTGCCCAGCAGCGTGCCGCGCATCCAGGCGGGCCAGGAACGCTTCCAGTCACGCTTGGTCATGTGCACACGCGTCAGCTTGTTCTGGGACTCCTCGACCTTGCCTTCATACATGGCGGCATACAGCACTTCGGCCACGGCAAACAGCCCCACGGCCACCAGCACGATATCGATGCCGTCCAGCAGCTCCATCTTGCCGCCGGTGTAACGCGCCGCACCGGAGATCTGGTCCATGCCGATGCAACCCGCAGCCAGGCCGACAAACAGCGCCGTCATGCCGCGCAGCGTGCTCTGGCCCAGAACGGCACTCACGGTGGTGAAGGCCAGCACCATGAGCATGAAGTACTCGGGCGGGCCCAGTTTCACAGCGAAGTCGGCCACATAGGGAGCGAACAGGGTCACCACCACGGTGGCAAAAGTACCCGCGAAGAACGAGCCGATCGCGGCGGTTGCCAGCGCCGCCCCGGCACGGCCGCTCTTGGCCATCTTGTTGCCCTCCATGGCCGTGACCATGGATGCCGTCTCGCCGGGCGTATTGAGCAGAATCGAGGTGGTCGAGCCACCGTACATGGCGCCGTAGTAGATGCCGGCGAAAAAGATCATGGATGCCGTCACATCCACCTTGGCGGTGATGGGCAGCAGCATGGCCACGGCCACGGCCGGGCCGATACCGGGCAGCACGCCCACGGCCGTACCCAGGGCACAGCCAACGAGAGCCCACAGCAGATTGGCGGGCGTGATGGCCGTGGCAAAGCCAGCCATCAAAGCATTGAAGATATCCATTACAGCCACCCCGTTTCAGTCAGACCAGGCAGATTGATGGCCAGGAACTGGGTAAACATCCAGAACACCGGTGCCGCAATCAACAGCCCCGTGATCACATCCTTGACCCAGGTGCCCGGTGCGGACGCCTGCGACTGATGCGCAGCTCGGCGCAAGCCCTGCACGGCCAGCACATAGCAGATGGTGCAGCTGAAAATAAAGCCCAGGGTACTGATCAAGGCCGCATTCACCAGCAGACCGGCCGAGACCCAGGCAAAGGGAAGGATGTCGGCCTTGGGCTGGCCGCCCGGGTCTGCCGCATGGCGAAAACCACCGCTGCGTGCTTCCCAGATCAGCAAGGCACCGCAGATACCCAGCACCACTGCGCAGACCCAGGGCAGGAAATTGGGGCCGACGCCGCCGTAGCCGGAGTCCGAAGGAATTTGCAGTGCGCCAAAGGCCAGTCCCGCAGCGACCAGCAGCACGCCCGCACCGACAATGGTTTGTGCTGTCTGTGACGGTACGTTGGGGCTCTGCGGCTCGTCGGGGTCTGCATAGGCCGAAACCTGTGCGGCCTCCGCTGCCCGGGCCAGATCTTGGAAGGAATCAGACATGATGAATGTGTGTGATTTCAGTGGTTTTCGGAGCCCGCCAGAGCCGCCTTGCGGCAGCTCCCACGGCATCATGGGGTTGCACAAACCCTGGCTTGCGCCGTCAGGGGCAGGCCATCAATCAGTGCGAGGGAGAAACAGCAGGACACAACGTGATCAGGGCTGAAGTCGCCAGCCCTGTGCCATGTCCTGAAAGGCCGCTGCAGAACGCAGCTGCCTGATGATCGTCAGATCATGCCGGACTTGACCATGGTGGCGCGCAGGCTGGCGAACTCGTCGTCCACGAACTTGCCGAAAGCATCCCCGCCCAGCCAGGCAGGCGTCCAGTCGTTCTTCTGCAACGCTTCGGCCCAGGCCTTGCTCTTGGTGGCTTTCTCGATCTGGGCGACCAGCTCCTCGCGCTGGACCTTGGAAATGCCGGGTGCGCCGTACACACCGCGCCAGTTGCCGATTTCCACGTTGATGCCCTGCTCCTTGAGCGTGGGAATGCTCGACGCCGCGCCCTTCAGGCGCTGGGCCGAGGTCACGCCGATGGGCTTCATCTTGCCGGTCGCGATGTATTCGGCAAACTCGCTGAAGCCGCTGCCGCCCACGGTGACGTTGCCGCCCAGGATCGCGGAGATAGCCTCACCGCCCCCACGGAAGGCCACGTAGTTGATCTTGGCGGGGTCCACGCCCACTTCACGCGCGATCATGGCCGCAGCAATGTGCTCGGTGGAGCCGCGCGAGCCGCCACCCCACTTGACGGAGCCGGGATCTTTCTTGAGCTGGGCCACCACTTCCGCCATGCTCTTGAACGGCGAGTTGGCGGGCAGCACAAACACGTTGTACTCGCTGGTCAGGCGCGCCAGAGGCGTGGCCTGGCTCAGATTGACGGGAGGCTTGCCGGTAATGATGCCGCCCAGCATCACGGCGCCCATGATCATCATCGCATTGGGATCACCCTTGCTGCCGTTGACGAACTGGGCCAGGCCGATGGCACCGGCAGCACCACCCTTGTTGTCATAGGTGACCGAAGAAGCCACACCTGCGTCCTGCAAGGCCTTGCCCAGGGCACGGCCTGTCGTGTCCCAGCCGCCACCCGGGTTGGCGGGCAGCATCATCTTGATGGCCACCGCGGCCTGGGCCGACAGGGGCAAAGCACCGGCCGCCGCAAGGGCTGCCAGAGACTTCAGAAACGTATCACGACGCATGATGTACTCCTTATGTAGTTAGTGGATGCAATCATGGACAGCCTGCCTGTCAAACAGCTGTCCAATCACCTAGGGCTATCCCTTAAGCAGCCCTGGTAGTTTCACGACTTGTCTGCGCATTCGCAGCGCAGTGCTATGTTCGGCAACATGCAATTACTGCTTGTTGAAGATGACTCCGCCATGCGCACCACGCTGCAGCGCACCCTGATGCGCCGCGGGCTGAATGTGGATGTGGCGGCCGACGGCCCCAGCGCCCTGGCCCATTGGCAGACCCGCGAACCCGATGCCGTGGTGCTGGACCTGAGTCTGCCCGGCCTCGACGGCCTGCAGGTGCTGGAACGTGCCCGGGCTCTGGGCCTGCGCACGCCGGTGCTGATCCTCACGGCACGTGGCACTGTGGGCGACCGCGTCATGGGGCTGAACGCCGGCGCCGACGACTATCTGGCCAAGCCCTTTGACCTCGACGAGCTCGAAGCACGCCTGCGCGCCCTGCTGCGCCGCAGCCAGGATAGTTTCACACCCAGATCGGCTTCTGAAGCTGTCACCCTGGGCGCATTGCGCTATGAGAAGGAGAGCGGCGCGATCTATCTCGACGACAAGGTACTGGAGCTGACCCCGCGCGAGCTGTCCATGATGCATGCGCTGCTGGCGCGCCCCGGCCATGCAGTCACCAAGGAGCGGCTGTTCAGCCTGGTCTTCCCCGGCGAGGTCGATGTGCAGTACGAGGCCGTGGAAGTCGTGGCCTACCGGCTGCGCAAAAAGCTGGGCGGCACCGGCGTGCAACTGGTCACGCTGCGCGGACTGGGCTATCTGGTCAAGGCCGAGGCGGCGGCATGACAGCCAGTCCGGCCAGGACGCGGCCCAAGACAGCCTGGTCGCTGCGGCGCCTGCTGCTCACCGGCATTTTGCTGCCCGTGCTGGCGCTGATTGCCCTCAACGCCTGGAGCCTCTATCAGCAAACCCTGGCATCGCTGCACACGGCTTACGACAGAACCCTGCTGGCCTCGGCCAAGAGCATCAGCGAGCAGATCGGCGTCACGGGATACGACGAGCATGCACAGCTGCGCGCCATCGTCCCCTATTCGGCGCTGGAAATCTTCGAGGCCGACAACCAGAGCCGCATGTTCTACCGCGTCTCCACGCTGGACGGGCAGTTGATCTCTGGCTTCGAGGAACTGCCTGTCTGGAACGGCAAGATTGCGCAGCGCCCCCCCTATGCTGCGCTGGTGGACTTCTATGACGACGAGTTTCGTGGCCACCCCGTGCGCGTGGCCGTGCTGCTGCAGCCGGTTGCCAGTGCCGACGGACGCGGCATGGCCGTGATCCAGGTGGCCGAAACCCTGGAGCTGCGCGAATCACTGGCCTTGCAGATTCTGCGTGACACCCTGATTCGTCAGGCCCTGCTGGTGCTGGTCGTCGCCCTAATCGTCATCATCGTGGTGCAGCGCGCCACCCAACCCATACGCCGGCTCAGCCAGGACCTGCAGGGCCGTGCCCAGGGAGATCTGAGCCCGCTGGCGGCACCCGAGGCACCACGTGAAATCCAGCCTCTGCTGGAGGCTACCAACCAGACCATGCAGCGCCTGCAAGGCCTGCTGAGCAATCAGAAACGCTTTGTGCGTGACGCCTCGCACCAGCTGCGCACGCCGCTGGCCGTGCTCAAGGTCCAGGTGCAGTCGGCCAAGCGCGGCGATATCCCCCCGGCCCAGGCCTTTGCCGAGATCGACGACACGGTGGATCGCGCCACCCGCGTCGCCAACCAGATGCTGGCCCTGGCCAAGGTCGAACAGTTGCGCCAGGAGGACAGCAACCAGAACAGCGCCATGCTCGCCCAGCTCGACCACATCGTGCGCGACGTGGCGCTGGAGCTATCGCCGCTGATTGCCGATCACGACATGGACTTCGGCATCGAAACCCAGGCCTGTTGCGTGGCCGCCCATGAATGGATGCTGCGCGAGCTGACCCGCAACCTGCTGCACAACGCCATACGCCACACCCCCAGGCACGGGAGTCTGCAAATCGATGTGCGCGCGCGCGGCGGCATGGCGCAGCTGAGTATCGAAGACAGCGGCAGTGGCATCGACGATGAACTCGCCCAGCGGCTGTTTCAGCCTTTTTCGGCGGGCAACACGCGCAGCGGCTCGGGCCTGGGCCTGGCCATCTGCCAGGAGATCGTGCAAACCCTGGGCGGCCAGATCGAGCTGCGCAATCTGCACGACGAACTCGGCCTCGTGCGTGGCCTGCAGGCGCTGATTAAGTTGCCCCTGCACAATGGCGATGCCCCGGACATGGATACTGCTCTGACTTGAATCGCCATCCCTTCACGCCGCAAAATACCGATATGAGTGAAACCGAATCCATGCGTCTGGACAAATGGCTGTGGTGTGCGCGGTTCTACAAGACCCGCAGCCTGGCTGTGGAGGAAATTGGCAAAGGCCGGGTCACGGTCAACAACGCCAATGCCAAGGCCTCGCGTGAAATCCGCCCGGGCGACCACATCCACCTGCGCCAGGGCAATATTCCCAGGGAAGTCATAGTGCGCGGGCTCAGCGGCATGCGCGGCCCTGCACCCGTGGCCCAGCAGCTCTACGAGGAAACAGCGCAAAGCATTGCCCAGCGAGAACAGCTGGCCGAGCAGCGCCGCCTGGCACCTGAGCCTGCCGATGCACTGGCGGCCCAGCACACCGGCCGTCCCACCAAGCGTGACCGCCGCGAAATCGACCGCGTGCAGCGCAGCAGCGGCTGGGGCGACCGCTGGAGCGCCTCCATCGATGACTGAAAACCTTCGCCCATGAAGCGCAGGCGGCTGATCTGCACACTATCCACCCTCGCAGTTGCAGCAACCGGTGCCTTGAGCTGGTCGTGGCTGCGCAAGCGGCAGGGCAGTACCGAACGTCGATCCATGATCCAGACGGTATTCAGCCAGGCGCTGCCGCCACTGAGCGCCCAGCATCTGCAGCTGATACGCCTTCTGCGTGTGCAGTGGATACCCATAGAGTCGGGGGCACCCGGCTTCGATCCCGCGCAGCCCTTTGGCGGCAATCTGGCCACCCTCGACACTGCCCAGCAAGTGCTGCGCATTCGCAATCCTGCTCTGACCACCCAGCTCCTGGCCGAGGTCTGCCTTTGGCTGCCGCAATTTGTGGCAAGCGCCACCTTGGTACCCGGTCGCTATACCTTGCCGCCCGACTTCCCAGGTCAGGCGTCAGACAGCAGCTTCGACTTTCGTCCCGAACACCTGACACTGCTGCATGCCGCCCTGTGGCGAGAAGCCGGTACCGATGAACTGCCTTATGTTTTGGCCAACGAGGAAGAGGGCCAGGCAACCTGGCCCTTGCCCTATATCGACGGCAAGCGGCCGTATGGCGACCGCAGCTACTACCAGATCGATATGGCCGAAATTCTGGGCAAGCCCTATGCCAGGAACGCACAGGGCCGGTACATTTTGCCGCCCCAGAAAGATGAGGCGCTCAAGCAGCTGCATCTGCAAACCCAAGCCGCACTGCAGATTCTGCTCATGCATGGAACGCCCTCGGGGACCCGCAGCTTGGCGACATGAGCCGGGACAAGGCCGTGGCAAAGTCCACTTTTTATAAAATATGAGCACTTAGCGCTTTACTGCAAAGCTTTTCAGGAAACTTTTACCTTGAAAAGCTTTCAAATATTGCGCAAGCAGCTCTTATTTGAGTAGCAATCAATCACCCATCAATGATGGCAGGACTCGCTCTTGCGCCTGGGCTGCTGGCACTTTTTTCATCTCCCCCGGCCTTCTTCGCTCATGTCCTCCGCTTTTTCAGCACCGCTTTCCTCTTCTTGCTCACGAATCCCGCTATGGCTGCACCATGCCGGCATCGCAATGCTGGCCATCAGCAGCGTGGCCTGCTCTGCCAAGATGCCTGCGCCCTCGGCAGCGACCAGCCCCGCATCGCTCATCCAGGTCAGCAACCCCACGCGCAGCACCCAGGGCTTTGAGCAATGCCCGCAGTTCTTTGCCAACGGCAAGGCACCCGTGCTCAGCGATCAGCCCAAGCTGCGGGCCCTGTGCTATGACGCGTTTGCCGTGCTGCACAGCGGCCAGAGCAAGACTCCCGTCTTCGTCGCTCAACGTCTGAACAAGGCCCTGGTCGCCGACGCCGACGAAAAGCGCACCAACAAGTTCTACAGCGACGCCCGCCTGCCCCGCGATGAACGCGCCGAGCTGGACGACTACAAGCGCTCCGGCTACTCACGCGGCCACATGGCTCCCGCTGGCGACATGCCGACCGCACAGGCCATGGCCCAGAGCTTCTCGCTGGCCAATATGGTGCCCCAGTCCATCAAGCAAAACGGCGGCCCCTGGGCCCGCATCGAGAAAGACACGCGCAGCTATGCGCAACGGGCTCAGGGCGATGTCTACATCATCACCGGCCCGGTCTTTGATGCCGGCGCTGCCTCCGTCGGCCACAACCAGGTGCGTGTGCCCAGCTTTCTCTACAAGCTGGTTTACGACGCTCAGAGCCAGCGAGCCTGGGCGCACTGGCAGGCCAATGATGACGCCGCCCGCGTCACAGAACCCATCAGCTACGCGGAACTGGTTCGCCGCACCGGCATCGAATTCCTGCCCGGCGCTGCGCTGCAAACCTCCGGCAAGCTCCAGCAGGCATCCGCGCCCGCCATTCAACGGCGCTGAGTTCCCATACTGCCCATCAAAAAGCCTGCTGGCGCAAGCCAGCAGGCTTTTTATCTTGCTCGGTTTTATTTGCCCGGCTTGAACAGATCCAGCTCCTGCGCCGTCAGCCAGCGCCATTGGCCAGGCTCCAGCTCTGCGGGTAACTCCATGCCGCCGATTCTTCTGCGGTGCAGACCTTCGACCCGGTTGCTCACAGCCGCAATCATGCGCTTGACCTGGTGATACTTGCCCTCGGTCAGCGTCAGATCCAGCACATGGCTGTCCACCTGCTCGCAGGCCGCTGCCTTGACGGGCTTGGGATCATCGTCGAGAACGACGCCATCCAGCAGCCGCTGTATCTGCTTGGCATCCACCGGATGCTTGCAAGTCACCCGGTAAACCTTGGAGACATGCTTTTTGGGCGACGACATGCGGTGGATGAACTGGCCATCGTCGCTGAGCAGCAGCATGCCCGTCGTATCCTGGTCCAGACGGCCCACTGCCTGAACACCTTGCACCGCCCCTTTGTTGGGTCGTTGACGCAGCGGAGCCGGCAGCAAGGTATAGATGCTGGGATAGGCCGATGGCTTTTGCGAGCATTCGGTGCCGGCTGGCTTGTTCAGCAGCACATAACCCAGCTCGTGATACTCCCACTCCACGCCTTGCACCCTGAAACGCAGACCTTCGGGATCCACCTGCTGGGTGGAGTCCAGAACCTTCTCCCAGTCGGAAGTCTGCTGGTTCCATAGCTCCACCCAGCCTTGCTGCACCAAGCCGGAGCACACACGGCGAATGCCAAAGCCCTGTGAATACAACATGTCCTGCAGCTGCATGCTTATCCTTTCCATGTCCGCTACTGCGCAAGCGATATCAACAATACCGATTGATCAAATAAAAAACCCCGTAATCTTTCGACTACGGGGTTTTTACTGTAAGAGCCTGACGATGACCTACTTTCACACGGGAACCCGCACTATCATCGGCGCAAAGTCGTTTCACTGTCCTGTTCGGGATGGGAAGGAGTGGTACCAACTTGCTATGGTCATCAGGCATAAACTTTTTGTCAGATTGACGGCGCCTTGATTAACTTCTTAATCTTGCTCACCTTCAGTCCAACGAATTCATAGAGTCTTCAATCAGCTTTTCGATTGCGCCTTTTCGGCATAACTAGAACTTGCGTTCTGTCTTTATTTTTCAGGCTTACCCAAAGTTATAGGGTCAAGCCGCACGGGCAATTAGTACTGGTTAGCTTAACGCATTACTGCGCTTCCACACCCAGCCTATCAACGTCGTGGTCTACAACGACCCTTCAGGGGGCTCAAGGCCCCGGCAGATCTCATCTTGAAACGAGTTTCCCGCTTAGATGCTTTCAGCGGTTATCTCTTCCACACTTAGCTACCCTGCGATGCCACTGGCGTGACAACAGGTACACCAGAGGTGTGTCCACTCCGGTCCTCTCGTACTAGGAGCAGGCTTCCTCAAATCTGCAGCGCCCACGGAAGATAGGGACCAAACTGTCTCACGACGTTTTAAACCCAGCTCACGTACCTCTTTAAATGGCGAACAGCCATACCCTTGGGACCGACTACAGCCCCAGGATGAGATGAGCCGACATCGAGGTGCCAAACACCGCCGTCGATATGAACTCTTGGGCGGTATCAGCCTGTTATCCCCAGAGTACCTTTTATCCGTTGAGCGATGGCCCTTCCATACAGAACCACCGGATCACTATGTCCTGCTTTCGCATCTGCTCGACTTGTCAGTCTCGCAGTTAAGCACGCTTATGCCATTGCACTATCGTCACGATGTCCGACCGTAACTAGCGTACCTTCGAACTCCTCCGTTACGCTTTGGGAGGAGACCGCCCCAGTCAAACTGCCTACCATGCACTGTCCCCGATCCAGATAATGGATCCAGGTTAGAACCTCAAACGCACCAGGGTGGTATTTCAACGTTGGCTCCATGCGATCTAGCGACCGCACTTCAAAGCCTCCCACCTATCCTACACAGATCCGTTCAAAGTCCAATACAAAGCTACAGTAAAGGTTCATGGGGTCTTTCCGTCTTTCCGCGGGGAGATTGCATCATCACAAACATTTCAACTTCGCTGAGTCTCAGGAGGAGACAGTGTGGCCATCGTTACGCCATTCGTGCAGGTCGGAACTTACCCGACAAGGAATTTCGCTACCTTAGGACCGTTATAGTTACGGCCGCCGTTTACTGGGACTTCAATCAAGAGCTTGCACCCCATCATTTAATCTTCCAGCACCGGGCAGGCGTCACACCCTATACGTCCACTTTCGTGTTTGCAGAGTGCTGTGTTTTTATTAAACAGTCGCAGCCACCAATTTTTTGCAACCCCTTTGAGCTCCGTTTGTTCAACTTCACTTACTTGGGGTACACCTTCTCCCGAAGTTACGGTGTCAATTTGCCGAGTTCCTTCTCCTGAGTTCTCTCAAGCGCCTTAGAATACTCATCTCGCGCACCAGTGTCGGTTTGCGGTACGGTCGTCAATAGCTGAAGCTTAGTGGCTTTTCCTGGAAGCAGGGTATCACTCACTTCGTCTGCAAGCAGACTCGTTATCACCCCTCATCTAAGCCCGGCGGATTTGCCTACCAGGCACGACTACAGGCTTGAACCAACATATCCAACAGTTGGCTGAGCTAACCTTCTCCGTCCCCACATCGCACTATTGATCGGTACAGGAATATTGACCTGTTTCCCATCAGCTACGCATCTCTGCCTCGCCTTAGGGGCCGACTCACCCTACGCCGATGAACGTTGCGTAGGAAACCTTGCGCTTACGGCGAGGGGGCTTTTCACCCCCTTTAACGCTACTCATGTCAGCATTCGCACTTCTGATACCTCCAGCATCCGTTACCAGACACCTTCACAGGCTTACAGAACGCTCTCCTACCACGCACAGTAAACTGTGCATCCGCAGCTTCGGTAACTGGCTTAGCCCCGTTACATCTTCCGCGCAGGACGACTCGATCAGTGAGCTATTACGCTTTCTTTAAATGATGGCTGCTTCTAAGCCAACATCCTGACTGTTTTAGCCTTCCCACTTCGTTTCCCACTTAGCCAATTTTAGGGACCTTAGCTGGCGGTCTGGGTTGTTTCCCTCTTGAGTCCGGACGTTAGCACCCGGTGCTCTGTCTCCCAAGCTGTACTCGTCGGTATTCGGAGTTTGCATAGGTTTGGTAAGTCGCCATGACCCCCTAGCCTAAACAGTGCTCTACCCCCGACGGTAATACTTGAGGCACTACCTAAATAGTTTTCGGAGAGAACCAGCTATTTCCAAGTTTGTTTAGCCTTTCACCCCTATCCACAGCTCATCCCCTAATTTTGCAACATTAGTGGGTTCGGACCTCCAGTACCTGTTACGGCACCTTCATCCTGGCCATGGATAGATCACTTGGTTTCGGGTCTACACCCAGCGACTAATCGCCCTATTCGGACTCGATTTCTCTTCGCCTCCCCTATTCGGTTAAGCTTGCCACTGAATGTAAGTCGCTGACCCATTATACAAAAGGTACGCCGTCACCCCTAAGGGCTCCGACTTTTTGTAAGCATACGGTTTCAGGATCTATTTCACTCCCCTCCCGGGGTTCTTTTCGCCTTTCCCTCACGGTACTGGTTCACTATCGGTCGATGATGAGTATTTAGCCTTGGAGGATGGTCCCCCCATATTCAGACAGGGTTTCTCGTGCCCCGCCCTACTTGTCTGCAGCCTAGTACCACCGATCGGTTTTCACATACGGGACTATCACCCACTATGGTCGGCCTTTCCATGCCGTTTTGTTAACTGATCGACTATCACTGCAAGGCTCTTCCGAATTCGCTCGCCACTACTATCGGAATCTCGGTTGATGTCTTTTCCTCTGGGTACTTAGATGTTTCAGTTCTCCAGGTTCGCTTCGAGCACCTATGTATTCAGTGCACGATACCTCTTGCGAGGTGGGTTCCCCCATTCAGAAATCTCCGGATCAAAGCTTATTTGCCAGCTCCCCGAAGCTTATCGCAGGCTATCACGTCTTTCGTCGCCTATCATCGCCAAGGCATCCACCATATGCTCTTAGTCACTTGACCCTATAACTTTGGACTCTCTTGTCGAGAATCAAAGCCTGGTTTCAAAGACTGGTGAGGTCTTGCACCTCACGCGTTATGCCGTAATGTGAATATCTTTGGCTGCATCTTTCGATGCAGCTTAGAGAATATTCGTCATTACTAGATAAATTTGCATTCGCAAAATATCTGTTTTGACGCAATCAAAATGTTGCTGGCGGCACGGTGCACAAACCTTGGTTTGTGCTTTCCACCAGCAACGCTGATTTCGACTCTATGAATTTTTAAAGAACAGCCTATTGATCAAAGATCAATATAAAAGCAGTCTGCTTCAGACTGCTTTTATATTGAATTTGGTTTTTTCGCTTTTACTCTGCTTCCGATCCGCTTGCGCTTCACATCTGCCGAGCCAACGATTATAGCACCTTTCGGCGCTATCATTTTTGGTGGAGGATGACGGGATCGAACCGACGACCCCCTGCTTGCAAAGCAGGTGCTCTCCCAGCTGAGCTAATCCCCCGGGATCCTCTGACCAGATATTGGAATCTTGGTGGGTCTAGTTGGGCTCGAACCAACGACCCCTGCGTTATCAACACAGTGCTCTAACCAGCTGAGCTACAGACCCATTCCATGCAGCCTACTGTTTAGCAGGCCACCTGGCTTGTTCCAACAACCGATAAGTGTGGACGTTCAATTTGAAGCAGCATTTTTCCAGAAAGGAGGTGATCCAGCCGCACCTTCCGATACGGCTACCTTGTTACGACTTCACCCCAGTCACGAACCCCGCCGTGGTAAGCGCCCTCCTTGCGGTTAGGCTACCTACTTCTGGCGAGACCCGCTCCCATGGTGTGACGGGCGGTGTGTACAAGACCCGGGAACGTATTCACCGTGACATTCTGATCCACGATTACTAGCGATTCCGACTTCACGCAGTCGAGTTGCAGACTGCGATCCGGACTACGACTGGCTTTATGGGATTAGCTCCCCCTCGCGGGTTGGCAACCCTTTGTACCAGCCATTGTATGACGTGTGTAGCCCCACCTATAAGGGCCATGAGGACTTGACGTCATCCCCACCTTCCTCCGGTTTGTCACCGGCAGTCCCATTAGAGTGCTCAACTGAATGTAGCAACTAATGGCAAGGGTTGCGCTCGTTGCGGGACTTAACCCAACATCTCACGACACGAGCTGACGACAGCCATGCAGCACCTGTGTGCAGGTTCTCTTTCGAGCACCAAACCATCTCTGGTAAGTTCCTGCCATGTCAAAGGTGGGTAAGGTTTTTCGCGTTGCATCGAATTAAACCACATCATCCACCGCTTGTGCGGGTCCCCGTCAATTCCTTTGAGTTTCAACCTTGCGGCCGTACTCCCCAGGCGGTCAACTTCACGCGTTAGCTTCGTTACTGAGTCAGTTAAGACCCAACAACCAGTTGACATCGTTTAGGGCGTGGACTACCAGGGTATCTAATCCTGTTTGCTCCCCACGCTTTCGTGCATGAGCGTCAGTGCAGGCCCAGGGGATTGCCTTCGCCATCGGTGTTCCTCCGCATATCTACGCATTTCACTGCTACACGCGGAATTCCATCCCCCTCTGCCGCACTCTAGCTTTGCAGTCACAATGGCAGTTCCCAGGTTGAGCCCGGGGATTTCACCACTGTCTTACAAAACCGCCTGCGCACGCTTTACGCCCAGTAATTCCGATTAACGCTTGCACCCTACGTATTACCGCGGCTGCTGGCACGTAGTTAGCCGGTGCTTATTCTTACGGTACCGTCATGACCCGGGGGTATTAGCCCCAGGCTTTTCGTTCCGTACAAAAGCAGTTTACAACCCGAGGGCCTTCATCCTGCACGCGGCATTGCTGGATCAGGCTTTCGCCCATTGTCCAAAATTCCCCACTGCTGCCTCCCGTAGGAGTCTGGGCCGTGTCTCAGTCCCAGTGTGGCTGGTCGTCCTCTCAGACCAGCTACAGATCGCAGGCTTGGTAAGCCTTTACCCCACCAACTACCTAATCTGCCATCAGCCGCTCTAGTAGCACAAGGCCCGAAGGTCCCCTGCTTTCATCCGTAGATCTCATGCGGTATTAGCTACTCTTTCGAGTAGTTATCCCCCACTACTAGGCACGTTCCGATGTGTTACTCACCCGTTCGCCACTCGTCAGCATCCGAAGACCTGTTACCGTTCGACTTGCATGTGTAAAGCATGCCGCCAGCGTTCAATCTGAGCCAGGATCAAACTCTATAGTTCGATCTTGAATTTAAAGTCTTTCGACTGCTCACTCACTTGACGGAATCAAGAAGAATAAATTCTTCCTCATTACTGTTTTTGTGAGCGTTTGATAACTCCGAAGAGTTTGTTCCGAAGAACTGGCTGCTTGCCCTCAAACGCCCACGCTTATCGGCTGTATTTTTTTAATGAACCAAGTACAAAACCAAAAAACTTGATCTTGAATCTTGTTGCTTGCTGCGATCAGCGAAGCCTTGCATTGTAGCCTGTTTTTCAGCAGGCTCAAATCAAAGTTTGAAACTTTTTGTCAAGACCCGTAAGGTCTTGACAAAAAGAAAAAGCCTTTCGGCTTTTTCTTTGATTTGGCGGAAACGGAGGGATTCGAACCCTCGATGAGGCTCTACACCCCATACTCCCTTAGCAGGGGAGCACCTTCGGCCACTCGGTCACGTTTCCGGAATGACGCTATTGTAAACAGCTTTTTTGATCGTTTTTGGAAAGTTGCGAAAATTATTCGCTTTTGTCCAAACCAAAGGCTGTGTGCAGGGAACGCACGGCCAGCTCCAGGTACTTCTCGTCGATCACGACGGAGGTCTTGATTTCGGAGGTGGAGATCATCTGGATGTTCACGCCTTCCTTGCTCAGGGCACGGAACATGGTGGAGGCCACGCCCACATGGCTGCGCATGCCGATGCCAACGATGCTGACCTTGGCGATATTGGGATTGCCTACCACTTCGGAAGCACCCAGCGCAGGAACGACGCTTTCACGCAGCAGCTCCATGGCGCGCTGGTAGTCGCCCTGGCTCACGGTGAAGCTGAAGTCGGTCTTGCCGTCCTTGGAGATGTTCTGGATGATCACATCGACTTCGATGTTGGCATCAGCCACGGGACCCAGGATGGCAGCAGCCACGCCGGGGGTATCAGGCACGCCCAGCACGGAGATCTTGGCCTCGCCACGGTTGAAAGCGATGCCGGATACGACAGCCTTTTCCATTTTTTCGTCTTCCTCAAAAGTAATCAGCGTGCCGGACTTGGCTTCTTCTTCCAGATCGATATCCCAGGGCGTGAAGCTGGACAGCACGCGCATGGGTACCTTGTACTTGCCTGCAAACTCCACGGAACGGATTTGCAGCACCTTGGAGCCCAGGCTGGCCATTTCCAGCATTTCCTCGAAGCTCACCGTACCCAGGCGCTTGGCAGCAGGCACTACACGGGGGTCGGTGGTGTAGACGCCATCGACATCGGTATAGATCAGGCATTCGGCAGCCTTCAGGGCGGCAGCCACGGCCACAGCAGAAGTGTCGGAGCCGCCACGACCCAGCGTGGTGACATTGCCTTCGGGATCGATACCCTGGAAGCCGGTCACGATAACGACACGACCTGCCTCGAGGTCAGCGCGCACGCGCTTGTCGTCAATGGACTCGATGCGAGCCTTGGTGTAGCTGCTATCGGTGCGCACGGGCACTTGCCAGCCCGCATAGCTGACGGACTCCATGCCCTCGGCCTGCAGCGCAATGGCCAGCAGCGCAGAAGATGCCTGCTCGCCAGTGGCGGCCAGCATATCGAGCTCACGGTAGTACGAACTCTTGGCGTGGCTGGGAGCCAGCTCGCTGGCCAGACCCAGCAAACGGTTGGTTTCGCCACTCATGGCGCTGGGCACAACCACCAACTGGTGACCTGCCCGAGCCCATTTGGCCACACGCTTGGCGACGTTGCGGATGCGCTCTGTCGAGCCCATCGAGGTGCCGCCGTATTTATGAACGATCAGTGCCATTGGATACTAAAGGGTGACGAAACAGCAGCCACGGCGCAGATCACAAAGGTTTTGGCGCGCCGGCGGTTTTCGTACAGGTAAAAAAACCAAAACCTAGGAATTGTACCAACCGAGACTTGCCCCCTGGCGCTCCACAAAACCCCGCCCCACCTTGATATGGATGCGGTGCCCTCGCGTAGTGCAAACGCCGAGCTGCGCCACGAGCTGCGCAAGCTGCGCCGCCGTCGGCGTTGTGCCATGTGCGACGCGCAGCCAATAGCGCAGAACATTGCCCAGACGCGCTTCACTCAAACGCTGCAGCGCCTTGATAGCCGGCGGCACTCCCACCATCTGCAGGTCTGCTGCCGCCTGCTCGTTGAGCAGCTCTGAAGCCTGCGCGCAATGCGCACTGCTGCGTGCAAACGTGTTGCGGAACTGCGGAAAAACCTGCTCCAGCACCGGCAGCAGCTGAGCCCGGATGCGATTGCGCGTGTAGCCCGGATCGGCATTCGTCGGATCCTCGATCCAGCTCAAGCCCCTGAGGCGCAACCAGTCGCGCAGCGCCTGGCCCGGCACCGCCAGCAAGGGCCTGAACCACTCCAGCCCCGCTCTTTGCCAATGCCCGGGCATGGCCGCCAGACCGGCCACACCGGCACCGCGCGAGAGCGCCAGCAGCAAGGTCTCGACCTGATCATCGGCATGCTGGGCCAGCGCCATGGAGCGCACCGCGTCCAGCTCTGCGCCCTGCGCATCGAACCAGGGCTGCCGAGCCACCTGAATCAAGGCGGCATAACGCCCCTGGCGCGCCGCATCTTCGGGGCTTTGCCCCTGCACATTGCGCGCATCGATGGCGCAGACCTTGAGTGCGATGCCGTGCCGGGCGCACAGTTGCTCGCAGTGCCACTGAAAACCATCAGCCGCAGACTGCAAACCATGATGCACATGAATCGCCCTCACCTGCCCAGGCCAGCGCGCATGGCAGGCCAGCAACAAGGCAGATGAGTCCGCGCCACCACTGAAAGCCACCGCCAGCGGCAGCGGCGGCTTGAAGCCCCCGATTGCAGCGTCGACCAGTGCTGCCGAGACACTCAACAAGTCAGCATCGGACTTGATTTGCATTGCAAACAGCCTTCCAATTCATAATTCAATAGCAGGCAGCGCTTGATTTATAAGGGCTTGAAGCATATTTCACTCAAAACCCATCAAGGTCGACCGCAAAAAAAAGAATGGCTCCCGAAGGAGCCATTGTGCGCAAGCCGCAAGCAAGCAGTGGCTTAGCGATTGTCTGCCTTGGTGTCAGCAAACTTGCCATAGCTCTGAATGCGCTCGTAGCGACGATCCTGCAGCTCCTTGGGCTTGAGATCCGACAACTGACGCAGGGCATCACCCAGCGCACGCTTGAGGAATGCCCCCATTTGCTTGGTGTCGCGGTGAGCGCCACCCACGGGTTCGTTGACGATCTTGTCGACCAGGCCCAGCGCCTTCAGGCGGTGAGCCGTGATACCCATGGCATCAGCCGCTTCTTGCGCCTTTTCACCCGTCTTCCAAAGAATGGAAGCGCAGCCTTCGGGGCTGATCACCGAGTACACGGAGTACTGCAGCATCAGCACCTGGTCAGCCACGGCAATGGCCAGCGCACCGCCCGAGCCACCTTCACCGATGATGGTGGTGATGATGGGTGTCTGCAGCTGGGCCATCTCGTAGATGTTGCGACCGATGGCTTCGGACTGGCCACGCTCCTCGGCGTCGATACCAGGGAAGGCGCCGGGCGTGTCCACAAATGTGAACACGGGCAGCTTGAACTTCTCGGCCGTCTTCATCAGACGCAGAGCCTTGCGATAGCCCTCGGGGCGCGTCATGCCGAAGTTGCGCAGTGTGCGCTCCTTGGTATCGCGGCCCTTTTGATGACCGATCACCATGCAGGGCTGGCCATTGAAACGTGCCAGGCCACCGATGATGGACTGGTCATCCGCAAAATGTCGGTCGCCGTGCATTTCGACAAAGTCGGTAAAGCACTCGCGGACATAGTCGAGCGTATAGGGACGCTCGGTATGACGGGCAATCTTGGTGATCTGCCAGGGGGTCAGGTCGCTGTAGATGTCCTTGGTCAGCTGCAGGCTTTTCTTGCTGAGCTGATCAATCTCTTCCGAGATATCTACTGCGCTTTCAGTCTGCACATAGCGCAGTTCTTCGATTTTGGATTCGAGTTCTGCAATGGGCTGCTCAAAATCCAGAAAGTTCTTTTTCGCCAACGTATTTCTCCTTGTGCCAGCCTGTTGCAATCCTTGCAATCGGCCAGTGGACAGATGTCATCAAGCCACAGGCTGCGCCTCGAGCGAGCGCCAAATATACCAAGTTGCAACCGTACACCACGGTTTCCAAGCCTCGGCAACTTCACGGGCATCGCTGCGACTGACAGGATCACCCGAAAAATGATTGAGAGAGATGCCCTGTATCAAGCCGGCATCATCCAGAGGCAGCACATTGGGCCGCCCCAGGCAGTAAATCAGAAAATTCTCGGCCGTCCAGCGACTGAGACCGCGTATGGACATCAGCTCAGCGATGATGGCCTCATCGCTCATCTGGGCCCATTCATCCATGTGCAGGCGATGCTCGGTGAAGTGCAGCGCCAGATCGACCAGATAGTCCACCTTGCGCGCCGACAGTCCCGCGCCACGCATATCGTCCACCTTGAGCCTGAGCACCTGCTCTGGCTGCATGGCAGCAGGCAGCTTGGCGAACTTGTTCCACAAGGTCTTGGCCGACTTCGCCGAAATCTGCTGCCCGACAATGGAGCGGGCCAATGTGGCAAAGGCCTGCTCCTGCCCGCAAGGCAGCAGCGCCTGGCTGCCGAGTTGCGGAATCAGGCGTTTGAGCACACGATCGCGGCGCATGAGCTGGCGGCAGGCCTCGGCCCAATAGGCGGGCACGCCATCGGGCAGATCCAGATGGATCTTGGGAGCAGCCGCTTTGGGCGCGACTGTCTGCTTTGCAGTTGTACCGACAGGCTGAGCAATGGCTGCCGCCCCCAAAGGCGCTACAGGCAAAGGCGCAGCCGGCCCCATGGGCACGGGCAGATCGGCAACCAGCGGCAGCTGCTCGAACTCCATGGTGTCCAGATGCTTGGCCGCGCTCATGCACGCCCCTTCGCACTGCTCACACAGTTGATGGAATATTGCATGCAGCCTCAGCCCTTGGCGGCCGATTCCCAGGTCGTACCCGCGGCAGAGTCCTTGAGGACGATGCCCTGCTCAAGCAGTTCCTTGCGGATGCGGTCGGCCTCGGCCCAGTTCTTGGCAGCCTTGGCCTGAGCGCGCGCGGCAATCTGCGCTTCGATCGCGGCCGCATCCACACCTTCGGCACCGGCCTGCAGAAACTTCTGCGGCTCGGCCTGCAGCAGGCCCAGGCAGGCCCCCAGGGCCTTGAGCAAGCCCGCCACTTCGGGCGACTTGCTGCGGTTGACTTCAGCGGCCAGCTCGAACAGCACGGCCACTGCCTCGGGCGTGCCGAAGTCTTCATCCATCGCCGCCTTGAAGCGGGCGGCATAGGAGTTGCTCCAGTCGATCTGCACCTCGGCGGGTGCCACCAGATCCAAAGCGGTATAGAGGCGCTTGAGCGCACCGCGTGCATCATCGAGATGCACGTTGGAATAGTTCAGCGGGCTGCGGTAGTGACTGCGCACGACGAAGAAACGGATGGTCTCGGCGTCGTATTCCTTGAGCACGTCGCGGATGGTGAAGAAGTTGCCCAGCGACTTGGACATCTTCTCGTTGTCCACGTTGATGAAGCCGTTGTGCATCCAGGTCTGGGCAAACGGCTTGCCGGTCGCACCTTCGCTCTGGGCAATCTCGTTCTCGTGGTGAGGGAACTGCAGGTCTGCACCGCCACCGTGAATGTCAAAGCTCTCGCCCAGCAGCTCGCAGCCCATGGCCGAGCATTCGATATGCCAGCCGGGTCGGCCTTCACCAAACGAACTCTGCCATTTCACATCGGCCGGCTCATCGGCCTTGGCCGACTTCCACAGCACAAAGTCCAGCGGGTCATGCTTGCCGTCCGCCACGGCCACGCGCTCACCGGCGTTGAGTTCGTCCAGCGATTTGCCCGACAGCTTGCCGTAGCCTGGAAACTTGCGCACGGCGTAGTTCACATCGCCATTGCCGGCCTGATAGGCCAGGCCCTTGCTCTGCAGCTGGGCGATCATGCTCAGCATCTGCGGCACGTATTCGGTAGCGCGCGGCTCCAGCGTGGGGCGCTCGATACCGAGCGCATCCGCATCCTGGTGCAGCGCATCGATCATGCGATCGGTCAAGCTGCGGATGGTTTCGCCATTTTCCACCGCGCGCCTGATGATCTTGTCATCGATGTCGGTGATGTTGCGCACATAGGTCACCTTGTAGCCGCTGGCGCGCAGCCAGCGCTGCACCACGTCGAAAGCCACCATGGAGCGCGCGTGGCCCAGGTGGCAGAGGTCATAGACCGTCATGCCACAGACGTACATACGCACATGGCCCGGCTCCAGCGGCGAAAACGATTCCAGTGCACGCGACAGCGTGTTGTAGATGCGCAAACTCATGAATCTTGAAATAGGGAGAGAGGGTGGCGACCAGCAGCACTGGCCATGCCTGCGATGCATAAACCGTGCCTGCCATTCCCTGAGGCTGAAAGATGGGCACTAGCATCCAGACACATCCCGGTCCGGCCAGACGCCTAAGCGCTGCACACCCCTCAGCTACAATTCCCCGCAGTATAAGCTCCCGCCGCAGCGCAGTTCTTGCGGCGCCATGAAAGCACCTACATGCCTGTACGCAACTTGTTCAGTACCGCAGCGCGTGCGGCAGCCCTGGCTGCCTTGCTCGCTGCAGGTAGCGCCTACGCCGACGATTACACGGATGTTGCCCAGTTGCTCAAGAGCGGCAAGACGCAGCAGGCGCTGCAAAAAACGGAAACCTATTTGGCCAAGAATGCACGCGACCCACAGATGCGTTTTCTGCGCGGCATCGCGCTGAGCAATGACGGCAAGACCGAGGACGCGATTGCGGCTTTTCGCCAGCTGACCGAGGACTATCCAGAACTGCCAGAGCCCTATAACAACCTGGCCGTGATCTATGCACGCCAGGGCGATCTGGATCGCGCCCGCTCTGCACTTGAAGCTGCCGTGCGCAACAATCCGAACTATGCCGTAGCACATGAAAACCTGGGCGATATCTATGCCCGCCTGGCCTATCAGTCCTATGCGCAGTCCCTGGCCAAGGGCGGCCGCCCCGCAGCCCTGAACCCCAAGCTCAAGCAGCTCAAGGACCTGCTGCAGCCTGCGGCCTCCCTCGCAACGCCTGCCCCGGCCCAGCCTGCACAGCGCTGAACCCGTTTTTTGCCATCGCCGCCCTCTTGTGAAGCAGGCCGGCGCCCTCAGCTGCCTCGAGCCGGTTTTTTTGCAGCCGCTATCCAGCGGTCTTGCCCAAGGCCCACTTACCCAGGAATATGACCATGCTGAATTTCCGTCGAAACAGCCTTAAAGCCCTGTCCGCCATTGCGCTGACAGCCACTGTTTTTGCTACCCCCGGCCTGGCCCAGGCGCAATCCAAGGTGCAGCTCAAGACCAGCATGGGCGATATCGTGGTCGAGCTCAACGACGCCAAGGCGCCCAAGAGCGCCGCCAATTTTCTGCAATATGTGCGTGACAAGCACTATGACGGCACGGTGTTCCACCGCGTCATCGACGGCTTCATGATCCAGGGTGGCGGCATGGACGCCAATCTGAACGAAAAGCCCACACGCGCCCCGATTCCGCTGGAAGCCAGCAACGGCCTCAAGAACGACCGCGGCACGATTGCCATGGCGCGCACCGGCAACCCCAACTCTGCCACCTCGCAGTTCTTCATCAATGTGGTGAACAACGACATGCTCAACGCCCCCAAGCCCGACGGCCATGGCTACGCCGTCTTCGGCAAGGTGATCAAGGGCATGGATGTGGTGGACAAAATCCGCGCCGTGGCTACGGGCAACCGTGGCATGCACCAGAATGTGCCTACGACGCCGGTAACAATCCTCTCCGCCACCGAAATCAAGTAAACAACCCGGCGGCGCTGCATCTGCAGGTCTGCGCCCGCCTCTTCACTCCATCCTCTAGAAAGTACAGACATGAGCAATCCCCAAGTCGAACTGCACGTGACCATCAACGTGGCTGACACCGCAACCCAGGGCGTGATCACCCTGGAACTGGACGCCGTGAACGCGCCCAAGTCCACCGAGAACTTCCTGAGCTACGTGAACCAGGGCTTCTACAACGGCACCATCTTCCACCGCGTGATCAAGAACTTCATGATCCAGGGTGGCGGTTTTGCAGCCGACATGAAGCAAAAGGAAACCGCTGCTCCCATCGAGAACGAAGCCAAGAACGGCCTGAAGAACGACAAGTACACCATTGCCATGGCTCGCACCAGCGATCCTCACAGCGCAACCGCCCAGTTCTTCATCAACACCGTGGACAACGGCTTCCTGAACCACACAGCTCCCACCGGCCAGGGCTGGGGCTATGCCGTGTTCGGCAAGGTGGTCAAGGGCGAAGAAGTCGTGGACGCCATCAAGAAGGTGCGCACCACCCGCAAGGGCTTCCACGACGACGTGCCTTTCGACGCAGTGGTGATCGACAAGGCCGTGGCCCTGTAATTTGATCCCCTGAGCCGCTTTGCGGCTTCCCCCCGGAGGGGGACGACGGCCTCGCTGCGGGGCGGCCCTTGCTTGCCGTCTCTCGCGCGAGGCCGTAGTTGTTTGTAGAAGCCGCGTATTTCACGACTTGCGCAAAACGGGTTCAGGCAGGATGACTGCCTGCTGGAAGCAGGCTGTTGCTGCATTCTTGTTTGCGCAAGTCCTCACTTGTTCAAATGACTGAATCCGCCGTTCATTCAGATCCCCGCACGACTGCGCCTCAGGTGACGCAGCTGCAAGGCGCACCCGGCCGGGACGACGGCCTCGCTGCAAGGCGGCTCTTGCTTGCCGGCTCTCGCTCGGGGCCGTTATCGTTTTCAGGCTGCGTACCATCATCACATGACTGATTCTTCAGATCCCCGCACGACTGCTCCTCAGGTCGCGCAGCTGCAAGGCGCCCCCGGCTGGCGAGCCATCGACTTTATTTCCGATCTGCACCTGCAGCCGTCCGAGCCGCAGACGGTTGAAGCCTGGCGCAGCTATCTGGCACGCAGCACGGCCGATGCCATCTTTATCCTCGGCGATCTGTTTGAAGTCTGGGTCGGTGACGATGCACTCGATGAACCCGGCAGCTTCGAAGCCGAATGCGCTGCCGTGCTGCACGAGGCGGCGCAGCAGCGTCCGCTGTTCTTCATGGTCGGCAACCGCGACTTTCTGGCCGGTGACGAGTTTCTGCGCCGCAGCGGCATGAGAGGCCTTTCCGACCCCACGGTGCTGCGATGGGCAGGCCCCAGCATCCTGCTCAGCCATGGCGATGCGCTGTGTCTGGACGATGTGGAGTACCAGCAATTCCGCGCTGTTTCGCGCTCCGCCGCCTGGCAGCAGCAACTGCTGGCCCAGCCCCTGGCCGTGCGCCGCGCGATCGGCAAATCGGCACGCAGCGAAAGCGAGCAGCGCAAGCAAAGCGGCGCTCCCTACGCAGATGCCGACACGCAGATGAATGCCACCTGGATGCAGGCCGCGCAAGCGCCCTGGCTGATTCACGGCCATACCCATCAGCCCGCCGACCACGCACTGGGCAATGACCAATGGCGCATCGTGCTCAGCGACTGGCATATCGATGCCGATACACAGCGCGCCGAGGTGCTGCGCGTGACGCCCGAAGGCTGGCAGCGCATGCCGCCCGATCTGGCCTGAAGCGCCGAGCAGCTTCTGCTATCGTATAGAGAGCTTGTTGCGCATGCCATTCATAGATTTCAGATTGAAAACTATCCAAGTTCTATGAATAGCAGGCGCTAGCAGCTATCAAATTTGCTGAACCGACAGACACGAAAAAGCCCGCTGCCCACATCGCCAAGGCACCGGGCTTTGGGCTTGGCGGCCGGATCTCAGGCCGAAATGGCGCCAGCCGAACCGGCCTGCTTGCGCAGCTCGAACTTCTGGATCTTGCCCGTGCTGGTCTTGGGCAGCTCCCCGAACACCACGGCGCGCGGCACCTTGTAGCCGGCCAGATGCTTTTTGCAGTGGGCAATGATGTCTTGCTCCGTGGTCTCGGCTCCGGCCTTGAGCTCGATAAAGGCACAGGGCGTCTCGCCCCATTTGGGGTCGGGCTTGGCCACCACGGCCGCAGCCAGCACGGCAGGGTGACGATAGAGCACATCCTCCACTTCGATGGAGGAGATGTTCTCGCCGCCCGAGATGATGATGTCCTTGCTGCGGTCCTTGATCTGGATATAGCCGTCGGGATGCTGAACGGCCAGGTCGCCGCTATGGAACCAGCCGCCGCGGAAAGCCTCCTGCGTCGCCTGCGGGTTCTTGAGATAGCCCTTCATGGCGATATTGCCCTGGAACATGATCTCCCCCATGGTCTGGCCGTCGCGCGGCACGGGCTGCATGGTTTCGGGGTCCAGCACTGCGGCAGAGCGCTGAAGGTGGTAGCGCACGCCCTGGCGCGAGTTCAGGCGGGCGCGCTCACCGATATCGAGCTGATTCCAGGCTTCGTGCCTGGCGCAGACCGTGGCCGGGCCGTAGGTTTCGGTCAGGCCGTAGACATGGGTGATGTCAAAGCCCATGGACTCCATGCCCTCGATCATCGATGCGGGCGGCGCGGCCCCTGCCACCATGGCCTTGACGCCTGCGGGCACGCCCTGCTTCATGGCCGCCGGCGCATTCACCAGCAAGCTGTGCACAATGGGCGCGCCGCAGTAATGGGTCACGCCATGATGTCGAATGGCGTCAAACACCGCCTGCGCATCCACCCGGCGCAGGCAGACGTTGACGGCCGCGCGCGCTGCCACCGTCCAGGGAAAGCACCAGCCGTTGCAATGGAACATGGGCAGCGTCCACAGATAGACGGCGTGCTTGGGCATGTCCCACTCCAACACGTTGCTGATGGCATTGTTGTGCGCGCCGCGATGGTGGTAGACCACGCCCTTGGGGTTGCCTGTGGTGCCACTGGTGTAGTTCAGCGCAATCGCATCCCATTCGTTGCTGGGCCACTGCCAGTCGAAACCGGCATCGCCCTGGGCCACGAAGCTCTCGTAGTCGATGGCACCGATCTGCTCGGCCGCCTCGCCATAGACGCTGTCCTCGACCTGGATCACATAGATGGGTTCTGTGCCCTTGCGCAATTTGAGTGCCCTGGCCATCAAGGCCGCGAACTCGGGGTCCACGATCAAGGCCTTGGCTTCGCCATGGTCCAGCATGAATGCCAGGGTCTCGGCATCGAGCCGGGTATTGAGCGTGTTGAGCACGGCACCGGCCATGGGCACGCCAAAGTGCGCCTCCACCATGGGTGGCGTATTGGGCAGCATCACGGCCACCGTGTCGTTCTTGCCGATGCCGATTTTCTGCAGGCTGCTGGCCAGTTGACGGCAACGCGCATAGGTCTGTGCCCAGCTCTGGCGCAAGTCGCCATGAACAATGGCCAGGCGCTCGGGGTAGACCTCGGCCGTGCGGGCAATAAAGCCCAGCGGCGTCAGCGCCGCGTAGTTGGCGGTATTCGGTGCGAGGTTCAGATCGAAAGAACTTGTCATGTTTGTCTCCTGAGCGCTTTGTACCCCAGCATCGGTCACGCCAGGCTTACAACCGAGCGCCATACAGGCCTGTTGTGACCGGGATCAAGCAGCTGCGCCCGAAATGGCCGCACCGCGCCGGCAAACCGGCATGCGACATGCGCAGACAAACCAGAGCAATTTAAAAGGTCATTCAGCGAGCCAGTACTTTCAACAGCTTCTGAAAATCAATAAATTCATTTGAAATCAATCACATGCAATCCTATTGAAAAATCCCCTCATTCCCCAGGCAACGCCAACCCATGCAAGTCATCTATAAGACATCATTTATCTGACAGACCAATCACTAGGACTTCGAATCGCTCTTAGAATGCGCACATGTTTTGAGGATATGACTGCCAGAACTGGCAGTGCAAGACCGACATCTCTGCCCGCACGGAGCCGGTCGCAAGCCTCAAGACTGCGTGGCGGAGGAGACGTTTTAGAGGAGAGCCTGGCAATGATCCAGGCATCAGGAGACCTGAGCCTGCACCCATGGGTGCAGGCTTTTTTTTGGTTCATCGCGCATTACCGGGGAATGCTGCCCGAATCTTCAGAAAGAAGTAGTCCTGATCGCGGTAGCCATAGGCCCGGCGCTTGATGACCTTGATGGTGTTGTTGATGCCCTCCACAACACTTGTGTTCAACGGATGCCTGCATCGGGCGATGATCCCGTGCAGGTAGCTTTGCAAGCGCTGAGCGAAGGTGCTCAGTGCGGCAATGCCGCTTTGATGGGCTTGATCACACCAGTGCCGCCAGGCGCGATGCGCCCAAGTCGCACGACGGTAGAACCACAACTGTTTGAGCTCGTCGCGCAAGACGTATACCGTCATCAATGGTTGATTGGCCGCCAGCAGTTCCTTGAGTTGCACTGCTTGTTGAGGCTGCAGCTTGTTGCGATTGCGCAGCAGCAACCAGCGGCTGGATTTGAGCACCTTACGTGCTGAGGGCTGTTGGCGCAGCAAGTTGGCCTGATCGACACGCACTCGGTCGATGACCTCCCGGCCGTACTTGGCCACGACATGGAACAGGTCATAGACGATCTCGGCGTTAGGGCAGTGGGCCTTAATCTCCAGCTCGTAAGCCGTAGTCATGTCGATAGCAACTGCGCGAATGCGCTGGGCAACGCCAGCGGGCAACTGCTCGAAGAACTGGCGGGCCGTCTCGCGTGAGCGCCCTTGCCCCACCCACAGCACCTGCCGGCTGATGGGGTCGACGACGACTGTGGCGTAGCGATGGCCCTTGTGCAGCGCAAACTCGTCCATCGCCAGGTACTCGATCTGATCCCATTGCGGCTGCGCAGTGTTGGCCAGCAGCAAGGCTTTGTCGATGGACTTGACGGTGTGCCAGCCCAGATCGAAGAAGGCCGCTACCGCCTTGATGCTGCTGCTGCGAAGCAACTGGCTGCACGCCTGCGCCAGACGGTCTGTGACGCGCTGGTAGCGACCGAGCCAGCTGAGTTTCTCCAGGTGCGGGCCACCACAGCTATCGCACCACAGACGCCGACGCGGCACATGTAGCACCACTCTGTACTCGAACAATGCCAGATCGCGCACGCGCCGTGTCGTGGTCTCATGGACTTGGCTGCACTGCGCACCGCAGCGCTCGCAATGCATGACGCTGGCCTGCGGCTTCAGATAAATCGACACGGTGCGGCTATCGCCCTGGGGCCACTGCACACGTTCAACCACGTAGCCCTCCCAGCCGCCAAGAGCCTGCAATAACTTCGAGTCCAGCATTTGATTTGTTCTCCGATGTCAGTGTCGTTGCCATCAGATTACAAAACGAACGGGCTTATCTCCACGAAATTCCTCGATGAACCTTTCTTTTTGCCCGCCCGCACATTCCTGCCGCGCCATCGGCGTTTGCCGAAAAAGGCAGAATACGCGGGTGGCCATTCCCCAATCATTCATCCAAGAGTTACTCTCCCGCGTCGACGTCGTCGACATCGTGGGCCGCTATGTACAGCTCAAAAAGGGCGGCGCCAACTTCATGGGCCTATGCCCTTTCCATGGCGAGAAGTCGCCCTCTTTCACAGTCAGCCCCAGCAAGCAGTTTTTCCACTGCTTTGGCTGCGGCAAGAATGGCAATGCCATCGGCTTTCTGATGGAGCATGCCGGCATGGGCTTTGTCGAAGCCGTGCAGGAACTTGCCAGCCAATGCGGTCTGCAAGTGCCCCAGGACGACATCAGTCCTGCCGAGCGCCAGCGCCAGGCTCAGCAAAAGCAAAAAGCCGAGACCCTGAGCGACCTTCTGGAAAAAGCCGGCGAGTCCTATCGCAAACAGCTCAAGGCCGCCCCCAAGGCCATCGAGTATCTGAAAAAGCGCGGCGTCTCCGGCGAAGTCTCCAAGCGCTTCGGCCTGGGCTATGCACCTGCAGGCTGGCATGGCCTGGCCAGCGTGTTCGCCGAGTACGACAACCCGCAGCTTGAAGAATGCGGGCTGGTCATCGTGGGCGAGGACGACAGCCGCCGCTACGACCGCTTTCGCGACCGGCTGATGTTCCCGATTCGCAATGTCAAAGGCGAATGCATAGGCTTTGGCGGACGGGTGTTTGGCGATGAAAAGCCCAAATACCTGAACTCCCCCGAAACCCCGGTCTTCCACAAGGGCCGCGAACTCTACGGCCTCTACGAGGCCCGGCAGGCCCTGCGCGACATGGGCTACGCCCTGGTCACCGAAGGCTACATGGACGTGGTGGCGCTGGCCCAGCTGGGCTTTGCCAATGCCGTGGCCACGCTGGGCACGGCCTGCACGCCCGAGCATGTGCAAAAGCTGTTGCGCTTTACCGATGCCGTGGTCTTCAGCTTCGACGGCGACGGCGCGGGCCGGCGCGCCGCCCGCAAGGCGCTGGATGCGGCCCTGCCACTGGCGACGGACACGCGCTCCATCAAATTCCTGTTCCTGCCTTCGGAGCATGACCCCGACAGCTTCATCCGCGAATTCGGCCCCGAGGCCTTCTCGCGCTATGTAGGCGACGCAACGCCACTGAGCCGCTTTCTCATCGAATCGGCCAGCGAAGGCTGCGACCTGGGTCAGACAGAAGGCCGTGCCCACATGGCCAGCAACGCGCGGCCGCTGTGGTCGCTACTGCCCGACGGCGCGCTCAAGCGCCAGCTGCTCTCCGAAATCGCAGCCCTGGCCCAGCTGGACTCGCGCGACCTCTCCGATATCTGGGCGCAGGAAGCCGCACGCACCGCCCCCGCCGCCCGTCGCGCCCCTCCTGCTGCCAGCCCTCAGGCACCGGAATGGGATGCGCCGCCCGGTAACTGGGAAAGCGCTCCTGACTGGGCCGATGCTGCAGCACCGGCTCCCTCCTACCCGAGCCAGGGCGGCGGCAGCAACTGGTCGGGCCGCAAGGAATTCGGCCGGACGCGCAAGCCCTGGGGCAAGAAGGGCGAGGACTGGAACCCGCCGCAGCTGGGCCCGCGCCCCACGCCGGTCAGCCGCGAAGACCAGGCCGCACGCCTGCTGATGTGTCACATGGAGTTCATGGAAGAGATGACCCATGAGGATTTCGATGCCCTGGCTCGCTGCAACCAAAGCCATGCCCCCTTGTTCCGTTGGCTGGAGGCCCAGTTCACCGAGTCCGGGCCGCGCTCCTGGGCAGTGCTGCGCGAGCAATTGCAAGGATCGCCTTGCGAGCCGCTGGCCCAAAAACTCATGAGCGGCGCCCATGCCAACCCCGAAGGCGAGGTGGACGAGTTGCGCAAGGAGTTGCGCGGCACACTCAATCTGATCCTCGTGGATCACCTCAAGCGCGAGGAGGCGCAGGCGCTCAAGGAGATCGCCACCGACCCCACAGCAGCAAGGCGTTACATAGAGTTTCAACAGCGGCGAAAAAATTTATCTGTAATTATTAGCTCCGCCTCTTGACATCCTTAAAAAAGGTATAATTTAACGGATATAGGCAAGAGCGACAGCAACACCTCCGACCCGGGCACCGTGAAGAAATCACGTGATGGCAGCAACTGCATGGCCCATTTCTCGCAAGGATTGCATACCAAATGATCGCCCCAACATCTTGCCAGGGAGTCTTTGTGCTCCACCGGACAGGCTAGGCCTGTTCTTGCGCCAGCTTTAGTGGCGTTTGTTTGCATTTTCCGTTTTCCTTTGTGTGTTTGTGTGTGTTCGTACCGTGAGAGGTGTTCATGCCCGTTTCAAAGTCCGTGAAGTCCAAGCAGGCCCCAGAAGCTTCAGCAAAGCCCAAGACCTCTAAAACTTCCACTTCCGCAGCAGAGTCCGCGAAAAAGGCCAGTGCCAGCAAGCCTGCTGTGAAGAAGAGTGCTGCATCTGCAGCCGAAGCAAAGAAAGACACCACCGTGGTTACCAAGTCACAAGCCGAACTCAAAGCCATGGCCGATGCGCTGCTGGCGCAGGCAACTCCCAAGCGCGGCCGCAAGAAGGCCGAAGAAGACGACGACACAGCTACCGCTCCCGCCGCCAAGAAGACCATCGCCAAAAAGGCCCCTGCGGCCAAGAAGGCAGCCGCCGTCAAGGCCCCTGCTGCCAGCGCCGATGCCGACAAGGCTCCCGCCAAACGCGGTCGCAAGCCCAAGACCAAGGAGGCCGACGGGGACATGGATGATGCAGACCTGTCGGATATCGACAGCGAACTGGAAGGCGAAGTCGAAGAGGAGGCATCGACCGAAGCGTCTGCTGCTCCTGCCGAAAAGGTCAAGCCTCTGCGCATGAAGATCAGCAAGGCGAAGGAACGCGCCTTGATGAAGGAATTCGGCCTGGACGAGACCGTTCTGACCGAAGAGGAAATGAACACCCGCCGTCAGCGTCTGAAGATGCTGATCAAGCTGGGCAAGACCCGCGGCTACCTGACCCACGCCGAAATCAACGACCACCTGCCCGACAAGCTGGTCGATGCCGAAACGCTGGAAGTCGTGATCTCCATGTTGAACGACATGGGCGTGGCCGTGTACGAGCAGACTCCCGATGCGGAAACCCTGCTGCTGAACAACACCGGCCAGTCGGCGACCACCGAAGAGGAAGCGGAAGAAGAGGCCGAAGCGGCTCTGTCCACCGTGGACTCCGAATTCGGCCGCACCACCGACCCCGTTCGCATGTACATGCGTGAAATGGGCACCGTCGAACTGCTGACACGCGAAGGCGAAATCGAAATCGCCAAGCGCATCGAAGGCGGTCTGATGGACATGATGGAAGCCATCTCGGCTTCTCCCGCGACCATCGCCGAAATCCTCAACATGGCTGAGGAAATCCGCGAAGGCAAGGTTGTCATCTCCACCGTGGTGGACGGCTTCGTCAATGCCAACGAGAACGACGACTATGTGGCCGAGGAAGACTTCGACGAATACGACGAAGAAGACGACGATGACGGCAAGGGCGGCTCCAAGGCCCTGACCAAGAAGCTCGAAGAGCTGAAGAACGAAGCCCTGGGTCGCTTTGACTCCATGCGCGAGCTCTTCGACAAGATGCACAAGGTGTATGACAAGGAAGGCTACGGCACCGAGGCATACATGAAGGTGCAAAAGGCCATCACCGAACAGCTGATGACCATTCGCTTCACGGCCAAGACGATCGAGAAGCTCTGCGATCTGGTGCGCGCCCAGGTGGACGACGTGCGCAAGAAGGAACGCGAGCTGCGCAAGATCATCGTGGACAAGTGCGGCATGCCGCAGGAGCAGTTCATCAAGGACTTCCCGCCCAACCTGCTGAACCTGGACTGGGTCATCAAGCAAGTGGCGGCAGGCAAGAACTACAGCGCCGTGCTGGAGCGCAACATTCCGCCCGTGCAGGAGCTGCAGCAGAACCTGATTGACCTGCAGGCCCGCGTGGTTGTGCCTCTGGAAGAGCTCAAGCACATCAACAAGCGCATGAACAGCGGCGAGCGCGCCAGCCGTGACGCCAAGAAGGAAATGATCGAGGCCAACCTGCGTCTCGTGATCTCCATCGCCAAGAAGTACACCAACCGTGGTCTGCAATTCCTGGATCTGATCCAGGAAGGCAATATCGGCCTGATGAAGGCCGTGGACAAGTTCGAATACCGTCGCGGCTACAAGTTCTCGACCTATGCGACCTGGTGGATTCGTCAGGCCATCACGCGCTCCATCGCTGACCAGGCCCGCACGATCCGTATCCCGGTGCACATGATCGAGACCATCAACAAGATGAACCGCATCTCGCGCCAGCACTTGCAAGAGTTTGGTTTCGAGCCCGATGCGTCCATCCTGGCCGCCAAGATGGAGATCCCCGAGGACAAGATCCGCAAGATCATGAAGATCGCCAAGGAACCGATCTCGATGGAAACCCCCATCGGTGACGACGACGATTCGCACCTGGGCGATTTCATTGAGGACGGCAACAACACGGCGCCTATCGACGCCGCCATGCAGGCCGGCCTGCGCGATGTGGTCAAGGACATCCTCGACGGCCTGACGCCTCGCGAAGCCAAGGTGCTGCGCATGCGCTTCGGTATCGAAATGTCCACCGACCACACGCTGGAAGAAGTCGGCAAGCAGTTTGACGTGACGCGCGAGCGTATCCGTCAGATCGAAGCCAAGGCGCTGCGCAAACTCAAGCACCCTTCGCGCTCCGACAAGCTGCGCAGCTTCATCGACTCGCTGTAGAGTCAGTCCGAGGAACCGGCCCGCCGGTTCCCTGCTACTCCAAGCCCCGATCTGTTTCAGGTCGGGGCTTTTTCGTATGCACCCCAGGTCAGCAAGCCTTTGCTTTCTGCCAAACACACCAAAAGACACATAACAACGGAGACAGACATGAATACCCCCCACGCGAACAGCACCCCGACACGCCGCCACTGGCTCAGCTATTGCGCTGCCTTGCTGTCTACACCTTTTGCAGCCATCGCCAATCCGCCCCAGCGCCTTGGCACGCAGCTGCGTATCGTGATCCCCGCCAACCCCGGCGGCGGCTGGGACCAGACCGGCCGCGCCCTGGGCGCAGCGCTGACCAGCAGCGGCACTGTGGACAAGGTCATTTATGAAAACATCGGCGGCAAGGGCGGCACCATAGGCTTGGCCGAGTACACCAAACGCTATGGCAGCGACCCCAACAGCCTGCTGATCGGCGGCATGGTCATGGTCGGCGCTCTGGCGCTGAACAAGAAGTCGGCAGAGCTGCTTCAGGTGCAGCCCCTGGCGCGCCTGACCAGCGACTATCTGGTGGTGGCCGTGCCCCCCGACTCGCCGCTTGCCAACCCCAAGGCACTGGCCAAGGCCATGCGCGAGAACCTGCCAGCACTGACCATTGCCGGAGGCTCTGCAGGCGGTGTGGACCATATGTATGCGGGCATGCTGGCCCGCCTGGCCAAGGCCAATGCGGAGCAACTGCAATACAAGCCCTTTGCCGGCGGTAACGATGTGCTCCAGGCCCTGCTGCAAAAGCAGGTGCAGGTGGGAATCTCGGGTTACAGCGAGTTCAGAGAAGCCCTGCAGGCGGGCAAGCTGCGCGCCATCGGTGTTTCGTCACGCCGTGCCATGTTCGGCATTGCCTCCATGCGCGAGCAGGGTCTGGACGCTGAAATGTCCAACTGGCGTGCCGTCTTTACAGGCAAGAATCTGCCTGCAGAGCGCGCCCAGCAACTGCTGGCAGCTATCGAGCAGGCAAGCAACCAGGACAGCTGGAAGCAAGCCCTGGTCAGCAATAGTTGGAGCTCCTCCTGGAAAACCGGCAAGGCCCTGCAGGAATTTCTGGAGGTCGAGACCTCGACTGCCCAGCTGATGACCTATCTGCTCAAGCTCAAGAGCTGAGCCTCTTTGCGAGATAGCCGCATGAACCTGGTCGACCACACCCCACCCCCCTCCCGCCTCTGCGTTGCCGTCATGGGCGCTGGCTCGGTGGGCTGCTACTTTGGCGCTTTGCTGGCACGCGCCGGCCACCCCGTCACGCTGATCGGTAGAGCCTCGCATATGCAGGCCATCAGCCAGCACGGTCTGCGACTGCAGACGGCAACAGAAGATCTGCACCTGCCCGTCGCCACCAGCACCGAGCCCAGTGCCGTGGCGGGCGCCGATGTGGTGCTGTTCTGCGTGAAATCCACCGACACCGAAGCAGCGGCCGCACAGATCAAACCGCACCTGGCTGCACATACCCAGGTACTGAGCTTGCAAAACGGCGTGGACAACGACCAGCGCCTGCGCCAGGTGTTGGGTCAGCAGCCGGTGGCAGCTGCCGTGGTCTATGTGGCCACCGCCATGGCAGGCCCGGGCCATGTACGCCACTTTGGCCGGGGCGAGCTGGTCATCGCGCCCTGCCAGCAAGGCTATGCGATCGCGGACCAGTTCAGCGCCGCCGGCATTCCCACGCAGGTCTCGGATGGTGTGCAGGTCGCACTCTGGCAAAAACTCATCATCAACTGCGTGTACAACGCACTCTCCGCCCTCACCCAGCAGCCCTATGGCTGGCTGGTCGCGCAGCAGGGCATACCCGCCGTGATGCAGGACATTGCCGCCGAATGCAAGACCGTGGCTCTGGCCGACGGCATGCAGCTGCCGGCCTCCGTGGACGAGGCTGTAGCGGCCATAGCGCGCACCATGCCCCAGCAGCTTTCTTCCACGGCTCAGGATCTGGCGCTCGGCAAGCCCACGGAAATCGACCATCTCAACGGCTATGTGGTGCGACGCGGTCAGGCGCTGGGCATTGCCACGCCGCTCAACCGTCTGCTGCAGGTGCTGGTGCAGCTCAAGCAAATACCGACACAAAAGCAGGAACTATGATTTCCGTAGCTGCTTGCTCTGACAAATCAATGGCCAGAGTCATTTTTTACACCCAGAAACACCTAAGCCAGCACTAACACTTCCGGCATAGCTCGCCAACCTGTCCCGAGGGCTGCTTCAGCTCTGCCCTTATTGCTACAAACCCTGAAGCAAGCGAGTCTTCTCGCTGATTCGTGGCTGACCCGCAACACTTGCGTGCTGTTTGTGGCCTTTATGACTTCAAGGCGTTGCAGTCGAAGATTTGAAGCTACTAAACTTGTAGCAAAATAAATTAACCGCTATAGTCCATTGGACATGGCACTGAAAGCGCCTAGTGCGCCCAGCTCGACAACATCATTGCGCAAGGAGAAGCGTCCATGAGCTCCAAGGAAAACGCCGCCATCAACCAGCTGTTCGAGAAGCTCGAATGCCGCTATGCGCTGCGCGTGCTGTGGGCTTTGCGGGATGGTCATCCCCAGACCTTCCGACTGCTGCAAGACAGCGTGGGCGGCATCACGCCCAACACCTTGAACACCCGCATCAAGGAACTGCGTGAGTGCGGTCTGCTCGAGCATGGCAGCGATGGCTACA
The DNA here is from genome assembly GCF_030505195.1 of Comamonas testosteroni. Lineage (NCBI taxonomy): Bacteria > Pseudomonadati > Pseudomonadota > Betaproteobacteria > Burkholderiales > Comamonadaceae > Comamonas > Comamonas testosteroni. Next base: position 1,273,688 of record NZ_CP129672.1, read on the forward strand.
CCGTCACCCTGACCGGGCAGGATCTGCTCAAGCGCCTGTCCGATGTACAGGCCTTTGCCAACCGCTGGGTGGCAGCACGCGCCAAGAAGTAAACCTTGGCGCTGTTGCGGCCGGGGACCTGGCGGCAAACGCGCACAACTATCATCCAAGGGCCCCAAGCGTGCTTGGCTGGCCCTTTTTCCATCGCTTTTTTCTGCTTTGCGCTGAAAGGAAATCCATCATGGCATTCAACACTACTGCCTCCGGCCTGCAATACGAAGACACCGTCGCAGGTGAAGGCGCCGAAGCCAAAGCCGGTCAGAGCGTGACCGTGCACTACACAGGCTGGCTCTACAACAACGGCGTTCAAGGCGCCAAGTTCGACTCCAGCAAGGACCGCAACGATCCTTTCGTCTTTGCACTGGGCGCCGGCATGGTCATCAAGGGTTGGGACGAAGGCGTGCAGGGCATGAAGGTGGGCGGCCAGCGCACGCTGCTGATCCCCGCTGCCCTGGGCTATGGTGCGCGCGGCGCCGGTGGCGTCATCCCTCCCAACGCCACGCTGAAGTTTGACGTGGAATTGCTGGCTGTCTAAAAAACAGGCTGACTCATGAAAAAAGCGGCTCTCCGAAGCCGCTTTTTTCTATGCGAGAGGCTCGGCACAGTGGGGGTCTATGTCTCATCCGCCTCAAACAGCACCCTGTGCAAAGACATATAGGCCTTGTCACCCCCAGCATCTCGTATGCGTGGAGCCAGCGCAGCCAGTTGCTCATAACCCATGGCCGCCTCCACCGCCAGATTCAGCCTGAAGCCCTTGAGCCCCAGAGCCCCCGTTATGGACACCGCTATCGGATAGGCTCTCTGGTAGCGCCTTTGGAAGCTGCCAGAGTCGACGTCAGCAGGTGCCAACGATGCCGAACTGCTCTTTGAGAGCGAGGATGCATGGGCCTGTGCGGCTGCATCAGCCACGACGGACGACTCTCTTGTGGCCAGCCAGCCCCTGCTGACCAGCGCCAGAATATCGTCCTTGTTCACCCCCAGCGCCGAGGTTGCCTCCAGCACCTGCATGAGGGTGCGACGACCGTCAAACAGCAAAAAGGCCGAGCGTAATCGCTGGCTCAGATCGGCATTGCGCTCCTTGAAGGCCTGCTGACCCTCGGGTGTTTTCACTAGATACATCGACCCCGCCCTCTGTGCATTGAATTGCTTTCCGCCCTGCAGGGTGGCAGCTATGGCTGCGGCTGAAAAGCGGGTTTTCCTGCAAGCCAGGTTCGCACATGCTCCAGATCAACTCATGACGGATATCCGGCAGAAAACTGCCTCGGACCCAATCCCAGAAATCGCTGAAGGCCGTCAAATCAAGAGTTTTTAACTCTCGCCCGCCGCTGCTCCCACCAGCTCACGAGCAATGTGGTGACCAAGCCCACCGGCACGCCAAACACTCCGGCCGAGATGGGCTGAATGCCCCACCAGAGTGCCTCGCCGCGCAGTGCCGAGGGCAGCACGCCCTGCAGCCCCGGCACATGAGAGAGCATGTAGTACACCGTCACGGCCAGGCCCAGCAGCATGCCGGCCACCGCACCACGGCGCGTGGTGCCACGCCAGAAGATGCCCAGCACCATGGCCGGCACAAAAGCCGAGCCCGCCAGAGAGAAGGAGGCCGAGACCATGGGAAGAATGTCCGAAGAGCGCCGCGCCGCCACAAATGCCGCCGACAGGGCCACCAGCAGCAATGCGAACTTGGAGAGAATCACGCGCTGTTCGGGCGAGACACGTCGCTTGCGCGTATCCAGGCGCCGCCGCTCCTGAAAATAGAGGTCACGCACCAAGGCATTGCTGATGGTCAGCAGCAGGCCATCGGCCGTGGACAGGGCCGCCGCCAGCCCGCCAGCAGCCACCAGCCCGGAGAGCACATAAGGCATGCCGCCGAGTTCCGGAGTGGCCAGCATGATGAGGTCGGCCCCCATGCGGATTTCGGCAAACTGCAAGATGCCATCGCCGTTGATATCCTCCACCGACAGCAGCGAGGCGTCCACCCTTGACCACTGTGCTATCCAGTTCGGCAAGGCATCGAAATGCGTGCCCACGAGATTGCTCATGACCTCGTACTTCACCAGCACGGCCAAGGCCGGTGCGCCAAGATACAGCAGGCCGATAAAGAACAGCGACCAGGCCACCGAGGTACGCGCCGCCGACACCGAGGGAACCGTGAAATAGCGCGTGAGCAAGTGCGGCAGCCCGGCAGTGCCGACCATCAAGCAAAACATCAGCGCCAGAAAATTGCGCCGACTTTCCTCATAGGCTTGCTGCTCGGCCGGCGAGCCATGCGGATCGCCCGCGAAAGGCTGGCTTTGCAGCGGCATGCCGCCCAGCGGCTTGGCCCGCTCATAGGCCTCGTGCAGCTCGCGGCTCCAGAGCTCGCGTGCCGCCACCTCGTCCTTGGGCATGGCGGCCAGCTCCCGGCTGGCGGTCATGATGGCACCGATATTGCCGCTGCTGGTGCGCAGTTCGCGGATATGCTCGCTCAGCGCCTGACGTTCAGCCGCCAGCACATTGGGCACATCCCGCAGCTTGGCCTGCAGCACCTGGGCCCGGGTGCGGTAGGCCTCCAGCACAGACTGCTCAGCCTCCGAGGACAGCAGCTGCTGCTCCATGGCGCCAATCTTGCCCAATTGCTGGCTATAGGCCAGCTGCGCCCAGGGGTTGCCCAGCTGTTTGTAGGCCAGCCAGGAAACCGGCAGCATGAAGGCCAGCAGGATCACCACATATTGCGCCACCTGAGTCCAGGTGATCGCCCGCATTCCACCCAGGAACGAGCACAGCAGCACGCCGCCCAACCCCAGCATGATGCCGATCTCGAACTGAACACCGGTCAGCCGTGCGGCAATCAGGCCCACGCCATAGATCTGCGCCACCACATAAGTGAAGGAGCAGGTAATGGCTGCCAGCGCAGCAATGATGCGCGGCCAGCGTCCCCCATAGCGTGCCTGGAAGAAATCCGGCACGGTGTAGAGATTCATGGCCCGCAGATAGGGGGCAATCAGCATGCCGACCAGGCAGAACCCGCCCGTCCATCCCAGGACATAGGCCAGCCCGCCGGGCTGTGTGCCGGTTCCCGAAAAGCCTTGCAGATAAAGCGCGCCGGAGAGGCTGATGAACGAGGCTGCGCTCATCCAGTCGGCAGCCGCCGCCATGCCGTTGTAGAAAGGCGGAATGCGCCGGCCGGCGACGAAATACTCCTCGGCATCGCTGGTGCGCGAATACACACCGATGGCCGCGTACACCATCACTGTGGAGAACAGGAAGATGGGCCCTATCCAGTGCCGCGAAAGCCCGCGCTCCTCGGCCCAGAGCATGGTCAGCAAAAAGCCCGCCGTGCCCAGCACATAGAGAAAAAGAATGCGATGCAGCCGCCAGTGGTAGGCGCGGCTCAGAACGGGCCGCTCAGGCATGAAGATCGGAAGCGGCAGAGGAGGCATCGTGAGCCTCAGCCGCTTTGCGCGCCTCGTCACGCGCCTGTTGGCGTTCGAAATAATCCATGGCCACACAATAGACCACGATGATGAGCAGGAACATCAGGACTGCCCCTTGGGCCGCCATCCAGTAGGCCACGGGCCAGTCGGGCACCAGCTCCTGGATATCCCGCGCAAAGTAGCAGATGCCAAATGAAAATACCACCCAGACCGTCAGCAGCAAGGCCTTGAGTCTCAGGTGGTAGGTATCGTGCAGATCCGGCGGGAAGGTGACTTCCACCGGATTGCCCAACGCATCGAATGCCTGTCGCGGAGCATCCGGCGCAGCATCGTCATGCACGGGCGCGTGATGCGTCTGCATGCCGATGCGCAAGGCTTATTCAGCCAGCTTCTGCCAGGTGGAGACCACGCTGTCAGGGTTCAGGGAGATGGACGAGATGCCTTCGTCGGCCAGCCACTTGGCAAAGTCGGGGTGGTCCGAAGGGCCTTGGCCGCAGATGCCCACATACTTGTCCTGATCGCGGCAGGCCTTGATGGCATGAACCAGCAGCTTCTTGACAGCGGGGTCGCGCTCGTCGAAATCAACGGCCAGCAGCTCCAGACCGGAGTCGCGGTCCAGGCCCAGGGTCAGCTGGGTCAGGTCGTTGGAGCCTATAGAGAAACCGTCGAAGTATTCGAGGAACTCTTCGGCCAGCACGGCGTTGGAGGGCACTTCGCACATCATGATCAGCTGCAGGTCGTTTTCACCACGCTTGAGGCCGTTCTCGGCCAGCAGCTCGGTCACGCGCTTGGCCTGGCCCAGGGTACGTACGAAGGGGATCATGATCTTGACATTGGTCAAACCCATGTCCTCGCGCACGCGGCGCAGGGCTTCACATTCCATCTTGAAGGCTTCACCGAACTCGGCCGAGATGTAACGCGCGGCACCGCGGAAGCCCAGCATGGGGTTCTCTTCCTCGGGTTCGTAACGGCTGCCGCCGATCAGCTTGCGGTATTCGTTGGACTTGAAGTCGGACATGCGCACGATCACGGGCTTGGGCCAGAAAGCGGCGGCAATCGTTGCCACGCCTTCGGTCACCTTGTCCACGTAGAACGCACGGGGCGAGGCATGGCCTCGGGCCACGGACTCGACAGCCTTCTTCAGATCGGCGTCAACGGCGGGGTAGTCCAGGATAGCCTTGGGGTGCACGCCGATGTTGTTGTTGATGATGAATTCCAGGCGGGCCAGACCCACGCCCTCATTGGGCAGCTGGGCAAAGTCAAAAGCCAGCTGGGGATTGCCCACGTTCATCATGATCTTGGTGGAGATGCTGGGCATCTCGCCACGCTTGACCTCGGTCACTTCGGTTTCCAGCAGACCGTCGTAGATCTTGCCGGTATCGCCTTCCGCGCAGGACACGGTGACCAGGGTTTCGGCCTTGAGCAGATCGGTCGCATTGCCGCAGCCCACGACGGCAGGGATGCCCAGCTCGCGAGCAATGATGGCTGCGTGGCAGGTACGGCCGCCACGGTTGGTGACGATGGCCGAAGCCTTCTTCATGACGGGCTCCCAGTTGGGGTCGGTCATGTCGGTCACCAGCACGTCTCCGGCCTGCACCTGGTCCATCTGCGAGATGTCGGACACCAGGCGCACGGGGCCTGTGCCGATCTTCTGGCCGATGGCGCGGCCTTCGGCCAGCACGGTGCCCGTGCCCTTGAGCTTGTAGCGCAGCTCGGCCTGGCCCTTGGCCTGGCTCTTGACGGTTTCGGGGCGCGCCTGCAGGATGTAGAGCTGGCCGTCGGTGCCGTCCTTGCCCCATTCGATATCCATGGGGCGGCCGTAATGCTGCTCGATCACCAGAGCGTAATGCGCCAGCTGCTGCACTTCCTCGTCAGTCAGCGAATAGCGGTTGCGCAGCTCATGGGCCACATCCACGGTCTTGACCAGCTTGCCGTCGGCAGCCTTTTCCTCAGGCGTGGCAAAGATCATCTGGATCAGCTTGGAGCCCAGATTGCGGCGGATCAGCGCCTTGTTGCCCGCCTTGAGCATGGGCTTGTGCACATAGAACTCGTCGGGGTTCACGGCGCCCTGCACCACGGTCTCGCCCAGGCCGTAGCTGGAGGTGATGAAGACCACTTCCTCGAAACCGGATTCGGTGTCGATGGTGAACATCACGCCGGCAGCGCCCTTGTCGGAGCGCACCATGCGCTGCACGCCGGCGGACAGAGCCACCACATCGTGCTCGAAGCCCTTGTGCACGCGGTAGGAGATGGCGCGGTCGTTGTACAGCGACGCGAACACTTCCTTCATCTTGTGCAGCACGTCTTCGATGCCCACCACGTTCAGGAAGGTTTCCTGCTGGCCGGCAAACGATGCATCGGGCAGATCTTCCGCAGTGGCGGAAGAGCGCACGGCAAACGATGCCTCGGCATTGCCACCTTGCAGGCGGACAAATTCTTCACGGATGGCCTGCTCCAGATCGGCAGGGAAAGGCTGGCTTTCCACCATGGCGCGGATTTCCGCGCCCACAGCGGCCAGGGCGCGGACATCGTCCACGTCCAGAGCGGCCAGCTTGGCCGAGATCTTGCCAGCCAGACCTTCAAAGGCCAGGAATTCGCGGAAGGCATGAGCCGTGGTGGCAAAGCCGGTGGGCACGCGCACGCCCTGGGGCAGTTGCGAGATCATTTCGCCGAGCGAGGCGTTCTTGCCGCCGACCGACTCGACGTCGGTCATGCGCAGTTTTTCGAACGGAACGACTAATGCGGTCGCTTCGAAGAGTTGAGACATGGGAAAGCTCCAAAGGTAAAAAACCGGCACGCTTGCGGCGACTGGGCTGAATGGCCAGGGCACGCGAACCCACGCTGCATCGATGCAGTGCTTTGCTGTTCTGGATGTTGACCGTCAACGAGCATGGGTGGAATTTGGGAATAATGGGCGCAATTGTAGGCCTAGCCATGAACCCTGGCGCGGCTCAAACCTGTTTCAGACTTCAGGGCATGGCATTGCCGGCCCCGCCTCCACCTAATCACTGCGCGCACCATGCATACCCATACGATTTTTGTCATTTCTGACGGCACAGGCATCACGGCCGAGACCTTTGGCACGGCCATCATGGCCCAGTTCGAGAGCAAGCCGAGGCTGATTCGCATCCCCTTTGTGGACTCGATGGACAAGATTCATCAGGCCGTGCGCCAGATCAACCATGTGGCCGAGGTGGAGAAGAGAAAGCCCATCATCTTCACCACCCTGGTCAATCAGGAGATGCTGGAATTCCTTGAAGCCAACTGCAAGGGCAAGCTGTTCGACATGTTCGGCACCTTTGTGCGCCCGCTGGAAGTGGAGCTGGGCCAGAAGTCGCTGCACCGCGTGGGCCGCTTTGCCGACATCAGCGAGAGCAAGGAATATCTGGAGCGCATGGAGGCCATCAACTACACGCTGGCTCACGATGACGGCCAGACCCATGCCGACCTGAGCGGTGCCGACGTGATCCTGGTGGGCGTCAGCCGCTCCGGCAAGACGCCCACCAGTCTGTACCTGGCCATGCAGTTCGGCCTCAAGGTGGCCAACTATCCGCTGATTCCCGAGGACTTCGAGCGCAAGCAGTTGCCGCCCGCGCTGGAGCCCTACCGCAAAAAGCTGTTTGGCCTGACGATTCAGCCCGAGCGCCTGTCCAGCATCCGCAACGAACGCCGTCCCGACTCCAAGTACGCCAGCCTGCCCAACTGCCGCTACGAGGTGGCCGAGGCCGAGGCCATGATGCGCAGAAGCGGCATCCAGTGGCTGTCCAGCACCACCAAGTCGATCGAAGAGATTGCCACCACTATCTTGCAGGAAGTGCTGCCGCAGCATCTGGGGCATTGAGCCCCCCTGAGCGGCTTTGCCGCTTCCCCCGAGGGGGACGACACCCTCGGTGCGGGGCGGCCCTTCCTCGGTGTCTCTCATTTGAGCTGCGTCGGTTTCAAGAGCTGCCGCTACTACCCAGACGGTGAAGTTCACCACCGCTGCGGTAATGCCTGAACAAGATAGTCCACCAGTGCCCTGACCTTAGCGGGCACATACTGACGGTCTCTGAAGCAGGCAAAAAAGTCCAGCGGCTCATCGGCAAACTGCAGCTGGCCTTTGCGCCCCGGCTTGAGGCTCAGCGGCACCAGCCGCCCGTCGCGCACATGTTCGTGCACGATAAAGTCACCCGCCCAGGTAATGCCGCCGCCCGCGACCGCATATTCCACCAGTGCGTCGATATCACTGCCAATCAGCGCAATGCGCTGGGGCGGATCGGCTCTTTGCCCGTCACGTTGAAACGGCCAGCGCATGAGCCGGCCGTCGCGCTCGCGCCGGTACAGCAGACAGGCATGCCCCAGCAGCTCCTGCGCCGTCTGCGGTCGGCCGTGCTGCTGCAGATACTGGGGCGAGGCACACAGAATGCGCGGCATCGAGGCCAGCAGCCGCACCGACATGCCGGGCTCCAGCACATCGCGGTAGCGCACGCTGATGTCCACATCCTCCTTGAGCACGTCCACATGCCGGTCCGTGATCAACAGCTCCAGCTCCAGCCGAGGATGCAGCGCGGTAAACGCGGGCAGCAGCGGCGCCAGCACATGGCGGCCGAACGCAGCCATGCAGGCAATGCGCAATCTGCCTTGCAGCTCTCCATGAATCAGCGAGAGATCGGACTGGGCTTTTTCGAGCTCGTCGAGCACCGGAGCGACGCGCGCCAGATAGCGCTCGCCGGCCTCGGTCAAGGCCATGGACCGGGTGGTGCGGGTGATCAGGCGCGTGCCCAGTTCGCGCTCCAGCCGTGCGAGGTTCTGGCTGGCTGCGGCGGGCGATATGCCCAGCTGGCGCGCGGCCGAGGCGATGGAGCCTCCCTCCAGCGCTTTGACAAAGGTTTCTATGGCTCGCAGATTCGGCATGACTGCGAATGTATCTCCAATTGCATTCGAAAGTTCTGCTTATGAGTGCAACAAGTCCCGGGCCTCTACCGCAGCCCGCTGATCCTGCCTAAAGTTCAGCCCTGTTTCCCATCCTTGCATTCGGCCCGAACCGCTGGCAGGCCCTACTCCCGCCGCGGCGACGCGCCATGCACTTCCGGCATCGCATTCATGAACTCCTCCACCAGCTCTTCCCCATCCAGACTTTCGACGCTGAAGCTGCACCGGCGTTACACGCCATTTGTCTTTGCGTTTTTCATGGCCGGCATCATGGCGTTTCTGATGTGCTGCACCATCGTGGCGGCCAATACCGGCTTTGACAGCGGCTATGTCCGTCGCGTGTTCAGCGCCTATGCGCTGGCCATGCCGGTGGCATTTTTCTGCGTGATGATGGTGCGGCCTCTGGTGCTCAAGCTGGTTGCGCTGACCGTACATACACATTGAATCTGAATCGGCAGGTCATACGCTATTGAATATGAAGCAGCCTGCGCATGACTGGCTTCATAATTCAATGCAATCTTCTGAAATTTCAAGCAGGTAAAGCGGTATCAGCTACAAAAATATATTGCAGCGCGCCGTCGCTGCTGCGCACCGGGTCGCACTGCATGCCCCAGACCTGGCGCACCAGCGCCGGTTGCAGCACCTCCAGCACCGCACCGTGATGCACTCCGGCATCACCGCCCAGCACCAGCACATCGTCGGCATAGCGCAGCGCCAGGTTCAGATCATGGATCACCGCCACCACACCCGCGCCCTGCTGAGCGGCCCACTGGCGCAGCAAACGCATGGCATGGTGCTGATGGGCCAGATCGAGAGCGGCGGTGGGTTCGTCCAGCAGCAGCCAGCGCGCCGCGCCGTCGGCGGGCGCGCGCTCATCCGGCCAGATCTGCGCCAGTGCCCGGGCCAGATGGGTGCGAGCCCGCTCCCCGCCCGACAGCGTGTTGATGCTGCGCTGCGCCAGATGATCGACCCCGGTCAGCGCCATGGCCTGCGCCGGAATTTGCGCTTCCCCGGCGGCTGGCTGGTGACGATGCGGATAACGCCCCAGCTCCACCACCTCCTGGGCCGTGAAGTCAAAGGCCACGCTGCAATCCTGGGGCATGACGGAGCGACGGCGCGCAAGCCCTTCCACCGCATGCCCGGACAGCTCCAGCCCGTCGAGCAGAACCTGCCCTGACTGCGGCGCGCGCTCGCCCACCAGCATGGACATCAGCGTGGACTTGCCGGCGCCATTGGGGCCGAGAATGGCGGTAAAGCGCCCAGCCGCAATCCGCACATCCACCGTCGCCAGGCGCGGCCCCTTGGCTACGCCGACACCCAGATTGCGGCATTCGAGGCTGGACAGCCCTTGGTGCGTACTCATACCTTGCTCCTGAACTGGCGCAGCATGGCCAGAAAAAGCGGCACGCCGATAAACGCGGTGAGCACACCCAGCGGCAGCTCGGCCGGCTTGGCAATGGTGCGCGCCACGGCATCGGCGCTGACCACCAGCGCCGCGCCCAGCAGGGCCGAGCCCGGCAGCACCACGCGATGGTCAGGCCCTGCCATCAGCCGCACCCAGTGCGGCGCGACCAGGCCGATGAAGCCGATGATGCCCGTGGTCGCGGTCACGGCCCCCACGGCCAGCGCCGCCACCATCACGGCGCGGCGCTTGGTCTTCTCCACGGCCACGCCCAGCAAATTGGCCTGGGCCTCGCCAAGAGCGATCGCATTCAGCGGCCTGGCCAGCGCCAGCGCTGCCGCCGCGCTGACGGCCACGGCCGCCGACACCAGGGCCAGCGCACTCCAGCGCGAGGCTCCCAGGCTGCCCAGCAGCCACATCTGCAGGTTGCGCAGTTGCTCGTCCGTCGATACAAAGCTCAAAAAACCCAGTCCGGCACCGGCCAGCGCATTGATGGCAATGCCGGCCAGCAGCATCAGGCCGATGCGGGTCGTGCCCTGGACCTGGCCCAGTACATAGACCACGGCGGTCACGGCAAGGCCGCCGCCAAAAGCCATGGCTACCAGGGCCCAGCTGCCCAGATGACGCGGCAGCCAGGGCAGATACAGGCCGCCCAGCACGATGGTGATGCCGGCAGCCAGGGCCGCGCCGCTGCTGACGCCAATCAACCCGGGGTCCGCCAGCGGATTGCGAAACAGCCCCTGCATCAATGCGCCGGCCAGCCCCAGTCCCGCACCCGCAGCCACGCCCATGAGCAGGCGCGGCAGGCGGATATTGAGAAAGACCAGATGCTCGGGGCCGCTGTCCACGGCACCGCCAAAAAGACTGCGAAGCCCGTCCCAGACAATCCCTGGCAACTGTCCCGGTGCAATGGCATAGGCCCCACTGGCACTTCCCCACACCATGGCCAGCAGCACCAGTGCCGCCCCCAGCAACAGGGCTGCGCCGCGGCTGAGCCGTCCAGCAGGAGTGCGCCAGCGCGATGCGACAGGCCGCTCGACTGCTGGCTTTGGTGCCACGCTCCCCATGCTTGCGCTCATGCTCAGGCCACCCACTGCAGTGCGCGCATATGCAGCGCCTGCACAGCGCTGGGCAGGCGCGGCCCAAAGCCCAGCAGGTGGCTGGCCTCCAGCGTCACCAGCGCCTTCTTGGCGTAGGCGGGCGTCAGTGCCAGCTCGGGCCGCTTCCAGAAGGCGGCCTCGCCGCCCAGAGCTTCGATGCCCTGGGTGGTGTTGATGATGACCTCGGGCGCGGCGCTGGCCATGGCCTCGGCGGTCAGGGGCTTGTAGCCGTCGAACTGGTCGATGACATTGACACAGCCCGCGTACCGGATCAGCGCATTGGCTGCCGTGCCCTTGCCCGCCACCTGCGGACTGCCGCTGTGCGAGAGCACAAACAGCACGCGCGGCTTGCGCTGGGCCTTGGCCACCTGGGCCTGCACGCTGCTCCACTGCGCATCGAGCTGGGCCAGCAGCTTGTCGGCCTCGCTAGAGCGACCTGTCTCGCGTCCCACGACCTTGACCTTTTCCTGCACCTCGGCCCAGTTGTGCCTGGCCGCAACCAGCGATACGCGTACGCCTGCCTGACGGATCTGATCGAGCACCACGGGCGGGCCGGCCTCGCTGGTTGCGATCACCGCATCGGGCTTGAGCGAGAGCAGGCCTTCGGCCGAGAGCTGGCGCACATAGCCGACCTTGGCGGTTTTTTGCGCCGCCTCGGGGAACAGGCTGGTGGTGTCCGTGCCGACCAGCAGGCCCTGGGCATTGAGCAGATAGACCACCTCGGTCAATGCGCCACTGAGAGACACCAGCCGCTTCGCTCCAGACGCGGAAGCGGCGGTCTGAGCCAGGGCCGGCAAGGCCGCGCCCGCCACAGCCGCACCCAGCCAATGCAGACCCTGGCGCCGGGAAATGCTGGCTGTGCTCATGCGGCCTCCGCCACTGCTGCCTTGCGCGGCAGGCCGGCCACCAGGTCGCGCCAGCTTTGCAGCTCGGGCTGGCCGGGCTTGCGCTCGCCAAAGAACATGGCCATGTTGTTGCCTTCGGCATCAAAGGCCTCGACCGAGGTCACCACGCCATCGCTGGTGGGCTTTTGCACCACCCAGACATTGGCAATCAGGTCGGTGCGCAGATGCAGGTTGAAACCCTTGTCCAGCACATTGATCCAGCGCACGCCGTCCTTGCCGTCCATGGGCTGGATGTTGCTCACGGGGCCGGTGTGGATCTGGATGCAGCCGCTGCTGCCCACAAACACCATGATGGAGACGCCGTCCACCGCCGCATCGCCCAGCAGCTGCGCGACTGCGTCGGTGCTCAGGCGCTCGCAGTACTGAGGCACCAGACGGAAGGCCTGCTGGCGCTCGGCTCCGAACCTGCGCAGCATCTCGAAGAACTCATGCGTGTCCTGCATATCGCTCCAGGCCTGGCTCAGCGCGGGCACGTCGATCTCGGCGTCGGCCTTGAGGGCAGGCTTGGCCGCAGGCTCGCGGAACACATAGCCTGCGGACGGCTCGGCAAAGCGCTCGACCAGCGCATTCCAGGCCGCCATATCGGTGGCCTCACGTGCGAACACCTTGTGCACGGCACGGCCGGCCGCGTCATAGAACTGCAGGCTGCGCATGGCGGGGCGGTTGCCGTTGGCGGACTCCTCGGTCACCGCAAAGCCGGCGTGCCAGTGCATGAAGAACAGGCGCAGATCGATCTCGCGGCTCAGCGCCAGACCCACCGGGCCCTGGGCCGAGACGTTTTGATAGATGCCGTCCTTTTCATGCACGGTGGATTCGTTGCGCGTGAGCGCCATCACCGGGCCGCAGGCTTGCAGGGCTTTAAGAATGTCCAGCCATTCGGCGCGCAGCGGCAGCGCCTGCAGCGAGCGTTCATGCTCGCCGCCATGGGCCGCGATGACCGCGCCTTCGCTCAGTTGCAGCGCCTCGGCCGCATCTTTGGCTCGCAGGCCTTGCTCGCGCTTTTGCGCGAATTGCTCACGGATTTGCACCGCAGTCATGGTCTGGATTTCGGGGGAGGTGATGGCGTTCATTGCAGGGTCTCCGGGCTGTGATGCCAGTGTGGTTGTGGGTTGGAAAATTCGTCGCCAAAGCGGGGAGCCGAAGCCTGGGCTTCGGGCTCTTGTTCAGGCTGGGCCAGCACCTGGGCCACGGTGGCCCAGCGCTGCTCCAGCTTTTGCAGAAAGTGGCGCATGTCCTCGGAGCGCTCACAGCCGTCCAGGCCTTCGGCCATGCGCGCCAGCTGCGCCGATACCCTCAGGGCCATGGGCGCGCGGTGCGCCGCACAGCAGCCCTGGCTGAAACCGGTCATCAGCGCCAGCACCGTGGCCAGCTGGGCTTCGCCCTCGGTCAGCAGATATTCCTCATCGCGGCTGCCAGAGGCACTCTGGGCATTGGCGGTGTTCTCATAAACAGACATGGCTCACTCCCGCAGTTTTTGAGTCAAACAGATCTCAAGCGCTTATCAAACAAGCGCTTTCAGCTACAAAATCAGAAGTCCTGAACCAGGGACACGCGCACATTGCGGCCCGGCTGGGTATAGGCATCGGCAATCTGCGTCGTGCGGCTCAAGCCACGTACATCCGCCCAGCGCGAATACTTTTTGTCGGTCAGGTTGTAGATGCCCACATTCAGACGCGTGCCGGGGCGGATGCGCCATTGCGCACTCAGATCCAGCACTGTCGCGGATGGGCTGAGGAAGGGGCGGCCGGAGGAAAGATCGGGCGCATCCTTGTCTTTCTTGCCCGCCCAGTGCGAGGCGCTGAGCTGCACGCCAACGGTGGATCTGTCATAGCGCACGCCCAGCACCAACTGCTGTGGCGAGATGGTGTCCACCGGCTTGTTGGTGCTCTTGTCCGTGCCCTTGGTATAGCCATAGGCAGCGTTGGTGCGCCAGTTGCCTCCCGCAAACCGACCCCAGTCGTAGTCGGCCTTGAGCTCGAAGCCGCTGATATGCACGCGATTGAGGTTGACGGACTGGATGACAGCCGGGTTGTTGCGGTCACCAAATGCGCCGGAAACCGTCACCTGATCCTGGATGAAGTCCTTGTAGCGGCCCGTGAAGACTGCCGCATCCAGACGCAGCGCATTCATGCGACCGCGCAGTCCCAGCTCGAAGGTATTGCTTTTTTCCGCCTTGAGATCGGGATTGGGAATGCTTTTGTAGAACGCAAACGGGTTCTCGAAGAAGGCATTGATCTGCCCCGCATTCGGCGCTCTGAAGCCGGCGGCATAGTTGCCGTAAACCGACCAGGCATCGTTCATCTGGAACATGGCGCCCAGCTTGGGGGAGACGGCGGAGTCGGAGTTGCTGACCGCTGTGCCGCCAAAACCTTGCTGCTTGGGCTTGATGCTGTAGTGCTCGGCCCGTAATCCGGGCGTCAGGCTGAACGCGCCGTAGTGCAGCTCGGCCTGGGCAAACAGCGCCGTCGAGGTTTCCGTGGTGTCGGGGAAGCGCTTGAGCGGAAAGCTCTCGCCTGCCGGTGGCGTGATGCCGTTTTGCTCGTTGACCACCTTGCCGCGCAGATAGTCCACGCCATAGCTGAACTTGCCGCTGAGGCCATTGCCCCAGCGCAGCGTCTTGCCGGCCTGGGCGTGCAGCTGCAGCGCGTCCTCGTCATAGGTCACATCGCGCTCGCGATAGGCCAGAGGTGGAGTACGTGTTTCGGTCACAAACTCGCGCGAGTCCGAACTCTGGTAGCTGGCCATCAGCTTGAGCTCGTCGGCCAGTGCCATATTCAGCTCACGCCACTCACCTTGCCAGCTGGCACGCCAGCGCTTCATGGTGGTTTGCGCCCGCGAATCCGTCACCGTGGCCGTGCGTGCGCTGAGCAAATCGTAGTCCGCGCGCTTGTCCACGTTTTCCAGCGTGAACACATGCTTTTGCACGGCAGACGGCGTATAGACCAGACGACCCAGCAGCGAATGGCTCTTGTCCTTTTCAGGATTGGGCGTGGTGCGCAGCGCACCCACCACATTGTTGCTGCCCATGTTTTCCAGCGCGCTGGAGCGGCCCATGCCAGCCGACACCAGCCAGCTCCACTCGGGGCTGGCGCGCCCTGCAATCGTCGCACCCACGCGCTTGCCGTTGTCCGAGCCGTCATAGCTGGCCGAGACACGGCCGCCGATGGACTTTCCGTCCTTGAGCAGATCGTCGGGCTGCACGGTGATGAAATTGACCAGGCCGCCCATGCCGTCCGAGCCATAGAGCGCGGGCACGGCGCCGCGCAGAATCTCCACGCGTTGCACCAGACCCAGATCCAGATAGTCACGGCCAAAGGAGTTGGCGCTGAAGGCATAGCTGCGCGGCAGGCGCACGCCATCGACCAGCATCAGCACGCGGTTGCCTTCGAGGCCACGGATATTGAAGCCGCTGTTCTGGTCACGCCCCGAGGAGGAGCCGGCCAGTGTGAACCGCGCCGGACTGCGCGGCACGGTCACATTGGGCAGCTTGGCGGCAAGCTCGCGGATGTCGCCGATCTGCTCCTCCTCCATCTGCTTGCCATCGATGACGTCCACCGTCATGGGCAGGCTGTCGGCGTCCTGCTCGTCGCGCGAGGCACTGATGACCACATCGCGCAGCACGGGCGTGCTGCGGTCGGCACGGGCCGCCGCGACCTGGACGGATTCGGAATATTGCTGCTGGGCCTGGGCCGAGATGGCGGCGCAGGCCAGTGCGCAGGCCAGCGCCAGCGGACGGAGATTGGAGCGTGGCGCCAGCGAGGCGCGGGCGTGCAAAGCGGTGGCGGAAGCCATACTAGAAACCCTCTTTATTCATAGAAATGGACAAGAGCTGGCTTCTGATGGGTACGTCAATGGCCACAGGTCGAAACGTCAGAGGCTTCGCGGCCTGTAGCTGGCAAGGCATTGGCTGGCTGAATGGAGCTCAGTATATGCGAATAATTCTCAACTGCAAATAACTTCGTTACCAACCGGGAATTGCTTGCCGACGCAAGGCTGCGGCTTGCACTGTGGCCTGTTTTCAACAGCTGTTTTCAAGGGCTGTTAAGCCCCAAACCCGGTGCACTGAACGCCAAAGCCCCGTGACGACCCCGGCGGCGACAGCCCCCTCTTCGCGGCCGTTCAAAAGCAAAAAGGACTGCCCGGGCAGTCCTTTTTTGATAGCTTTCATCGCCTGCCCTGCAAGCGATGAAAGCCGTTTAGTTGCGGATCAGATGATCGAAGGCCGACAGCGCTGCAGTGGCACCGGCGCCGGCGGCAATCACGATCTGCTTGTAAGGCACCGTGGTGCAGTCACCGGCGGCGAACACCCCGGGCAGATTGGTCTGCCCCTTGGCATCCACAATGATTTCGCCGAACTTGCTCAGCTCCAGTGTGCCCTTGAGCCATTCGGTGTTCGGCACCAGGCCGATCTGCACAAACACACCTTCGAGCTCCACATGGTGCACGGCACCGCTTGTACGGTCCTTGTAGCTCAGGCCGTTGACCTTGCCGTTGGCCCCCGTGATCTCGGTGGTCTGGGCGTTGGTGATGACGGTCACATTGGGCAGGCTGTGCAGCTTCTTGACCAGCACGGCATCGGCCTTGAGCTGATCGGCGAACTCCACCACTGTCACATGGGACACCAGACCCGCCAGGTCGATCGCAGCTTCGATGCCGGAGTTGCCGCCACCGATCACCGACACGCGCTTGCCCTTGAACAGCGGGCCGTCGCAGTGCGGGCAGTAGGCCACGCCCTTGTTCTTGTACTCAGCTTCGCCGGGCACGTTCACATTGCGCCAGCGTGCACCCGTGGACAGGATCACGGTCTTGGCCTTGAGCGAGCCGCCGTTGGCCATTTGCACTTCCACCAGACCGCCGGGCTGCGCAGCGGGAATCAGCTTCTCTGCGCGCTGCAGGTTCATGATGTCCACGTCATAGGCCCGGGTGTGGGCTTCCAGGGCCGCAGCGAACTTGGGTCCGTCGGTCTCCAGCACGGAGATGTAGTTCTCGATCGCCAGCGTGTCGTTGACCTGACCGCCAAAGCGCTCTGCCGCCACGCCGGTGCGAATGCCCTTGCGAGCCGCATACACGGCGGCTGCCGCGCCGGCGGGGCCTCCGCCGATGATCAGCACGTCAAAAGCTTCCTTGGCCGACAGCTTGGCCGCGTCACGCGAGGCAGCGCCGGTGTCCAGCTTGGCCACGATTTCTTCGATGGTCATGCGACCGGAGCCGAACACGCTGCCGTTCATGAACACCATGGGCACGGCCATGATTTCGCGCTCGGTCACTTCCTTCTGGAAAGCGCCGCCCTCGATCACCGTGGTCTTGACCTTGGGATTGAGAATGGCCATCAGCGACAGTGCCTGAACCACATCGGGGCAGTTGTGGCAGCTCAGGCTCATATAGACCTCGAAGTTGAAGTCGCCATCGAGCGCCTTGATCTGCTCGATCACGTCCTGCTCCACCTTGGGAGGGTGGCCACCCGTCCACAGCAGGGCCAGCACCAGCGAGGTGAATTCATGGCCCAGGGGCAGACCCGCAAAACGCAGCTGGGTGGCAGTGCCCTGACGCTGCAGCGTGAACGAGGGCTTGCGGGCATCGCTGCCGTCGGTGCGCAGGGAAATCTTGTCGCTGCGCAGGGACTGGATGGTTTTCAGCAGATCGTGCATCTGGGCACTGGTCTCGCTGTCATCCAGAGAAGCCACCAGCTCAAACGGCTGCTGCACGCGTTCCAGGTAGGCGGCGAGTTGGGCTTTGAGTTGATCGTCAAGCATGGTGGATTCCTTTGAATTTAGAGTTGTTGATGCAATGCAGCAAAGTGCTTTTGAGGCCTTTGCCCGCCCATGAAAGCAAAAACTGGGCGAAAAAAAGCCGGACGGACGGGCAGAACTCGCCTGAACGTCGTCCGGCTTTCAGAGCGCTTGCACGCTCAGCCGACAGGTATCAGGCTTAGATCTTGCCGACCAGATCCAGCGAAGGAGTGATCGTGCTGGCGCCTTCCTTCCACTTGGCGGGGCACACCTGGCCGGGGTTGGCGGCGGTGAACTGGGCAGCCTTGAGCTTGCGCAGGGTCTCGGACACGTCACGAGCGATTTCGTTGGAATGCACTTCCATGGTCTTGATCACGCCTTCGGGGTTGATCACGAAGGTACCGCGCAGAGCCAGACCTTCTTCGGGGATGTGCACGCCGAAAGCGTTGGTCAGCTGGTGTGTGGGGTCGCCAACCAGGGGGAAATGGGCCTTGCCCACGGCGTCGGAAGTTTCGTGCCACACCTTGTGCGAGAAGTGGGTGTCGGTGGTCACGATGTAGACCTCGGCACCGGCCTTCTGGAACTCGGCGTAGTTGTTAGCGGCGTCTTCGATTTCGGTGGGGCAGTTGAAGGTGAAGGCGGCGGGCATGAAGATCACCACAGACCACTTGCCCTTCAGGCTCTCTTCAGTCACGGTGATGAACTCACCCTTGCCGTTGCGGTTCACATAGGCTTCGGTCTTGAAAGGTTGAACTTGAGTGTTGATCAGAGACATTTGCTGTTTCCTTGTGGTTAGTGTTTGAAGACAGGATGAAGTTTAGAGCGGCCTGCTTAATAAAACCAATCAATTGATTTCATTAAATTGATTTAAAAAACCTATCAAACCAGATTCCCGGCTTCTGAAGTCAAGCCGCAGCGCTGTGCAGCTCAGCTTTCTATTGTGGGCCGAAACCAGGTAGTTCCAGCCAATAGTCCTTCAATCGCGCTCATAGCTTTTGTTGTCATCACTGCGTCAAAGCTGGGCAGCGAACCCCAAAGCTAAACGAGAACGCGCATCAGATGCAGCCAATTCGGGCGGGCATGGGCTTTGTTTGATTTGCCTCATAAAGCATGGACAATCGGCTCGAACAACAACTGCCCGAGAAGGAGTCCTCCCCATGAAAGGTGATGCACAAGTCATTTCCTGGCTGCAAGCCCAGCTCAAGAACGAACTGACCGCCATCAACCAGTACTTTGTGCATTACCGCATGTACAAGCACTGGGGCTTCGACAAGCTGGCCAAGAAGGAATACGAGGAATCCATCGGCGAGATGAAGCATGCCGACGCGCTGATGGACCGTATCTTCATGCTCGACGGCCTGCCCAACCTGCAGGATCTGGGCAAGCTGCAGATCGGCGAGGACGTGCCGGAAGCCCTGGCCTGCGACCTGCGCCTGGAGCAGGCCGCACAGCAAACCATCAAGGACGGCATCGCGCACTGCGAATCCGTGCGCGACTATGTTTCGCGCGATCTGCTGCAGAAGATCCTGGACGACACCGAAGAGCACATCGACTTCCTCGAAACCCAGCTCGACCTGATCGACAAGGTCGGCACGCAGAACTATCTGCAGTCGCTGATGGGCGAGATCGAGTAAGTCCAGCTTCGCGTCGAAATACAAAAGCGGCCTCAGGGCCGCTTTTGCTTTGAGCGCCGCCTGTCTCAGGTCGGCATCAGGAAGTCCCGGCTGATGCCGGAGCCCAGATCATTGACGCGGTCGAGAAACTGCGTCAGATAGGCGTGCAGACCGGTGGTCAGGATCTCGTCGATGCGGCCGTACTGCAGATCGGCCAGCAGGCGCCCGGCCTTGCGCGTGGTTTCCTGCGAATGGTCGTTGGCCACGCGCTCCAGGTTCTTGACCACCTCATGCATGCTGGCCAGCAGCGAGCGCGGCATGTCGGCGCGCAGCATCAGCAGCTCGGCCACGCGCTCGGGCGTGATCACATCGCGGTAGACCTTGCGGTAGACCTCGAAGGCCGAGACGCTGCGCAGCAAGGCGCTCCAGTGATAGAAGTCGAAGTTCATCAGGGCGCGACCGCGCGGCATGCCGTGGTAGTCGCGCTCTATGGAGTGGAACTTCACATCGAGCAGGCGTGCCGTGTTGTCAGCCCGCTCGACAAAAGTACCCAGGCGCACAAAGTGCAGCGCCTCGTCCTTGAGCATGGTGCCCAGCGACACGCCGCGCCACAGGTGCGAGCGGTATTTGACCCATTCGAAGAACTGCGCCGGATCCTTCTTCCAGGCATCCTTGCCGAAGTGGCGCTGCAGCGCCAGCCAGGTCTGGTTCTGCGTTTCCCAGGATTCCGTGGTCAGCGCTCCGCGCACGGCACGCGCGTTCTCGCGCGCCGCCTTGAGGCAGGCAAAGATGGAGGACGGATTGGCCTCGTCCGAGACCATGAACTGCAGCACCGAGTCGCGGTCCACCACCGGAAACTGCGCCTTGAAGGCCGGGATCAGCTCGCTGATGGACAGCACGCTCTGCCAGCCACGATGGGCATCGTGGATGGCCTGCGGCAGCATGGCGGTTTCATAGGCCACGCTGAGCATGCGCGCGGTGTTCTCTGCCCGCTCGGTGTAGCGTGACATCCAGTACAAATGGTCGGCGGTACGGCTCAGCATAGGCCCTCCTTGGGCAGAGAACCCCGCACGCGCTGAACGCGCGCGCCGTATTCTGGTGAAAAAATGCTTGCAGCCTTTTTTTCTGCCCGCCCGGTGCAGCGGGACATCCGGTAAAGATGATCTGCGGTACGTGACAGCATCAATGGCCTCCCTCTTGATCTTCCAGCACCCAGGTGTCCTTGGTTCCGCCGCCCTGGGATGAATTCACCACCAGCGATCCCTGCTTGAGCGCCACACGCGTGAGTCCACCGGCCACCATGTTGACCTCGGTGCCCGTGAGCACAAAGGGCCGCAGGTCGATATGGCGCGGCGCTATGCCTTTTTCCACCATGGTCGGGCAGGTGGACAGGGAGAGCGTGGGCTGCGCGATATAGCCCGAAGGGTTGCCGACCAGCACGCGGCGGAAGGCCTCGATCTCGGCCTTGGTCGCGGCCGGCCCGATCAGCATGCCGTAGCCGCCTGCACCGTGCACCTCCTTGACGACCAGCTCATGCAGGTGCTCGAGCACGTATTGGAGGTCGTCCTCCTTTCGGCACAGCCAGGTCGGCACGTTCTGCAGGATGGGCTCCTCACCCAGATAGAAGCGGATCATCTCCGGCACATAGGGGTACACCGATTTGTCATCGGCCAGGCCCGTGCCCACGGCATTGCAGATATTGACGTTGCCTGCACGGTAGGCCCGCATCAGGCCCTTGCAGCCCAGCGTCGATGTGGGCCTGAAGACTTCGGGGTCGAGGAAATCATCGTCCACACGGCGGTAGATCACGTCCACACGCTGCAAACCCTGGGTGGTGCGCATATAGACCACGTCTTTCTCGACCACCAGATCCTGGCCTTCGACCAGCTCCACCCCCATTTGCTGGGCCAGGAAGGCATGCTCGAAATAGGCACTGTTGTACATGCCCGGAGTCAGCACCACCACCGTGGGCTCCAGCACGCCCGAGGGCGCGCTGGCACGCAAAGTGTCGAGCAGCATGTCGGGATAGTGGGCCACGGGTGCCACGGCATGCTTGCCGAAAAGCTCGGGGAACAGGCGCATGGTCATGCGGCGGTTTTCCAGCATGTAGGAAACACCCGATGGCACGCGCAGATTGTCCTCCAGCACGTAGTAGACGCCGTTGCCCTGCTCATCGGGCGCACGCACGATGTCTATGCCGGCGATATTGGCGTAGACATCGTTGGGCACCTGAATGCCCTCCATCTCGGGCCGGTACTGGCTGTTGCCGCGCACCAGCTCCGTCGGAATCAGGCCGGCACGCACCATGTCCTGCCCATGGTAGGCATCGCGGATAAAGCAGTTGAGCGCCTTCACGCGCTGGGCCAGACCCGCCTGCATGCTGGCCCACTCATGGGCCGCAATGATGCGGGGGATCAAATCGAACGGAATCAGGCGTTCCGTACCGGCGCCGCTCTCGTCCTTGTCGCCATAGACGGCAAAGGTGATGCCCACGCGCCGAAAGATCATCTCGGCCTCTGCCATGCGGGCTTGCATGGTGGCGTGCGGCTGGTGCGCCAGCCATTGGGCATAGACCTTGTAATGGGCCCGTACATCGCTGCCCTCATAGGGCAGCATTGCGTACATTTCATCGAATTTCTGCATACTTGCACGCCTCCTGCGAATGGATTGTCAGTTGTTAAGCAAGAATCAGGCCCATTGACCCGCCCTCCTCAAAAACACAGGCCATTCATGCACTTCATGTGTCGATCAGTGTAGCAATGCAGCCCCGCGCCAAGGCGCAGTTGGCGAGCAGTACTCGGGGCTATGGCACGCTCGCACAGCACAGATTCAGGGCTCTAGCAGCGCCGCAGGTGTGGGCGTGTTGACCACGTTGACTGCGCTTGTGGTCACGGCAAAGCATCGCCGTCACACCCTGCCCCGAGCGGCTGCAATAGCCTGACCGAACAATGGCCTGACCGAACAATGGTCACCTGCGGCTGCGCTGGGTGCAAAAAACCGCACCAATGGGCACAGGAGCCGGCGCACAAGAGCCGGCGCACAACTAAAACGAGGGAATCGGCAGCCCTATGGCTTGCATGTCGAGCCGCAAGCGGTCATCGGCCTCCTTCATGGCCAGTGGCAAGGTGAAGTTCGGAAAGGCAAGAGCCAGGACTGCGCCATCACTCAGGCTTGCTCGAATACGCTGCGGCAAAGGCTCGGAAAGCGTGGCACAACCGTCTTCATCGACATGCCCTTCGATGGGAAGACGCTCTGGTTTTTCCAGTGAACGGTGCACCTGCAATCGCCACGAAGTGTTAGAGCCAAGGTTGTAAGTGCCGCCATACAGCTGGCTCAGACCCAGGCCACAGGCTTGCAGGTACAGCGGCTTATCGGGCAAGGCCTTGGCCTGCTCGCGCTGGCTCTGCAGAAAACGCCCCCACTCCAGACGAGACAAGACGGAGTCAGCCCGTAAGCCATCGCCGTCGGCAGCCTGCAACACCCGCAGCCTGCCTGCACCGTCTTCGAGTGCGGCCAAATCCGTCTCGTATCGAAGCACTTCCACAAGGCGACTAATGGCTGGTCGGGCAGCCTCCTTCAACCCCAGCAAAGCGGCTTGCTCGTAGTGATACGCTTCTGCCCGGCGGTCCACATCAGGCAGCCCTAAACCTTTGGCAGCCATGCGCGCCAGATGGTAGTGCGCCACCGCCACCTTGCGCTCTGCACCTTGCTGCAAAGCCTGTCGGGCACCGTTGAAATCCCGCTCCTCCAGCAGCATCACGCCATAGTTGCTCCATGCCTGCGCGTTGTCGAGAGCCATGCCCTTCTTCAACCCTGCCAATGCCTTGCCCCGCAGCCGCTCACGCGCGTCTTCTGTGGGAACGCTGAAGTGGTTATTGCGCAGCGCCAAATATGCCTGCAGATAATTGCGCGAGGCTTCCATGAGCGAGGTGATGTCCGCATCCTGCTCATAAGCCTGGACAAAGTAGTCTCCTGCTCGCTCGGCCCTGACAACCCCGCCATGGCGCTGCACCTCATAGTCGCGATCGCTAGGGCTGTATGCCTTGCCCAGATTGAACAGTGTCGGCATCAGCAAACCCCGCTGCAACGCCTCTTCGAACAAAGGAATGGCCTCGACAGAGCGCTTTTCACTCATGAGCACAGCGCCAAGATTGTGGCTGGCGCGCGCGGAGCCTGCGGCGCGTGCTTTTTCGTAATAGCTTTTGGCGAGCGCCTCGCTCTTGTCTACACCTTGCCCAAGGTGATAGGCCTTGCCGAGCAGGAACAAGGCTTGCGCGTCCCCTGTGGCCGCAGCGCTGTGAGCCTTTGGCAAAAACTCGCCATAGCGCTCCTGATTGAACAAAGCCTCCAGATCGGCGGCAGCCACAGCGTGTGTGAAACACAGGCTCAGGGACAGGGCAATAAACAATCGCGACATGGCATCAATCTCCAGGAGGCAGCGGCGCATACACAAGCCAAACGCCAGGCATGATGCTTTGAGCGCAAACAGGTCAGATGGGAATTTTTCGAACCGACAATTTCAGTCTGTCACAGGCAACCCTGCATGGGCACTTATACGTTGTTCAGACATGAACGCCAAGCAAGGTAGCTGCGCCTGACGCAGCGAAAGCCGCCACGGCAAGGCAAGGCAATCTATCTGTCAGGCCACGAGCGTGCAACCATCCATATCTGTATCCGCCTGAAGGCGGTACAGCATCAAGGCAAGCCCCATGCCTGTTTCTCAGGGCTGCTGCCTGGAGACCGCATGGACGTCCCAATAATGCGCCCGAATCAAGCGCTCGCATTCCAATTTTTCCGGTTGAGCAGAGCTCCAGTAGGCTGCGCCGCAGCGATCCTGAGCCACCAGTTGGCTGCCCGCCGCCTGATAGCGCTGCACCACCGCTGTCACCGGATGTCCAAAACGATTCCGATAACCCGCCTGCACCACCGCCCAGCGCGGGCGCAGCGTGCTGACCCAGGACTCGGTCGATGACGTCTTGCTGCCATGGTGAGGCACCAGCAGCCAGTCCACCGGCTCATCCAGACTGGTTTGCAGCAGTTGCCGCTCCTGCGCCGCCTCGATATCTCCGGCCAGCAGGGCCACGCGCCCGCTGGCCGAACGCAGGCGCAACACGCAACTGCCAAAGTTCGGCCTGGCCTTGCGTCCATTGAGCCAGTCCTCTGCGGCGGGCGGATGCAGCACCTCAAACGTCACGCCATCCCATTGCCAGTGCTGTCCCTGTGTGCAGCGCTGAACCGCAGCCAGGCCAGCCAGTTGCGCAGCTTGAATCACCGAGTCCGAGCCCCAGACTTTCGCGCGAGGCTGAGCCGCCTTGACGGCCAAAGCCCCGCCGGTGTGATCCTTGTCACTGTGGCTGAGCATCATGGCATCCATCTGCATGCCATTCGCAGCCATCAGCGGCAAGAGCACACGCTCACCGGCATCGCTCTGGCGGCTGTACTGCGGCCCTGCGTCATAGAGCAGACGGTGCCTGGCTGTGCTGATGATGACGGCATTGCCCTGGCCGATATCCGCCGCCAGCAGCTCGAACTCGCCGACACGCGGCCAGGCCTGAGGCCAGAACAAGGCAGGCAGCGCCAACAGCGCGGCCACCAGCCGCAGCCGGCCCGGCAAAGGCGCAATCACCAGCAGTCCGGCGGCTATCGCCAGCACACTGGCCCACCAGGCAGGCTGCGGCAAGGCCCATACGGCTCCGGGCAGCGCAGCCAGCCACTGCAGCAGCCTCATCAAGGGCAGCATGGCGACGGCGGCAGCGCTTGCCGCCATGGGCAGCACCGCAGCCAGCAAGGCCAGCGGCGTGACCACCAATGTGACCCAGGGAATGGCCAGCAGATTGGCCAGCAGGCCCACGACGGACACCTGACCAAACAGCAGCAGCCCCAGTGGCGCCAAGGCCAGCGAGATCAGCCACTGCTCGCGCCACAACTCCTTCACTCTTGCAAGAAATCGTCTTTTTGCGCTTGCGGCTTCGGCGCTATCCGCCACTGAATTGGAAGCAAGCAATACGCCGACGGCGACAAAACTGAGCCAGAACCCAGCCTGCCACAACGCCCAGGGGTCGGCCACCACAATCACCGCCAGTGCCAGCAGCCATACACAGGCCCAGGGCCAGCGCACGCCCAGCCATTGAAGCAGCGCCACTACGGCCAGCATGCAGATCGTGCGCTGCGCGGGCAGACCCCAGCCGCTGAACAAGGCATAGGCCGCCGCCAGCACCACGCCCACGGCCAGGGCCGCGCGCGGGGCAGGCATCCAACGACAAGCGGGCGCACTAAGCCTCCATGCACGGCCCACGATCAAGACGGCCAGCCAGGCAAACATGGTGATGTGCAGGCCCGATATGCTCATCAGATGCGCCACGCCCGTCTGACGGAACAGGGTCCAGTCCTTGCGCTCAATCGCCTGCTGATCGCCCACGGCCAGCGCTGCCACCACGCCCAGGGCGGCCTGAGCATGCTCTGCGCCGCCATCTGGCCACCAGCGCTGCAAGCGCAATGCCTCGCCCTGAATGCGATCGCGCAAGCCCTGTCGCCAGCGCTGCAACGGATACTGGTTTGTCACGGCCAGGAGTTCGGGCGCGGGCTGACTACGCACATAACCCGTGGCCTGCACTCCTTGCTCCCAGGCCAGCAGCTCGTAGTCAAAGCCGTGCGGATTGCGCGAGCCATGCGGGCGCTTGATGCGTACCGTGAAACGCCAGCGCTGGCCGGGACTGAGCGCCACGCCTTTGGCCCAGTCAGGCACGAGAGGCTGACTGGCATCCGGCACCTGCCCGAACGGGCCATACCAGGACAGCTCCAGCAGCCTTGGCACGCCGGCATCCGAGCTATCGACCACAAAACGCCAGCGCTGACCGTTGGCCTGGTTCTGCAGCATGGAAGCAATGCGACCCTCCACCTGCAAGTCCACCGCCTCCAGCGCCTGTGGCAGGGTCTGCTCCAGATAGGCGTGGGCGCGCCACCCCGTCAGCCCCGCCACACAGCAGGCAGCGCCCAACAGCATCAGCCACCAGCTCTGCCAGGGCCTGCCACGCCATCTGCATGCAAACAGCATTGTCAGCCCCCCCCCAGCCAGCAAGAGCTGGTAGAGCGACAGATGCCACAGCCTGGCCTGAGTCACCTGCCAGGCAGCACCCAGCACACAACCCCAGAGCGGCGCCAGCCACGACGGGCGGTGACGCTGAGAGCTTGGAGTCTGATGGAGCGGCATGCTGCCATGCTAGGAGGCAGCGCCCAGGCACAGCATTGCGACTATCCCTGCCCTGTCTCGAACACCAAAACAGCACCAAACATTTGCTCTCATTGCGCGAGCAGCTATCAATTCAAAAGCTATGGCCGCTGTACCAAGGCAATCCATGCCCGGCCCCGCTGCTGTGTCAAACTTGTCGATCCTTAGCCTCGCACTTTTTGGAGCCGTCATGAGCGTCTATGAAAAACTCAAAGCCCTGAACATCTCGCTGCCCGAAGTGGCCATGCCTGCAGCCGCCTACCTGCCCTATATGCAGACCGGCAATCTGGTGTTCCTCAGCGGCCATATCGCCAAGCAAAACGGCCAGCCCTGGGTCGGCAAGCTGGGCGAGAACATGACGACCGAAGAAGGCAAGCAGGCAGCCCGCGCCGTGGCCGTGGATCTGATGGGCACGCTGCAGCATGCCTGCGGCGGCGATCTGAATCGTGTCAAGCGCATCGTCAAGGTCATGAGCCTGGTCAACTCCAGCACCAGCTATACCGAGCAGCATCTGGTCACCAACGGCTGCAGCGAACTGCTGGGCGAAGTCTTCGGTGAAGCCGGCAAGCACGCCCGCAGCGCCTTCGGCGTGGCCCAGATCCCCCTGGGCTGCTGCGTGGAAATAGAGCTGATGGCCGAGCTGGGCTAAGACTACCGCTCACACATATAAAGTGAGCTAATACCGCTTGCTATTCATAGATTTCGGATAAAAAACTATCTGAAGTGCTTGACTGGCAGGCGCAAGCAGCTCACTTTATCTTTGCAGCGCGATACTTGCGGCAAGCATCCCAACCACTCACGAAAGAGCTCCCATGCCCGGCATGCAGGCCCCCCCGCTGGTTCTCAGCATTCAATCCCATGTCGCCTACGGCCATGTGGGCAACGACGCTGCCATGCTGCCGCTGCAGCTGCTGGGCATAGAGCCCGTGGCCGTGCATACGGTGCAGTTCTCCAACCATACCGGCTACGGTGAATTCAAGGGCCAGGTCTTCACACCTGCCCATGTACAGGATGTGCTGGACGGTCTGCGCGCGCGCGGCGTGCTGGCGCGCTGCACCGCAGTGCTCTCGGGCTATCTGGGCGATGCCGGTGTGGGCGAAGCCATTCTGGCGGCCGTGCAGGAGGTGCGCGCCGCCCAGCCCAAGGCACACTATCTGTGCGACCCGGTCATGGGCGATGTGGGGCGCGGCGTGTTTGTGCGCCCCGGCATTCCGGACTTTCTGCGCAAGCGCGCGCTGTCCCAGGCCAGCGTCATCACGCCCAACCATTACGAGTTCGAGCTGCTGTGCGGCGGCCCGCTGACCACGGTGCAGGCCGCCACGCAGGCGGCACGCACCATGCTCGCGCAGATGCATGACAGCCAGTCTGCGCTGATCGTCATCACCAGCCTGCGCACGGACGATCTGCCTGCCGATCACCTGGCCACACTGGCCGTGACGGCCGACCAATCCTGGCTGGTGCAGACGCCCTACATCGACCTGCACCCCCTGCCCAATGGCATGGGCGATGTGTTCTCGGCCGTGCTGCTGGGCCATCTGATTCAAGGGCGCGCCGTGGCCGATGCGGTGTCCAGAGCCGTGAGCACCTTATATGCCCTGGTCTCTCGCACCGAATCGGGGCAGCGCGACCTGCCCCTGGTCGCCAGCCGCGAGCAGATCATGGCACCGGCGCACCTCTTTGACGCCGTGCCGGTCATCGGCTGAAGCGGCGCGACCCGATTCACTCCTGGTGCGCCAGCGCCGGCTGGCGCGCGGCGCCGGACGGGCGTGGCCGGAGCGTCGAGGCGGGCCTTTTTGCTCCCGATTCAATAGCAGACTTGGCATGCACCTGGCTGCTTCTGAGATCATCCATGCGGAACATGCTGACCGTCTGCGTCAGCTGCTCGGCCTGCTCCCGCAGGCTTTGCGCGGCAGCGGCCGATTCTTCGACCAGAGCCGCATTCTGCTGTGTCATCTGATCGAGCTGGCTGATGGCCTGGTTGACCTGGGTCACGCCTGCACTTTGCTGGACCGAGGCTTCGCTCACCTCGGAAATCATGGTGCTGGCGTTCTGCACCGATTTGACGATATCGTCCATGGATTCGCCCACGCTCTGCACCAAACGGATGCCGTTTTGCACGCGAGCCTCCGAGGTGCCGATCAGGGTACGGATTTCCTTGGCCGCGTCGCCGCTGCGCTGGGCCAGGGAGCGCACCTCGCTGGCCACCACGGCAAAACCGCGACCTTGCTCGCCGGCGCGCGCCGCCTCCACCGCCGCATTGAGCGCGAGGATATTGGTCTGGAAGGCAATACCGTCGATGACGCCGATGATGTCGCCAATCTTCTGGCTGCTCTGGCGAATCTCGTCCATGGTCACCACCATGGAAGCCACGACCTCGCCGCCGCGCTGGGCCAGGGCGGCCGCGCCCGATGCCGTGCTGCGCGCCAGCTCTGCGCTGCTGGCGCTGTTCTGGATGGTGCTGGTGAACTCCTCCATGGCGGCAGCGGTTTGCTGCAGATTGCTGGAAGTCTGCTCGGTGCGCGCCGACAGGTCCTGGTTGCCGCCAGCGATCTCGGCACTGGCCGTGGCAATGCTGTCGGCGCTGTGGCGCACCTGGGCCACCATATCGTTGAGTGCCCGGCACATGTCCTGCTGGGTGCGCAGCAGCGCGCCGAATTCGTCATGGCGCTGCACGGTTTCGCCCACCCGCAGATCGCCGCCGGCAATGCGCTCGGCCATGAGCTGGGCGGCCAGCAGCGGCGACTGCATGCTGCGGATCAGAAAGAAGGCGCCGGCGGCAATGCCCAGCACCACAAGCAGCACGACCACACCGGCTACCTTCACGGTCGCCATGCGCAACTCGGCCATCTGCAGCTGGCTGTCGGCAGCGGCTTTTTTCTGCAGCTCGACAAACGCCTGCAGCGATTGCAGATAGGCTGCAATCGCGGGCTTGAAGCTTTGCTCGGCCAGCGCGAGAGCCCGGACCGTCTCCCCCTGGTCCTTGAGCTGGGCAATCTGCTGGCGCAGCGTCAGCACCTGCTGGCGCGCTGCGGACACCCGCTCCATCTGGGCCTTGTCCTCGGCAGACACCGCCAGTGCCTGCAGCGCCTTTTGCACCCTGGAAATACGGTCCGAGGTCTCGGCCATCGCGGGCTTGAAGCTCGCCTCCACCGACGCCTCGCTGCTCAGAGCCAATGCCAAGGTGCGCACGGCGTTGGCTTCGGTCAGGCCCATCCACTCGATCGCCAGCTCGGTGCGTGAGCGCATTTGCTGCGCCGCCTGGTCCGACGCCTGCTGCGTGACCGAGGAGCGGTAGCCCGCGAACCCGATCACCGCAATCAACACCGCCACGATGAGTAACACTGCCGCCCAGAGCTTGTGGGCCATCTTGAGTCGCTGCATAAAATATCCTGCCAACAAAGCTGCACCATGCCTGCGCGCAGACATCGCTGCGCATTAAGACAAAATGTATCCATGCTGAACCCATGTCAGCAGCAGGAATTTCCCTTTGTAGTGCGCTGCCCCGGGCCCATGTCTGCACCGCAGAAAACAAAAAGCCGCCCAGGACCTGCCTGGCGCGGCTTTTTGACAGGCGGCACAAGCCTGCTTATTCCACGCGCGTCACCATCTGCGGCTTGAAGCCCAGATCAGCGGCCTTGCCCTTGCGCCCACGATTGCCACGGGCATTGTTGAGGCTGCGGATCTCCAGCGTCTCGGTACGCACCTTGCCGCCGCGTCCCACGCCATCCAGGCGAATGCTGCGTGTATAGGCGGCCGCGCCGGCCAGTTGATCCTTGTCTTCCAGACTGATCAGCATCAGGCCGCGCCCGCCCTTGGGCATGGCCTTGAGCTCGGCGATCTCGAAGGTCAGAATGCGACCGCCCACCGAGGCGCAGATCACATGGCTGGCGGGGTTGAGCAAACCGGCCCCCTGCTCGCCGCCTTCCACATATTCGGCACGCGCATTCATGGGCACGCCATGCACCACCGAAGGAGCACACAGGGTCTCGCCCTCGCCCAGCGTGACAAAGGCCTTGCCGGCCTTCTGGCGCGAGACCATATCGCCCACGCTCGCCGTGAAGCCGTAGGCGCCCGAGCCCGACAGCAGCAGCTGCGTGCTTTCTGCACCGGCAAAGTAGTACAGCAGCTGCGTTCCGGCTTCGAGCTCGATCAGCGTCGTCACGGGCTGGCCGTCGCCGCGTCCGCCCGGCAGGGCCGATACCGGCACCGAATAGACCCGGCCGTTGCTGCCAAAGGCCAGCAGCTGATCGACCGTGCGGCACTCGAACGTGCCGTACAGGCTATCGCCCGCCTTGAAGCTCAGCGTACCGGCATCGACGCCATGACCGCTGCGCGTGCGCACCCAGCCCTTTTCGGAAATGATCACGGTCGTGGGCTCATCCACCACCTTGACCTCGGCCACCACCTTTTTCTCCTCGTGGATCAGGGTGCGACGGGCATCGCCAAAGGTCTTGGCATCGGCCTCGATTTCCTTGCAGATCAGGCGACGCATGGTCGCCTCGCTGCCCAGGATGTCTTCCAGCTTGCCCTGCTCGGTGCGCAGCTCCTTGAGCTCCTGCTCGATCTTGATGGCCTCCAGGCGCGCCAATTGGCGCAGACGGATTTCAAGAATGTCCTCGGCCTGACGCTCGGAGAGATGGAAGGCATCGATCAGGGCCTGCTTGGGTTCATCGCTGGCGCGGATGATGGCAATGACCTTGTCGATATTGAGCAGCACGGCCTGACGGCCTTCGAGGATGTGGATGCGATCGAGCACCTTCTCCAGCCGATGCCGGCTGCGTCGCGTCACGGTCTGGAAGCGGAAGGCAATCCACTCCTCCAGCATCTGGCGCAGCGACTTCTGCACCGGGCGGCCATCCAGGCCAATGCTGGTCAGATTGATCGAACTCGAAGACTCCAGGCTGGTGTGGGCCAGCAGCGCCGTGATCAGCTCCGACTGAGGGATCTTGCCGGTCTTGGGTTCGAACACGATGCGCACCGGCGCATCCTTGCTCGACTCGTCGCGCACGCAGTCCAGCACCGCCAGCATGCTGGCCTTGAGCTGGGTCTGCTCCTGGCTCAGCGCCTTCTTGCCGGTCTTGACCTTGGGGTTGGTGATTTCCTCGATCTCTTCGAGCACCTTCTGGGCCGACACGCCGGGCGGCAGCTCGGTCACCACCAGCTGCCACTGGCCGCGCGCCAGCTCTTCGATCTTCCAGCGCGCACGCACCTTGAGACTGCCACGGCCCGTGCGGTAGGCGTCGGCGATATCGCTGCTCGATGAAATGATCTGGCCGCCGCCCGGATAGTCGGGACCGGGAATCAGCGCCAGCAACTCCTCCTCGGGCAGCTGCGGCTTCTTGATCAGGGCCACGCAGGCCGCAGCCACCTCGGGCAGATTGTGGCTGGGGATTTCCGTTGCCAGACCCACGGCAATGCCGCTGGCGCCATTGAGCAGCGAGAACGGCAGGCGGGCCGGAAGCTGCTTGGGCTCCTGGGTGCTGCCGTCGTAGTTGGGCACAAAGTCCACCGTGCCCATATCGATTTCGTCGAGCAGCAGGCCGGTGATCCTGGACAGGCGCGCCTCGGTGTAACGCATGGCTGCTGCGCCGTCTCCGTCGCGGCTGCCGAAGTTGCCCTGGCCGTCCACCAGCGGGTAGCGCTGGTTGAAGTCCTGCGCCATGCGCACCAGTGCGTCATAGGCCGACTGGTCGCCGTGCGGGTGAAAGCGGCCCAGCACGTCACCGACGACGCGGGCGCTCTTGACCGGCTTGGCCGCCGTATTGCCGTTCGGGCCGCTATAGCTCAGGCCCATGCGGTCCATCGCATAGAGAATGCGGCGCTGCACGGGCTTGAGGCCATCGCTGACGTCTGGCAGGGCACGGCCCTTGACCACCGACAAAGCGTATTCCAGATAGGCGCGCTGTGCGTATTGACCCAGGTCCAGTGCATCGCCAGCGGCTTGTTGAGACAAATCCAGTGTGGTTTGATCGCTCATGAATTCTTTGTGATTTTCCAAATTGCGCCGATCCGGCGACTCAAGGTATTTGCGCGTCCGCAGCCGCAGAGGCCGCGCCCGGCAGCGTCATGCGTATGCGGGAGCCGGCGCGGCCAGCCGAGCCGGCCGCAGCCACCCGGCCGCTCATGGGCCTAGCTGCCTGCAGCTGCTCGTAGATGCCCGTGACGGCCTTGACGTAATTCATTGTTTCTTTGTAGGGCGGAATCGCCTTGCCGAATTTCTGCACCGCGCCTTCGCCCGCGTTATAGGCGGCCAGCACCAGATCGAGCCGGCCCGGGAACAAGTCAATCAGATAGCTCAGATAGCGCGCGCCGGCAGGCACGTTCACGGCCGGGTCGACCAGCTGCTGCTGCATGCTGCGCTTTTTGCTGGCCGACACGCCAAAGCGCTCGGCCGTGGCCGGCATCAGCTGCATCAGGCCGACAGCGCCCTTGGGCGAGACGGCCTCGGCATCGAAGCCGGACTCCACGGCGATCACGGCCTTGATCAGGTCGTAGTCCACGCCGGTTCTCTCGGCCGCCTTCTGCAGATGCGGCCTCACGCTCTTGTAGCGCGGCGAGACCTCGAAAAAGCTCTGCATGCGCGTGCGGGCGTTGAGCCCCTCGGCCACCGAGCCCTGCTTGAGCTGCAGGCCCGGCTGGCTGCTGTCGTAGAGTTCGCCCTTGAAGAACAGCTTGTAGCGCTCGTCCAGCGCCTCGGCCGCAAAGTGCGTGACGCCGAATTCGTCGACATAGGCCCAGAGATCGGCATGCGCCGCCGGCGCCATGGCCAGCCAGCCCGAGCCCGCCAGCAAGGCAGCGGCCACTGCACGTCGCAAACGCACAGACGCGAGCCCGCCGCGCGAAGGCAGCTGGCTGGTTGAGGCATCGAACATGGGCTTGTACATGGCTGGCTCCATCGACCGCTAGTGACCGCTAGTGCAGGCGTTGACAACGCCCGCCTAGATATCGACCTCCACGGCATCGCCATGCAGCTCCATCAGCTCGCGGCGGGCGGCGGCTTCGCCCTTGCCCATGAGCTTGGTGACGACGGCTGCCGCCTCGGAAAAGTCCATGTTCATGAACTGCACGGCAGGCATGCGACGCGTATCGGGGTTCAGCGTGGTTTCCCACAGCTGCTCGGCATTCATCTCGCCCAGGCCCTTGAAGCGGCTGACCTGGCATTTCTCGCGCGGCACGCCGTCCTTGGCGCATTTCTCGATGATGGCATCGAGCTCGCCCGCATCGAGCGCATAGACCTTGATGGCCGGCTTCTTGCCGCGCGCAGGCACATCCACCCGGAACAGCGGCGGCAGCGCCACATGGATGTGACCGGCTTCGATGAGCTTGGGGAAATGCTTGAAGAACAGCGTCAGCAGCAGCACCTGGATGTGCGAGCCGTCCACGTCCGCATCCGAGAGAATGCAGATCTTGCCGTAGCGCAGACCGGAGAGATCGGGCTCGTCATTGGGGCCATGCGGGTCCACACCGATCGCCACCGAAATATCGTGGATTTCGTTGTTGGCGAACAGCCGGTCGCGGTCCACCTCCCAGGTGTTGAGCACCTTGCCGCGCAGCGGCAGGATGGCCTGGGTTTCCTTGTCGCGGCCCATCTTGGCGCTTCCGCCGGCAGAGTCGCCCTCGACCAGAAACACCTCGTTGACGGCTATGTCCTTGCTCTCGCAATCGGTCAGCTTGCCGGGCAGCACGGCCACGCCGCTGCCCTTGCGCTTTTCCACCTTCTGGCCGGCCTTCTGGCGGGTCTGGGCGGCCTTGATGGCAATCTCGGCCAGCTTCTTGCCCCAGTCCACATGCTCGTTGAGCCACAGCTCCAGCGCCGGGCGCACAAAGCCCGAGACCAGACGCACGGCGTCGCGCGAGTTCAGGCGCTCCTTGATCTGGCCCTGGAACTGCGGATCCAGCACCTTGGCGTTGAGCACATAGCTGGCGCGCGCAAACACGTCGTCGGGCATGAGCTTGACGCCCTTGGGCAGCAGCGAGTGCATGTCGATGAAGGCCTTGACGGCCTGGAACAGGCCGTCGCGCAGGCCGCTGTCATGCGTGCCGCCAGCGGTGGTGGGAATCAGGTTGACATAGCTTTCGCGCAGCGGCGCGCCGTCTTCGGTGAAGGCCACGCACCAGGCCGCGCCCTCGCCTTCGGCAAAGCTGTCGTTGTTCTTGTCGGCAAAGCCCTCGCCCTCGAACAGGGGGATGACGGGCTCGCCATGCAGGCTCTGCGCCAGATAGTCGCGCAGACCGCCCTTGAACTGCCAGCTCTGGGTGTCACGCGACTTTTCATTGGTCAGCGAAACAGCCACGCCGGGCATGAGCACGGCCTTGCTGCGCAGCAGATGCACCAGCTCGCCCATGGGCAGGGCCGAGGATTCAAAGTATTTGGCATCGGGCCAGGCACGCACCGTCGTGCCCTGCTTGCGCTCGCCGGCCTGCAAAGGGCGCACCTTCAGCGGCTCGATCACATCGCCGCCCGAGAACACCAGCGTGGCCACCTGGCCGTCGCGGTGCACCTGCACCTCCAGACGCGTGGCCAGCGCATTCGTCACCGAGACGCCCACGCCATGCAGACCGCCCGAGAAGCTGTAGGCGCCGCCATTGCCCTTGTCGAACTTGCCGCCCGCGTGCAAACGCGTGAAGACCAGCTCCACCACGGGCGCCTTCTCTTCGGGGTGCAGACCAAAGGGAATGCCGCGCCCGTCGTCCTCCACGCTGTAGGAGCCGTCGGCATGCATGGTGAACTTGATCTTCTTGCCATAGCCGGCAAGCGCCTCGTCGGCCGCGTTGTCGATCACCTCCTGCAGGATGTGCAGGGGGTTGTCGGTGCGCGTATACATGCCGGGACGCTGTTTGACAGGCTCAAGACCCTTGAGAACGCGGATCGAGCCTTCGGAATATTCGTTGGACGGTTTGACTGCCATGGGGGCGGATTGTAGTGGCCTCTGCGGATGAGAGCTGGATAAATTCACAGTTGTTTACTCCCAATACTCTTGCACAAAGCCCGAACATCTGTCTTGGCAACGTGTTTTTACCGGGTCTTTATCGTAGAGAAAACTATTAAAAAGATAGCTTGTACTGCTTGTAATTTATAGGTTTCAGATAGTTTTTTATCTACATTCTTTACAAGGCTTACGTAAGAAGCTCACTTTTTATTTTCTGCTGCGCTGCGCATCCACGCAACCCGGCACTGCCATCGCATTCTGGCAGGCCGGACTGCCACGCATGTGACGAGCGGTGCAGGCGCAAAACAGCGGGTTTCGTTACAGTGGTGTGCTGACCGCCCCCAAGCCTTTTTTCGCACACACGGCATGACTACAAAGACAACTCCAGCCCCCATGTCCATGGCGCAGATTCTTCTGTGCGGTGGCGCCATCGTCACGCTCTCCATGGGCATACGCCACGGCTTCGGCCTGTGGCTGCAACCCATCACCCAGGAGATGGGCTGGACGCGCGAGAGCTTTTCCCTGGCCATTGCCGTGCAGAACCTGTCCTGGGGCATCTTGGGCATCTTCGTCGGCATGCTGGCCGATCGCATCGGTGCCTTCAAGGTGCTGATCGGCGGCTCCGTCCTCTACGCCCTGGGGCTGGTCGGCATGGCGCTGTCGCCGAGTTCCACGGTGTTCCTGCTGACCGCCGGCGTGCTGATCGGCGCGGCCCAGGCCGGCACCACCTATGCCGTGATCTACGGCGTGCTGGGCCGGCAGATTCCCGTGGCGCGGCGCAGCTGGGCCATGGGCGTGGCAGCGGCCGCGGGATCGTTCGGCCAGTTCTTCATGGTGCCCGTGGAGGGCAAGCTGATCGCGCAGTTCGGCTGGTCCAATGCCTTGCTGATACTGGCGCTGTTCGCGCTGCTGATTACCGCGCTGGCCTTTGGCCTGCGCGAGCCGGGCTTTGGCGGCAGCACGCCCATCAAGCGCGAGCAGACCGTGGGGCAGGCGCTCAGGGAAGCCTGGACCTACCCCAGCTTTCTGCTGCTGATGGCGGGCTACTTTGTCTGCGGCTTCCAGGTCATGTTCATTGGCGTGCACATGCCCAGCTATCTGAAGGACTTCGGCATGGCGCCCCATGTGGCCAGCTATTCGCTGGCCCTGGTCGGCCTGTTCAATATCTTCGGCACCTATCTGGCCGGCAATCTGGGCCAGAAGCTGCCCAAGCGCTATCTGCTGTCGGGCATCTACGGCCTGCGCTCGGTGGCCACCGTGGCCTTTTTGCTGGCCCCGCTCTCGCCCTGGTCGGTCTATGCCTTCTGCGCCGCCATGGGCTTTCTGTGGCTGTCCACCGTGCCGCTGACCAATGCCACCATCGCCCAGATCTTCGGCGTGCAGCATCTGTCCATGCTGGGCGGCTTTGTCTTCTTCAGCCACCAGATCGGCAGCTTCCTGGGCGTATGGCTGGGCGGCTATCTCTACGACATCAACGGCAACTACGACATGGTCTGGTACCTCTCGATTGCCCTGGGCATTTTTGCCGCCGTCGTCAACCTGCCCGTGCGCGAGACAGCCATTGTTCGCAGCACGCCCAGCGTCGCCTGATTCCGGAGACACCGCCATGCCGCTCAAACTCTGGCAACGCATCTCCATCTGGTCTGCCGTGCTCGTGCTGCTGCTGGCGGTGTTTGCCCTGTATCTGCAACCGGAATTCATGCTCACACTGGCAGACCAGGTCTGGGCCTGCTTCTGAGCCCTTGGGCAAGCCGCCCGGGCAGCATGGCCGGGAGAGAGCATGGCCCGCATCATCATCACCGGAGCCTCGGACGGCATAGGCGCCGAAATGGCCCGCCAGCTGGCACAAACCCATGGCAGCGGGCTGCAGCTGACGCTGGCTGCGCGCAATGCCGGCAATCTGCTAGCCGTGGCAGAGCAATGCCAGGCCCTGGGGGCGCAGGTGCTGACAGTCCCCACCGATGTGAGCGAAGAGGCCCAGTGCCGCGCGCTGATCGACGCCGCCGTGCAGCAGTTTGGCGGGCTGGACGCCCTGATCAACAACGCCGGGATCTCGGCCCATGCGCTGTTCGAGCAGGTCAGCGCACAAGACCTGGGCTGGTATGAAAGATTGATGCGCGTCAACCTCTGGGGCAGCGTCTGGTGCACCCATGCGGCACTGCCGCACCTCAAGGCCAGCAAGGGCTCCATCGTCGCCGTGTCTTCGCTGGCCGGGCTGATCGGCGTGCCGGGCCGCACGGCCTACAGCGCCAGCAAGTTCGCCATGGCCGGCTTCTTCGAAGCCCTGCGCATCGAGCTCAAGCCCGCCGGCGTGAGCGTGACCACCGCCTACCCCGGCGTGGTGGATACGCGCATCCGCTACCACGGCTACAACGCCAGAGGCGAGACCGCAGGCGTCAGCGGCCTCAAGGAAGACGGCGCGATGACGGCGGTCGAATGCGCGCGCCTCATCCTTGACGGCCTGAAGCGCCGCCAGCGCGAGGTGGTGATGACCGGCAAGGGCAAGCTGGGCCGCTTCATCAAGCTGATCGCCCCGGGCATGGTGGAAGACATGGCCCTGGCCGCGCTCAAGGACGATGTGAAGCCGCACTGAGCCGACGGCGAGCGGCTGCCGATGCAGCAACGCACAGGCCATGCAAGGATTGGGCTGCGGGCACTGCTATAGTTTTCGCAAGATGACCAGCCACTCCCAGCCTCCCGCACCCGCCCCCATTCCTGCTACGACCGCCAGCCACTGCGCGCCGGCGCCCTCCGCCTGGATTGCCCGCTTTGCCCATCTGGTACGCCCGCAGGGCTCGGTGCTGGATCTGGCCTGCGGCATGGGCCGCCATACCCGCTTCTTCTCGGCCTTGAACCACACGCTGACCAGCGTGGACAAGGCGCCGGAGGCGACGCGGTCCGTGGCGGATATCGCCGAGGCGATTACCGCCGACATCGAAAACAACGCCTGGCCGCTGACGGGCCGCAGCTTTGACGGCGTGGTCGTCACCAACTATCTGTGGCGTCCGCTGTGGCCGCTGATTCTGGACAGCGTCAAGCCCGGCGGCGTGCTGCTCTACGAAACCTTCGCCCAGGGCAACGAAGCCTATGGCAAGCCCTCGCGCCCGGACTTCCTGCTGGCGCCCGGCGAGCTGCTGCAAGTCTGCGCCGGCTGGAACATCGTCGCCTACGAACACGGCCTGCTTGAGCAGCCCGCGCGCGTGGTGCAGCGCATTGCCGCCATCCGGCCCGATGGCGCGACCGCACCTGCCGCACCCACTGCACCTGCCGCACCCGTTGCACTTTTGCAAGCCTGACGCTCTTCTTCTGCATCCACCTGCGCCCACCTGCCATGCCCGCCTACGCCCTGCTGCTTGCCCACAACGAACACCCCAGTCCCTCGACACAGTGGCCCGCAGAACCCGGCGGCAGCTGCGACGGCTGGGCCGAGTGGTTCAGCAGCACGCCGCTGCTGTTCAGCGTGCTGCTCGGCGATGCGCGCCAGCTGCCCGAGCTGGTGCCCTGCAGCGCCTATCAGGACAGGCAAAGCCTCTCGGCCCTGGCCGCCCCCATGGAGCAGGTCCGGGCCCGCTGGCAATGGCTCAAGGGCGTGATTGCGCCACTGCCCTCAAAAGGCCCTGCGCATTGGCCCGATTCCATCAAGAGGCAATGGCAGCAAATCGACCACACCATCAGCACCAGCACGCGCCAATGGCTGTTGCTGGACTGCGCCACGCTATGTCCGCATGACTTTGACGAGGCCGAGTTCACGACCTTTTTGCAGGCCCAGCGCGAGCGATGCCGGCAATGGAGCTGCAGCGGCGGCGAGCTGCCCGAATCTCTGCAGGCCTTGAAACGGGCGCCGCAATCCCATCTGGGATGGTGGAGCGATTCGGTCATTGCCCGCACCGAGGTCATCGAGCAGCAAAGCGAAGAAGACTGGCCCGCCTGGCTGGCCGATCACTACGAGCCGCGCCACCATGGCGCCTGGGACGAAGCGACCGAAAGCTATTACGTCATGCCCAGGCTGCACCCGCGCACGGGCCTGAAGCCACAGAACGAGGCCGAGCGCGACCACTGGCCTGTGGGCATGGTCACGCCCTATGGCCGCTGGCTGCAGCGCCCCCTGGAGGGCGCGAGGATGGCCTTTGTCTCTGGCGAGCATCTGAGCGTGCACTACCCCGAGACCACGCCGGGCGAAGGTGCGAAGTCCGGCATCAAGGATTTGAACGGCATCTGGCTGGTATCGCCCTCCGAGGTCTATCGCGACGCCTATGCCGTCACGCCCCAGGTGATGGCCTGCCGATCGCCGGGGCAGGAAAACATGCAGGACCTGCGCAGCCTGCCCAGCCTCGCGCTGCTGCACGAGGGGCTCAGCAGCATCGACTACAACGAGGAACAGGACGAATTCATCCGCGCCGAAAAAGGCCCATACGGCAACTCGCGCCAGCTGCTGCTCAAGGCAGACGGCCTGCCGCTGTTCGATGCCAGCCGCTACTGGCACATCAACGACTTCAGCGCCAAGACAAACCTGGCCGTCGCCTGCGTCCGGGAACCCTTTGTCAACGAGCAGGGCGAGCAAGAGCACCGCATCCTCGAAGGCGTGATCGACATCCGAGGCCAGGAAATCATCCCCTGTCGGTTCAAGACCATAGAGCGCGGCTTCAGCAGCTCGCCCCCCAAGGTATTTCCCGGCCGCAAGCTTCTGGCCATCACCGAAAAAGGCGAGCCGCGCATCTTCAACACCAAAGGCAAGCTGCTGGCTGCCCCCGATATCTGGTGCCCGCCGCTGAACTGCAGTCCGAAGAAAAATGAGCTGCTCACCTTTATGGGCGAAGGTCCGGAGGCCGAGTTGGTCATGTTCTCCCTCCAGGATTTCAGCATCACCCGCACCGGAGAAACCTGGGAGGACTACCGCAATGCGCTGCGCGGCATGTTCAAGGGCCTGAGTGGAGACATCCCCGAGCCCACGACCATGACCCGCGCGGAACTGATAGAGGCAGAGGATGAGGACTGGATGCAGGATATGTCGCGCATTCTCTGCCTGAATGACCAAAGCCGGGCCGCACAGCTGCTGCTGCAATGGCGCGACTGCGTGGCGGCACCTGATCCTGAGGACATGGGCTGGGACGAAGATGACGAGATCGACCCCGATGTCATGCATCTGCCCGCAGGCGAGAACGCGCTGACCCTGTACTGGGTGCATCTGCTTGCCGTTGCCGATCAGTTCGCCCGATTTGACTGGAAGGATGCCGAGGGCATTGCCGCCACGCACTGGCTGCCCGGCACCGATGACTGGCAATGGGACACGCCTGCTGACGGTGTTGAATCGGGCCTGGAGAGCATGGCCGAACATCTGACCGGCCGCCAGCTGGCCCTGATCAAGCTGGCCACCGATGACGACAGCCTGCGCGTGACCGTGGTGCGCGCGGCAGATGCCGAGGACTTCATGGAGCGGCTGGCGCAGGCCCATATCAGCGCCTGGAACTACAGCGCGAACTGAAGCGATGCCGGCGGGGTGGGACCTGGGCTCGCCGGGCCAGCCTGCAGGCTCTGAGGAAGGCGGACGACCCGCTCCGCGCAAGACCTGAAAAACCGCCAAACCGCAGCCATGCCGTCCGAAACAGCGCCACGATCAACGAACAATATGACGCACAAAAATTAAATATTTCGTCATTTCGTCATTTATCAACAACACTTCGACAAAAACAGAGTTTTGCTAGACACTGTTGATGGCAAACCACTGCCTGCACCCTGTCCCTGTTTGTAGAATTCATTTTTACCGTTTTCTGATTGCGGATATGACATCACCCTCCGTTGCTCTCACTGGCAGCATTGTTGCCCTCATTACGCCCATGCTCGAAGACGGTAGCGTCGACTACCCGTCGCTGCGCAAACTCATCGACTGGCATGTGGCCGAAGGCACCAACTGCATCGGTGTGGTCGGCACCACCGGTGAATCGCCCACCGTGAATGTCGAAGAGCATTGCGAAATCATTCGTGTCGCCGTGGAACAGGCCGCCGGCCGCGTCTCCATCATGGCCGGCTGCGGCGCCAACAGCACGCACGAAGCCATCGAGCTGGCCAGGTACGCCAAGAAGGTGGGCGCCGACAGCCAGCTGCAGGTCGTTCCCTACTACAACAAGCCCACACAGGAAGGCCAGTACCAGCACTTCAAGGCCATCGCCGAAGCCACTGGAGACCTGCCCGTGGTTCTGTACAACGTGCCCGGCCGCTCGGTTGCGGACATGCAGCATGACACCGTGCTGCGTCTGGCCCAGATCCCCGGCATCATCGGCATCAAGGAAGCCACCGGCAACATCGAGCGTGCTCAATGGCTGATCCGCGACGTGCCTGCCGGCTTCGGCGTCTACTCCGGCGACGACCCCACCGCCGTGGCACTGATGCTGTGCGGCGGCCACGGCAATATCAGCGTGACGGCCAACGTCGCGCCCCGCCTGATGAGCGAGCTGTGCAAGGCTGCCATGGCCGGCGATACCAAGCGCGCCATGGAAATCCAGTTCAAGCTCATGCCTCTGCACAAGAGCCTGTTTGTCGAAGCCAATCCCATTCCCGTGAAATGGGCAGCAGCCCGCATGGGTTTGTGCGGCCCCACCATGCGCCTGCCCATGACGCAGCTGAGCGAGCAATGCGAAGCAGTTGTTGAGGATGCTCTGCGTAAAGTTGGCGTACTCTGATCGAGTTGCGCTAAGCTAGCGGTTTTTCGCACATAGCTTGAACGCTACCCAAGGACAATCCGCGTGAAACAACAAACAGCACGTTTGAGCCTGCTCAGCATCGCGCTGGGCCTGTCTGCCTGCACGACCACGTTCCAAGAGACCAAGATCGACTACAAGAGCGCGGGCAAGAATCAGGCCCCCTCTCTTGAAGTCCCTCCGGATCTGACGCAGCTGTCGCAAGACTCGCGCTATACCGTCCCTGGTGGCGTGGTATCCGCTGCTGCCATGCAGGCCAATGCCAAGGCAGCCAAGCCCGCCGACAACAACACAGCAGCCAACAAGATTGGCGACGTCCGCATCGAGCGCGACGGTGCCGAACATTGGCTCGTGGTTGATCGTGCAGCCGACAAGCTCTGGGAACCCACTCGCGACTTCTGGCTGGAAAACGGTTTCATCTACTCGATGGAAGACCGCCAGTTGGGCATTCTCGAGACCGACTGGGCCGAAAACCGGGCCAAGCTGCCTCAGGACATCATCCGCAGAAGCCTGGGCAAGGTGTTCGATTCGCTCTACTCCACCAGCGAGCGCGACAAGTTCCGCACCCGCCTGGAGCGCGAGCCCGATGGCAAGACCCGCATCTACGTCACCCACCGTGGCATGCAGGAGGTCTACACCAGCGAGCGCAAGGACAACACCATCTGGCAACCACGTCCTCGCGACCCCGAACTGGAAACCGAATTCCTGCGCCGCATCATGGTCAAGCTGGGCGTGAGCGAAGAGCAGGCCTCTGCCGTCGCCAAGGCCGATAGGTCTGCGGCCACCACCTCGACCGGCGCACGCATGGACACCATCAACGGCGTGCCCACTCTGCAGCTGCAAGAAGGCTTTGAGCGCGCATGGCGCCGCGTTGGCGTGGCACTGGACCGCACCGGCTTCACCGTGGAAGACCGCGACCGCAGCCGTGGCCTGTACTATGTGCGCTACGTGGACCCGAACGCCAAGCCTGAGGCCAAGGGCTTCTTCAGCAAGATCTTCAGCCAGGGCAAGGAAGCTGCTGCGCCTCAGAAGTATCAGATCCAGGTCAAGGGTGACGGCAACAAGTCCCAGGTCAGCGTGCTCAATGAGCAAGGCCAGCCCGACAGCAGTGCCAACGGCCAGCGCATCGTGCGCATCATCACCGATGATCTGAAGTAAAGAGCGCTGCACCCATACAAAAGCCACCAGGCTCGGCTCTGGTGGCTTTTTTCATGTCCGAGCGAATCGAGCTTCGGCCTGAGGCTACAAGGCGCATGCCGCGCTTGCCCGCCAGAATCCGCCCAAGTGCAAGTGCAAGTGCAAGTGCAAGTGCAAGTGCAGGTACAGGTACAGGTACAGACCTTGTATGTCGACAGGCATCCGCAGCGTGAAGATCCGCTGCGAAATCCAGACGCAAAAAAACCGCACCTGAGTGCGGTTTTTTCATGCTTGAGGCCTGGGCCTCAAGCTGGCTGATGCAGCGAATTACTTGGCAGCAGGAGCTTCAGCGGCGGGAGCAGCAGGAGCGTCAGCGGCAGGAGCAGCAGGAGCGTCAGCGGCGGGGGCAGCAGGAGCGTCAGCAGCAGGAGCAGCAGCGTCAGCGGCGGGAGCAGCAGGAGCTTCAGCAGCAGGAGCGGGAGCAGCAGGAGCTTCCACAGCAGGAGCGGGAGCAGCAGGAGCTTCTTCCTTCTTGCCGCAAGCAGCCAGAGCAGCAGCAGCGATCACAGTAGCCAGAATCAGAGAGTTCTTCATGACAGTTTCCTAAATGGTAGGTTCAGCAGACGGTATGCAGATTGCCATTACGGTCAGCCTTTTGCAGCTATTGATCGCTATGGCATATCAGGTCAAACGATAAATTCGACTCAGCCCGCATTATAGGTAGTTTTGCCCATTGCTGACTAACACTGACAGCAACTAGACAATTCTGCACAAATCGGCGCGTTCTCATTTACCGGGCAAGCCCACGCTTGCCTTGTGTCGCACTGTGGAGCATAAGTTTCTTCCTGTCAAATCCCTGACTGAGCTTTGCCGTAGATTTACATAATCTATACAAAGCCCGCCGAATCGACAAAAGCCACAGAGGACAAACCCGTAAGTTAGCACGATCGCAGTTACAAGTCCACCCTGCGTCAGTCGCCCGAGCGAACCCAGCCCGCATCGAACCACGACGACAGCAACTCCAGCGCATCATCGCTGGCAGTGGCCAGATCCTTGCGCGACAGCGCCCGGGTGTCCGCCAGCTTGCGCATCAGCGTGGCATCGCGGCCGCCCGCCAGATAGCTTTCGCCATTGATGAAGATGTGCCTGGCGTCATACATCATGCGCGTTCGGCGATCCAGCACCACGCTCTCGAACATGCCGTTTTCATCGCCATGCTCGAACCAGACATTGGGCTTGGGGTCGCTCAGATACTCGCCCAGCGCGCGCTCCAGTGCCAGCGGCTCGGCCATGGCCTTCTTCAGTGCCTCGCGGGCAAAGTCATACATGGCTTCAGGAATCAGCGCCGGGCTGCTCACGGCCTCCTGCTTGGGGTCGCGATAAATGACCGGAGTTTCGGGCTCGTCGGGCTCGTCCGACATGCGCAGCAGCAACTCGCGGCCCAGCTCGCTGCGATCGGGCGAGCGAAAGCCT
Organism: Comamonas testosteroni; assembly: GCF_030505195.1. Lineage (NCBI taxonomy): Bacteria > Pseudomonadati > Pseudomonadota > Betaproteobacteria > Burkholderiales > Comamonadaceae > Comamonas > Comamonas testosteroni. Next base: position 1,318,263 of record NZ_CP129672.1, read on the forward strand.
ATCGAGTACGTCATGCATTCGCCTTCGGCCACTCCGTCATGCGCCCACTTGGGCGGCAGGTACAGCATGTCGCCGGGCTCCAGAACGAACTCTTGCTCGGGCTCGAAGTTGGCGAGAATTTTCAGTGGCTTGCCCTGCTGCAAAGACAGGTCTTTTTGACGACCGATGCGCCAGCGACGCTTGCCGTGGGCCTGCAGCAGGAACACGTCATAGCTGTCGAAATGCGGGCCGACGCCCCCCTGATCGGTGGCAAAGCTGATCATCAGATCATCGAGGCGCGCCTCGGGCACAAAACGGAATTGCTGCAGCAACTCATGCGCCTTGGCGTCATGCATGTCCACGCCCTGCACCAGCACGGTCCAGCCCGGCTTGGTCAACGCAGGCAGGCTGCGACGAGACAGCGGGCCATGGCTGAGCTTCCAGCTATCACCTTCCAGCTGCTGGATCAGGCGCGACTCCACGCCATCCTCACCCGCCATGGCCAGCAGGCGAGCACGCGGAATCGGGGCCTTGAAGCCGGGGATGGCCTGGCGCACCAGCAAGGGCTTTTTGTGCCAGTGGCGGCGCATGAATTGAGAGGCGGTGAGCCCACCCAGCAGGGTGAGCGGCGTATTGATGTCCATGAATACAGTCCTGCTTTCTAAGCAACGGACTGCATTGTCCTATAGGCCTTGAAAACGCTGGTCAGCACAGATCAATGACCAAGCGCTCTGAACTCGGACGGCGACATGCCGGCATAGGCCTTGAAGGCACGGCTGAAGTGCGCGCTGTTGCCAAAACCACAGCCCATGGCAATTTCTGTAATGGTGCGATGCGCGAGCGCCGGGGAATGCAGCTCCCGCATACAGAGCTCCAGCCGGCTTTGCTGGATGAAGCCGCCCAGCGACTGGTCTCGCCCCGCAAAGGCGTTGTGCAGATGCCGACGGCTGCAATTGAGTGCCTCGGCCACCTGATCGACCGACAACCCGGGGTCGCGCACATGGCAGGCCACATGCTCGCAGATGCGGTCGTACAGGGCCTGCTTTTGCGTCACCGCCGTGGCCTGCCCGCCAAGCGCCTGCAGGGACAGATGCACCATGTCCACCAGCAACTCCCCGGCGCGGCGGGCCAGCGGTGCCGCCATATTGTCCAGCTCCTGATAGGTGCTGCGCATGGTCTGCAGAGCAATGCGCGCAATGCCGGCGCTGCCCCCCACCGATCGACCCATGAGGTTTTCCAGACGCAGGCCTCGCTCGGCAATGCTCTGTTTGGGCACCATCATGATCAGGTGCTCCGTGTGCTGGGGATTGGCCACCACGTAGGGCTGCGAGGTGTCATAGATGGCCCAGCTGCCATTGCTCACGCAGGCCTTGCTGCCGTACTGCTGCACCTCGGCATGGCCGCTCCAGGGCGCCACGATCTTGAGATAGGCCGCTTCGCTGTCGCGCAGACGGTGGCTGTCGCGTATGACGCGGTGACGCCCGGCATCCAGCTTGGTGAGCATCACATCGCCTGCGTATGCCACGCTCAGATGCCCGTCAAAACAGGTGTCGCCATACAGATCCGTATCCAGACCCAAGAACAGCTGCGCCATCCAGTCCTGCCAGGCTGGTGCAGTTTCCTTCTCGGGAAGACCATCGGTACTCAGTACCATGGGCGCGGTCATGGGCCTTGACTCCTCGTTATATCTATCTCTGCCTGTGCCGACAAAGTACCGCAATTATCGGTAAGTGAGCACTTTCGTGCTCAGGCCATCAAGAATCTCCCACGCTGTATTCAAACTAGTGCAAACCCTAGGCCGCGTGCACGATTCGTCAAACGGTTTGTGCACATTACGCACAGCATCTTGCCAAGGCTTTTCCTACGATCACTCACACGCCAGTCTCAGGCGAAACACCACAAAAGGGGAAGACGAGCCCGGTGACGCAAGCCTTGTGCAACGACACCAGCTCCCACTTTTTGAACTTGCATCAACAAGCAGTGACCGAGGTCACGCGCCCTTGGTAGTGAAGGAAGCGAAGATGATTGAACAAAGCATGCTTATCGGCGGTCAGACCGTACAGGCCAGCAATGGTGCCACTTTCGAGCGCAGGAACCCTCTGGACGGATCGGTCGCCACGCGTGCCCCGGCCGCCACAAGCGCCGATGCAGTGCGTGCCGTGGAAGCCGCTCAGGCAGCCTTCCCGGCCTGGGCAGCCCTGGGCCCCACAGAACGCCGACTGATGCTGATGAAGGCCTCCCAGGCCCTGGAAGCCAAGGCCGAGGCCTTTGCCGCAGCCATGGCAGCAGAAACCGGTGCCTCCGGCATCTGGGCCGGCTTCAATGTGCATCTGGCCGCCAACATGTTTCTCGAAGCCGCATCGCTGACCACCCAGATCAACGGCCAGCTGATTCCTTCGGACATTCCCGGCAGCATGGCCATGGCTGTACGCCAGCCTGCCGGCGTGGTGCTGGGCATCGCCCCCTGGAATGCCCCCATCATCTTGGCCGTGCGCGCCATTGCCACGCCCCTGGCCTGCGGCAATACCGTGATCCTCAAGGGCTCGGAGCTGTGTCCCGCCACCCACGGCCTGATCATCGAAGCGCTGCAGGAAGGCGGCTTGCCGCCCGGCGTGGTGAACTTTGTGACCAATGCGCCCGAAGACGCCGGCACAGTGGTTGAAGCCATGGTGGCCCACCCCGCCGTGCGCCGCGTGAACTTCACCGGCTCCACGCGCGTAGGTCGCATCATCGGCCAGACCTGCGCCAAACACCTCAAGCCCGTCATTCTGGAGCTGGGCGGCAAGGCCCCGTTCCTGGTGCTGGACGATGCCGACATCGACTCCGCCGTGGCCGGCTGCACCTTTGGCGCTTTCGCCAACTCGGGCCAGATATGCATGTCCACCGAGCGCATCATCGTGGACGAGGCCGTGGCCGAGGAATTCATCGGAAAGCTGGTGGCCCGCGCCACAACCCTGCCTCTGGGCGACCCCCGCAAAGGCCCTGTGGTGCTGGGCTCCGTCGTGGACATGAACACCGTGAACCGCGTCAACGAGCTCATCGACGACGCCGTGGCCAAGGGCGCCAGGATTCTGTGCGGCGGCAAGGCCGGCGACACCCTGATGGCCGCCACGCTGATCGACGGAGTGACCCCCGAGATGCGCATCTTCCGCGAAGAGACCTTTGCCCCCGTGAAGGCCATCGTGCGCGTGCGTGGCGAAGAGCAGGCCATCGCCATGGCCAACGACAACGAGTTCGGCCTGTCTTCCGCCGTCTACACCAGGGACACAGCGCGCGGCTGGCGCGTGGCAGGCCGCATTGAGGCGGGCATCTGCCATGTCAACGGCCCCACCGTGCACGACGAAGCCCAGATGCCTTTCGGCGGCGTGAAGAACTCGGGCTACGGTCACTTTGGCGGCCAGGCCGGTATCGATGCCTTCACCGACACGCGCTGGATCACCATGCAGACCACCGCACGTCACTACCCCTTCTAAAGCGCCCAGGACAGCAGCCATAGCCGGCAGGCATGACGGCTGTCTTCGCTTGAAACCTCCATCGCGGCCGCTGGGCCATGGGGCAAAGACCTCAGGCGCAGCGCCCGCATGGGCAAGGCGCGAAGCCCCGCCCGCGCCTTGTGTCTGCCGACCCAAAGAACCTCCGGAGACCCACGTTGAAACATGCCTCCCAACTGGCCCTGGCAGCCCTGCTGTCCGGCCTCAGCCTCGCTGCCTCGGCTGCGGACTCTCACAGCATTGGCCCCGGCCAGCGCTTCTACGAAAAGACCTGCGCCAAATGCCATGAAGCCGGCATAGGCCCCATCATCAAGGGGCGAGGCTTTCCGCCCGCGACCTACGTGATCATTGCGCGCAACGGCATGAACGCCATGCCATCCTTTCGCGTGACCGATATCGACGACGCCACGCTGGAAGACTTGGCAAACTACCTGTCCAAGACAGAGGCCCCCAAGGCTGCCGAGCCCGCCAGGAAGTAAGGAGGACGATGTAATGCAAGCCGATCGTCGCTCCCTTCTCAAAGCTCTGACCGCTACAGGTCTGGCTGTCTCCGGCATAGGCTGGGCACAGGCTGCCACTTCCGCCGCAGGCCGGACCGCCAGCGCAGCCACGCGCTCCGCCGAGGTGCTGGCCGTGACATCCTCCATGCACGCCAGCGCGCTGGACAAGGCCTTTGTGGCCGGTGTCCAGAGCACGTCCCGCAACGCGTTGCACACCGGCCTTCAAGGTCTGGACAGCGCCGCATTCCATCAATTGGGCGAGCTGCTGAGCGACAGTCAGGAAACCCTGTTGGTGGGTCTGCTCGATGACGCCTCGGCCACGCTGGTGCTGGACCTGGTTCGCTCCTGCGGTGGCCGCGTGCTGGCCGTGGAACACCATCGCGTGGACGGCGCTGCCGCCGACTGGGCCCAGGCGCTGGGTCGGTCGCTGGCGTCCAGTCAGGTCATGAACACCACCACGGCGGCAGCAGGCAAGGAAGCCCGCGTGTCCTTTAGCTGCGTAATCTAAGAAACAAGGAAAGCAGAGCATGACAAGCAAATACATGGCCCTGCCCAAGGGCATGAGCGAGAGCAGCTTTGATGCGGCCATCGCCCAGTTCAAGAAAGCCCTGGGCGAAGACAATGTGATGATCAAGGACGAGCTGGTTCGTCCCTACACCAAGGTGATGATGGCTGTGCCTACCGAAGAGCACACACCGTCCGCCGTGGTGACGGCCACCACCGTGGAGCAGGTGCAAGAGGTGGTCAAGATCTGCAACGCGCACAAAGTGCCCGTGTGGACCATCTCCACCGGCCGCAACTTCGGCTACGGCTCGGCCGCGCCGGGCCAGCGCGGCCAGGTGGTGCTGGACCTGCGCAAGATGAACAAAATCATCCACGTGGACCCCGAGCTGTGCACGGCCCTGGTCGAGCCTGGCGTGACCTACCAGATGCTCTACGACTACCTCGAAGAGAACAAGATTCCCTTGATGTTGTCGTTCTCGGCCCCCTCGGCCATTGCCGGTCCTCTGGGCAACACCATGGACCGCGGCGTGGGCTACACCCCCTATGGCGAACACTTCATGATGCAGTGCGGCATGGAAGTGGTGATGGCCAACGGCGATGTGCTGCGCACCGGCATGGGAGGTGTCAAGGGCGACAAGGCCTGGCAGGTTTTCAAGTGGGGTTACGGCCCGACGCTGGACGGCATGTTCACCCAGTCCAACTACGGCATCTGCACCAAGATGGGGTTCTGGCTGATGCCCAAGCCCCCGGTCTTCAAGCCGCTGGAAATCCAGTTCGACGAAGACAGCGATATCTCCGAGATCGTCGAATTCATCCGCCCCCTGCGCATCGCCCAGGTCATCCCCAATTCGGTGGTGATTGCCGGCGTGCTGTGGGAAGCGTCCACCTGCAACACCCGCCGCTCGGACTACACCACCGAGCCCGGCCATACGCCCGACGCCATCCTCAAGCAGATCCAGAAAGACAAGCACCTGGGTGCCTGGAATGTCTACGCTGCGCTGTACGGCACCAGGGAGCAGGTCGACGTCAACTTCAAGATCGTGCAGGACGCGCTCAAGAAGCTGGGCAAGGGCCGCTTGATCACCGAGGAGATGGCCGGAGACACCCAGCCCTTCAAGTACCGTGCCCAGCTCATGTCAGGCGTGCCCAACCTGCAGGAATTCGGCCTCTACAACTGGCGCGGGGGTGGCGGCTCGATGTGGTTTGCCCCGGTGTCGCAGGCGCGCGGCAGCGAGTGCGACAAGCAGAAGTCGCTGGCCAAGAAGATCCTCAACAAGCATGGCCTGGACTATGTGGGCGAGTTCATCGTCGGCTGGCGCGATATGCACCATGTCATCGACGTGCTGTACGACCGCAGCAACGAAGAGGAAACCAAGCGTGCCAACGCCTGCTTTGCCGAGCTGCTGGACGAGTTCGAAAAGGAAGGCTATGCCGTGTACCGCGTGAACACTGCCTTCCAGGAGCGCGTGGCCAAGAGCTACGGTCCGGTCAAGCGCGATATCGAACGCAAGATCAAGCGTGCTCTGGACCCCAACGGCATTCTGGCTCCGGGCAAGTGCGGGATTGATATCTGAGGCTCCCCCTGAGCGGCTTTGCCGCTTCCCCCTCTCTCGCTGCGCGGGAGGGGGACAATACCTTCGCTGCGGGGCGGCCCTTGCTCGGTATTACTGAGTCAGAGCATGCTCAATCCAACGCTCTTGGTCGCAGCCAAGCACGCAAAAAAGCCACCCGATTTGAAAACGCCGGGTGGCTTTTTTGTTTTTGGATTGCTACCTTATTGATAGCTTACAGCGTATTTAATATCTGGACCTGAGGCTTGTTTAACTCTTAATTGAGCAATTTGGAGCCAAACATGCCGGCCCTGAACTGCGCGGGCGTCTGCCCCGTGTGCTGCTTGAACAGGCGGCTCAGATGCGCGCCGCTGGCAAAGCCGCTGGCCAGCGCCAGCTCCGTCAAAGTGCAGTGGCGATTGGCAGGACTGAGCAGCTCGCGCTGGAACAGGGCCACGCGCTCGGCCCAGATATGCTGGCTGATGGACAGCCGCTCCTCGGCAAAGGCGTTGTAGAGATGACGCTTGCTGCAGTTGAGCGCTGCGGCCACGGCATCCACGCTCAGGGCCGGATCGCGCAGATGCTGGCGCACATAGGCCTTGATGCGGCCCAGCAGCAGCTCGCTGGCGCTCAACGAGGCCGCACGGCCGCAGGCATCGAGCAGGGACAGCTGGATCAGCTGCAGCAGCGAATCCGTCACATGCTGGGCCAGACCCTGGCCCATGGCCCGGCATTCGGCAAAGGTGCCGCGCATCATGTCCAGCGCAATGCGGGACACGCCTTCGCTGCCGCCCACATAGCGTCCCATGAGGGCGTCGATGGCGCGGCCATCGTCTTCGAAGCGGCTTTTGGGCAAGGTGATGATCAGATGCTCGCACCACTCGGGGTTGAGCACCTCGTACTCCTGCGTGGTGTCGTAGATCAGCCACTGGCCGCTGCGCGCCACGGCTTCGCGCCCGTTCTGGCAGACGCGGGCCTGGCCATGCCAGGGGGCCACGATCTTGAGAAAGTCGGTGCTGTGGCGTGCCATGCTGGCCGAAGTGCGTCGCACGCGATGGCGGCTGGCCTCGATCCGGGTCATGCCCACCGGCCCCAGCTCGAAGGTGCCCAGTCGCGCCGAGAAATGCTGGTCGCCATAGACATCGCTCTCCAGGCCATAGAGCGTGGACATCCAGTGCTGCCAGGCGCCCACGGCTTGAGCGCCTTGCATCTCGGTCATCTTCTCGGTCACTTGGTAGGCAGGAATGTCTGGCCGCATCTGGGCTCCTGAAGAAGTAACAGGATGCTTCATTATCCATAGCGACCCGGACCAGGGCCCGGGCAAAACCGGCGCTTCGCAGGGAAATCAGTGTTTACCCACAGACACTTGCATGCACAGACAAGACGCAGTGCACGCCCAGACAAGCCCCTGCCGCCGCGATTTCCTACGATGGCCGAAGAACCCGGACACCTGTCCATCAAAAAAGGAGACAAGCATGACATTCGCCGACAAGCGTTTTGTTCTCAAGAGTCTGGTCGCTGCCACCGCCCTGGCGGGTCTGTGCGGCACGGCCCTGGCCCAGGAAGCGCCCCAATCCATCCGCATCGGCTGGGCCATTGCCAAGACGGGCGTCAACGCGGGCGGCACCTCGGTGACCACAGCGCCCAACTACAAGCTCTGGGTCAAGGAGATCAACGACGCCGGCGGCATCATGCTCAAGGCCTACAACAAGCGCGTACCCATCGAGGTCATCGAATACGACGACCGCTCCAGCACCGAAGAGGCCGTGCGCGCCACCGAGCGCCTGATCACCCAGGACAAGGTGGACTTCGTGCTGCCGCCCTGGGGCACGGGCTCCAATCTGGCCGTGGGTCCGACCTACGAAAAGCACAAATACCCGCTGCTGGCCGCCACCTCGGTGACCGACAAGGCCCCCGATCTGGCCAAGCGCTGGAAGCATGCCTTCTTCTTCCTGGGCACGGGCGGCGAATATGCCGAGGGCCTGGTCGCCATGCTGGAAAAGGCCAAGAAGGACGGCAAGATCAACCACAAGATCGCCATGATCAACATCGCCGACGGCTTTGGCGTGGAGCTGGCCAATGCCACGCGCAAGGCCGCCAAGCAGCATGGCTTCGAGCTGGTCTACGACAAGAGCTATCCGATCGGCACGCAGGACATGACGCCCATCATCAACGAGGCCAAGGGCAAGGGTGCCGACACCTTCGTGGCCTACTCCTACCCGCCCGACACCATGCTGATCAACGAGCAGGCCAGGACGCTGGGCCTGGCTCCCAAGGTGCTGTTCACCGGCGTGGGCACGCAATTTCCCATGTTCAAGGGCAAGTTCGGCGCAGCTGCCGAAGGCGTGATGGCGCCGGGCGGCATCGATGCCGGCAACCCGCAGATGCAGGCCTATCTGAAACGCTTCAAGGAGGTGACCGGCCAGGAATCGGACCGCTTTGCCAGCCCCATCGTCTACACCTCGCTGCAGATGCTGCAGCAGGCCATCGAGCGCGTGGGCAAGATCGACCGCGCCGCCGTGACCCAGGAGCTCAAGAGCGGCAGCTTCGAGACCGTGCTCGGCCCCGTCAAGCTTGAAGGCCAGATGCTGACCAAGCTCTGGCATGTGGGCCAGTGGCAGAACGGCGAGTTCAACGCGATTGCGCCGACTACACGGGCGGGGGTGAAACCTGCGGTGATTCCTAGAAGCCCCCCCTGAGGCGCTTTGCGCCTTCCCCCTCTCTCGCTTCGCGGGAGGGGGACGACAGCCTCGGTGCGGGGCTGCCCTTCCTCGCTGTCCCGTTGCTGGGGCATGCCTATTCCAGCATTCGCCCAGCTACGCAAGAACTATCAAAACAAGAGCTGGTTGCGCATGTCTCGCTTTAACTTCGCATTGATTTCATAACAAGAACAATGAATCACCAGCGGTACACGCTATGAATTTAATAGACATCCTTCTCGCTGGCGCGATGCTGGGCGGGCTCTACGGCCTGGTGGCCATGGGGCTGACGCTGCAGTATGGCGTGGCGCGCATCATGAATCTCTCGTATGGGGAGTTTCTGATTGCACCGGCCTTTCTGGCTTTTTTTGCAGTGAGCGGCTGGGGTGTTTCGCCGCTGCTTCTGGTGCTGCTGGTGGTGCCGCTGGGCTTTGCCATCCAGTGGCTGATCTATCAGCTGCTGCTGACCCCGCTGGTGCGCCGCGCCAAGGGCGGGCCGGCGCTGGAGGTGGATTCGATTCTGGCCACCTTCGGCATGCTGTTCGTCGTGCAGGGCGTCATGCTGGTGATGTTCGGCGGCGACTATCACAGCTACAGCTATCTGGCCGATCCCGTGGAGATCCTGGGCAGCAAGGTCGCGGCCAACCGCCTGCTGGTGCTGGGCTTTGCCATCGTGCTGGGCGGCGGCCTGTACCTGCTGCTGACGCGCACCCGCGCCGGCGCCGTGGTGCGTGCCGTGTCCGTGGCACCGCAGTTCGCCCATCTGGTCGGCATCAATGTGCGCAGCACGGCGGCCCTGGCCTACGGTCTGGGCGGCGCGCTGGTGGCGATCTGCGGCGTGCTGGTCAGCATGTTTTTGCCCTTCTCGGCCAGCATGGGCACCATGTTTGCCATGAAGGCGCTGATCGTCGTCATCATGGGCGGCGTGGGCAACCTCATGGGCTGCCTGGTGGCCGGCATGCTGCTGGGCTTTGCCGAGACGCTGGTGGCCTCCTTTGTCGACCCCGGCCTGACGCTGGCCGTCAATTACGCGGTGTTCCTGCTGGTGCTGCTGTTCAAGCCCACCGGTTTGTTCGGGAGGGCCGCACGATGAATCCGATCCATCGCAAAGAAATCCTGATCTGGGCCGTCAGCGCCATCGCCGCCGCCGGTCTGGCCCTGCTGCCGCGCTGGCTCACGGATGAGTACTACCTCTCGCTCATGATCAGCATCCTCATGTACTGCGTGCTGGCCACGGCCTGGGCGCTGTTCTCGGGGCCCACGCGCTATATCTCGCTGGCCACCGTCGCCTTCTTCGGCATGGGCGCCTATGTCACCGCCGTGTTCGGCGAGTCCCTGCCCTGGGCCGCCGTGCTGGGGATTGCGGCCGGCGTGGGCCTGGTCATGGCCTTGATCGTGGGCCTGTCCACGCTGCGGCTGTCGGGCGTGTACTTTGTGATCTTCAGCTTCGGCCTGGCCGAGCTGGTCAAGCAGCTCGTCACCTGGTGGGAAGTCAACATCACCAAGGATCTGGGCCGCTATGTGTTCGTGGAGATCACCCAGCTCGATATCTACTGGCAACTGCTGGCCATGCTGGCCCTGGTGCTGGCGCTGCGCGCCCTCATCAACCGCTCGCGCCTGGGCCTGGCCCTGCGCGTGATCGGCGAGGACGAGACCGTGGCCAGCCATGTGGGCATCAACACCACCACGGCCAAGCTGCTGCTGTTCGCCGTCAGCGCCGTGTTCATCACCGTCACGGGCGCCATCATGGCTCCGCGCTGGACCTATATCGACCCCAGCATTGCCTTTGCTCCTGCCGTCTCGTTCCAGACGCTGATCATGGCCCTGCTCGGCGGTGCCGGCGCGCTGTTCGGCCCGATTCTGGGGGCCGTGCCGCTGGTGCTGCTGTTCGAGTACCTGGGCGCCAACTTCCCCAACCATTTCTCGATTCTGCTGGGCCTGGTGTTCATCGTGATCGTGTACTTCATTCCTCAGGGTCTGTCTGGCGTGCTGGCCAGGCTGCCGGGCAGGAATGCGGCCAGCAAGGGAGAGCAGCCATGAAGACCGCCACCCTGCTTTCGGTGCGCGGCGCCACACGGCGCTTCGGCGGCCTGGTGGCCGTCAACGCACTGAGCTTTGACGTCTACCCGGGCGAGGTCGTGGGCCTGCTCGGCCCCAATGGTTCGGGCAAGACCACGGCCATGAATCTGATCTCGGGTGCCCTGCCCATCAACGGCGGCGAGATCTGGTTCAACGGCAAACCCATCCACCCGCTCAAAAGCCACCAGATCGCCCGCCTGGGCGTGGCGCGCACCTTCCAGCTGGTCAAGGTGCTGGGCTCCATGAGCTGCAGCGACAACGTCATTGCCGGCATGGCCTTCAAGCCCCGGCCGCTGTTTGGCAAACCTGCCGCTGCGCGTGCCCTGCAACTGCTCAATCAGGTCGGACTGGCCGAATTTGCGAATACTCCGGCAGGCGAGCTCACCTATATCAACCAAAAGCGTCTGGAGCTGGCCCGCGCGCTGGCGCTGGAGCCGCAGATCCTGCTGCTCGACGAATGGCTGGCAGGCCTGAACCCCACGGAGCTGCAGCAGGGCATTGCGCTGATCCGTCAGTTGCAGGCCACGGGGCTGACGATTCTCATGGTCGAACATGTGATGGACGCCGTGCATGCGCTGTGCAGCCGCTGCGTGGTGATGAATGCGGGCACAAAAATAGCCGACGGCCCCACGGCCCAGGTGCTCAAGGAGCCCGAGGTGGTGCGAGCCTATCTGGGGGAAGAGGTGAGTGCGGATGAAGACCAGTCAGCGGAGGCCCGCCATGCTTGAAGTGCGCAATATCTCGGTGAGCTACGGCAAGCATGAGGCGCTGCACCAGGTCAGTCTCCAGGTGCAGCCCGGCGAGCTGGTCGTCATGCTGGGTGCCAACGGAGCGGGCAAGTCCAGCCTGCTCAAGGCGCTGGGCGGCATGGTCACACCCCAGGCCGGCGCCAGCGCGCAACTGGCCGGCCAGGAGCTGATGCAGCTGCCACCACATGCCATCGTGCAATCGGGTCTGGCCCTGGTGCCCGAGGGGCGCGGCGTGTTCGGCGATCTCAGCGTCAAGGAAAACCTGCTGCTCGGTGCCCAGCCCCGGCGCGCACGCGCCAACGAGGCCCGGAATCTGGAGCAGGTCTTCGCCCTCTTTCCCAAGCTGCGCGATCGTCTGACCCAGGCCGTGCGCACCATGAGCGGCGGCGAGCAGCAGATGGTGGCCGTGGGCCGCGCGCTCATGAGCCAGCCCGATATCCTGCTGCTGGACGAGCCTTCGCTGGGCCTGTCGCCGCTGATGTGCAAAGAGCTATTTTCGGCCCTGGCGCGCATCAAGACGCTGGGCATGGGCGTGCTGCTGGTGGAGCAGAACGCCCGCCAGAGCCTGGCCATCGCCGACCGGGGCTATCTGCTGGAGACCGGGCGCATTGTGGGTGAAGGCTCGGCACAAGCACTTGGCAGCAGTGCTGCTGTCAGACGCGCCTATTTGGGCGGCGAACATTGAGAGATATAGATACCCCCTGAGCGGCTTTGCCGCTTCCCCCGAAGGGGGACGGTGCCATCGCTGGGGCAGCCCATGCTGGGGCAGCCCACGCTGGGGCAGCCCGTGCTGCGGGGCGGCGGGCCGCCTAGGCCCTTGCTCGACACCTCTGTGCTGGGCCGCGTCTAATTTCAACGATATGAACAACAGGCAGCTTTGATGACTGCTTTCACGTCAAAAGGAGATGAAAAATGATCGAACAAAAAATGCTGATTGGCGGCCAGGAATGTGCCGCCAGCAATGGCGCAGTTTTTGAGCGCAAGAACCCGCTGGATGGCTCGGTTGCCACGCGTGCGCCCGCCGCCACCACCGAGGACGCTATTCGCGCCTGCGAAGCTGCGGCAGCCGCTTTCCCCGCCTGGTCGCAACTGGGGCCGAACGCCCGCCGCGCCATGCTGATGAAGGCCTCGCAGGCACTGGAAGCCAAGGGCGAAGCGATTGCCGCGGCCATGGCCGCAGAAACCGGCGCCTCGGGCATCTGGGCCGGCTTCAACGTGCATCTGGCGGCCAGCATGCTGCTGGAGGCGGCTTCGCTGACCACGCAGATCAATGGCGAGATCATCCCCTCGGACGTGCCCGGCAGCGTGGCCATGGCCGTGCGCCAGCCTGCCGGCGTGGTGCTGGGCATCGCGCCCTGGAATGCTCCCGTGATCCTGGCCGTGCGCAGCATCTCCACGGCCCTGGCCTGCGGCAATACCGTGATCCTCAAGGGATCGGAACTCTGCCCCGCCACCCACGGCCTGATCATCGAGGCGCTGCAGGACGCGGGCCTACCTGCCGGCGTGGTGAACTTTGTGACCAATGCGCCGGCCGATGCGGGCAGCGTGGTCGAGGCCATCGTGGCCCACCCGGCCGTGCGCCGCGTGAGCTTTACCGGCTCCACCAAGGTAGGCCGCATCATCGGCCAGACCTGCGCCAGGCACTTGAAGCCCGCGCTGCTGGAGCTCGGCGGCAAGGCCCCCTTCCTGGTGCTGGACGATGCCGATATCGATGCGGCCGTGAACGCCGCCACCTTTGGCGCGTTTGCCAACTCGGGCCAGATCTGCATGTCCACCGAGCGCTTTGTGGTGGATAACAAGGTGGCCGACGAGTTCATCGCCAAGTTTGCCGCCAAGGCCCAAAGCCTGCCGCTGGGCGACCCGCGCAAGGGCCCCGTGGTGCTGGGCTCGGTGGTCGATCTGGCCACGGTGGAGCGCTGCAATGCCATGATCGACGACGCACTGGCCAAGGGCGCAAAGCTGGTCTGCGGCGGCAAGGCCGAGAGCACGCTGATGCCCGCCACGCTGATCGATCATGTGACGCCGGCGATGCGCATCTTCCACGAGGAGAGCTTTGGCCCGGTCAAGGGCATCGTGCGCGTGAACGGCGAGGAAGAAGCCATTGCCACGGCCAATGACAACGAGTTCGGTCTGTCCTCCGCAGTCTTCACCCGGGATGCGGCCCGAGGCTGGCGTGTGGCGGCGCGCATCGAGGCCGGCATCTGTCACATCAACGGCCCCACGGTGCATGACGAAGCCCAGATGCCGTTTGGCGGCGTCAAGGCCTCGGGCTATGGCCATTTCGGCGGCCAGCAGGGCATCAATGCCTTTACCGAGACCCGCTGGGTGACCATGCAGACCACAGAACGCCAATATCCGTTCTAAAGACCCCCCTGAGCGGCTTTGCCGCGCGGCGGCGCTTGCTTGCTGCCCCACACTTAGGTCGCGCCCTAGTTAGAGCTCGCGCCCATCGCTACTGAAATTAAAAAAGCCACCTGATTTGAAAACGCCAGGTGGCTTTCTTTTTTCCTTCTCACTATCTAATCCATAGCTGCTAGCGTTTGATGGAAAAGGGCTTGAGCCTCAAAAATCTCAAAGCATGTAATCAGGCAAAATCATCGTTGAAGAAGTCGCCGCCATCGCCCCAGCTGTCGTTGTCCGCACTATCGATGCTGCCCAGGCCCGCATCGTTGGCCAGGCTGGAGGTATTGCCGCTGTCGCCATGCAGGCCCTGGCTGCTGCTGTCCTGCGCCAGCGACTTGCTCTCGCTGCCGCCGCTCTGGCTGCCCGAGCCTGCGTGATGGCCGCCCATCAGATTCTCCAGCCCGTTGAACAGAAACATGCCGCCCGCCACGCCGGCCGCGGCCGCTGCGGCATTGCCCAGGAAGCTGCTGCCAGCCGGGGCCGCTGGCTGGCCGTAGGCCTGCGACGCTGCAGCACGCGGTGCCGAGCCGCCGCCAAAGAAACGGTCGCGCCAGCTGGAGGGCTGAGGCGCTGCTTGCGGCTGGTACTGAGGCTGATACTGGGGCTGGTTCTGGGGCTGATAGGGAGGCTGGGCACTGGCAGCGTAGCCGCCGTCCTCGGCATAACGCTCGGGAGCGCGGCCGAAGTGCGTGCCCAGGCCGCCCGAGAGAAAGCTGCCTGCGCCCTGGCTCTGGCTTTGCTGGGCCTGTTTCACCTGCTGCTGCAGCTCGCCGATCTGCTGCTGGGCCTGCTCAATGGCTTGCTCCAGCATCAAGGTGCGCTGGGCCAGCCAGTAGACCGCATCGGGCGCGTTGCTCAATCCACGGCGCAGCTCGGCATCGGCCTGCGCGTCCTTGGGTTGGCCCTGGGTCAGCGTCAGCCTGGCGCACAGGTCTTGCAGCAGTTGTTGTTCCTGAGGGGTCATGGTGCCTTCCTTTAATCCCGCAAATGACTTGCAGCGAAGATGGGGTCAGTATGCAGGCCTGCAAGAGCGCCAATGTGAAGGCCGTGCAAGTGCTTTTTGCAGGGTGTAACAAAAGGCCTGTGCTGCAGTTGCGGGCAGCGCATGGGACAATGCCTGCCATTGAGCCACTGTTGTGGCGGCGTTTCAATTTCGGTTGCGGGACTGGCCCGCGGCCCATCAACTGCATACACACCATGGAAGTTACCCAACAATGCGTGGTCGCACTGACCTGGACACTGAAAGACACCCTGGGCGAGGAGCTGGACGTGCTGGACGAGCCCGTGGAATTCCTTGTCGGCGGCGATGACCTGTTCAAGCGCATCGAAGAGGCCCTGCAAGGCCACGGCGTAGGCACCGCTCTGGACCTGCACCTGGAGCCCGAAGAGGCATTCGGCGACTATGACGAGAGCCTGATCTTCCTGGAAAAGCGCGAGCTGTTTCCCGAAGAGATCGAGGAAGGCATGAGCTTCGAGAGCAGCGCCATGCCCAAGGGCACCAACCCCGTGCCTGCCGATCTGCTCTACACGGTCACCGAAATCTATCCCGAGCATGTGGTGCTGGACGGCAACCACCCGCTGGCCGGAATCGCCATCCGCCTGCACCTCAAGATCGAAGCCGTGCGCGAGGCTACCGAGGAAGAAATCGGTCGCGGCACGGCCGGCACGGGCTTTTTCCGTATCGAGCCCATGGCCCCTGGCAATGAAACACTGCATTGACACCCCCTGAGGCGCTTTGCGCCTTCCCCCTTTAGGGGGACGACAGCTTCGCAGCCGGGCGGCGGTGCCGACCAGGCTCTCGCTGGCTGTCACTGAGTTGCGCTGCGCCACAGGCTCAGGCATCGCTGATCACTTCAGGCAAAGAAATCAAAAGGGACTCCTCGAAGTCCCTTTTGTTATGTGCGCCTGGCTGCCTAGCGGCGGAAGATCTGGTTGCCTTCCACGCGCACGTATTCGCCGATGCTCAGCTGCGGAGGCTGCTGGTAGTCCAGAGCGCGCACACTGCCGTCCTGCAACTGCACGGTGACGCGGTAGATATCGCGCACGCTGCCGCCACCCACACTGTTCTGCACGGCGTTGCCGGCCAGCGCACCGCCCACCACACCGGCAATCGTGGCCAGCGTACGGCCGGAGCCCTTGCCCACCTGGTTGCCCAGCACGCCACCGATCACGCCGCCGGCAATCGCGCCGCCCGCGCCAATGCCGCTGCCGTCCTGCACGCGCACGGTCTCGATATTCATCACACGGCCCTGCTGGGCGTATTGCTGGGGCTGCTGCGAGTAGCAGTTGGGGTTGTTGTAGCCGCAGTTATTGGCGGGATAGGTCTGGGCCTGGTTGTTGCCCACGGGGTAGGCCTGGGTGCTGCCCGGGTAGCCCGAGCCCGAATAAGCACCCTGGGAGTAGCCTCCCTGGTAGCCACTGTTCTGGTAGCCGCCGCTCTGGTAGCCACCCTGGGGATAGGCCGCGCAGGCCGACAGAGCTGCAACGATTGCGCTCACCATGGCCAACCGGCCCCAGCGTTGATTGATTTGCATGGAAATCTCCTGATTGACGCATGCACATTCCATGCGCCGCAGTCCTGTGATGAGTTGCTCTGCAAACCTTGCACGGCCTGCCTTCCCATTGCAACGCAGCACCGGCTCGCCAGGACGACAGGTTTCACATTTGCTCACAATACTTTGAGCAAAGCGCAGCCGTTTACAACGCGTCAAACCATAGCGCCTTGCCCTTTGCAACGCTCATTTGCGATATGAATATCATTTGAAACCGCCATCACAAAGCGCTTGATGCTATCAAAAATATAGCAGCCTCAGCCTTTGCTGCGTACGCGCAGCACTTCGCCGCTGCGGCCATCCACATAGAGCTTCACCAAGCGCCCATCGCTGGCCGTGGCCTTGACCTTGTAGAGGCCGTCGTCCCATTCCACCTCCTGGAATTCGCGATAGCCGGCCTTCTCCAGCCGGTCGCAGACATCGCCGATGGACAGGGTCGGCCCGAGCGCCATGCCGCGCACGGCGGCCACCGAGGCCGAGGCACGGTCCGCCAAAGCGTTCTCTGCGGCCAGGCAGAAGCCTGCGGACAGCAGCGCGGCGCTCCCCAGCAAGGCGATGCCGCTGCGGCGCTGCATGGACCGGTATAGCGACAGGGCGCGAGCGGACATCGCAAAGACGGGGACTTGAAGACGAGACATGAAAACTCCTGCAGTCGACGGGTGAACGGTGGGAACAAAAAGACGGCCCGCCGGGCGAGAGGCACTCTGTTGCGGGTTGCGGCCGATTGTTCGCATTCACCCTGAACCGTTTCTGAAGCCGCCATTCAGCTTTCGTTCATCGATGCAGACCTATAACCTTGGCTGCAGAACGCAACCAGACCTCATCACCTCCCACTCTAGCCCTCTTGCCATGTCTTTTTTCAACGCATTGAATGACCCGCAATCTGCGCACCGCCCACGCCGGCGCGCCCTTCATGCCGTGCTGGTCATGCTGCTGGCAACGGCAGGCTTTGCCGCGCTGAGCCTGTGGCCCGTCACCTCGGATGCCGGTGACAACGACCACGAGCTTGCCCGTCAGGCCCTGCGCCAGGGCCAGGTGCTGCCGCTGCGCACCGTTCTGGATCAGGTCGAGCAGCAATACCAGGGCCAGGTCATCAAGGTGGAGTTCGACCGCGAGGACGGCCGCTTTGTCTACGAGATCCGGCTGCTGCAAAGCGACGGCAAGGTGGTCAAGCTGGAGATCGATGCCAGCAACGGCAGCCTCATCAGCATGAAGCGCAAGAAGTGAACCCCGGCACTCAGGAAGGCTGTAGAGCATGCGAATTCTGCTGATTGAAGACGAGCCCACGCTGCGCGAGCAGCTGCATCAGGCCCTGGTGCAGGCCGGCCACACCGTGGAGACGGCCTCCGACGGCGAGACGGCGCAATACCTGGGCGAGGTGGAGAGCTTCGACGCCGCAGTGCTGGACCTGGGCCTGCCGGTGCGCGACGGGCTGAGCGTGCTGCGCGCCTGGCGCGCTCAGGGCCGCTCCATGCCGGTGCTGATCCTTACCGCCAGAGCCGCCTGGCATGAAAAAGTCGCGGGCATGGATGCCGGAGCCGACGACTATCTGGCCAAACCCTTCCACATGGAAGAGCTGCTGGCGCGTCTGCGTGCGCTGCTGCGACGCCTGAGTCCGCATGCCAGCGCTTTGTGGCAATGCGGCTCCATCACCCTGGACTCGCGCCAGGCGCGCGTCACCGTCGAAGGTCAGGCGCTGACGCTGACCAGCCATGAATTCAAGGTACTGGCCCTGCTGATGCAGCGCATGGGCGCCGTGGTCTCGCGCACCGAGCTGTCCGAGCATATCTATCCGCAGGAAAGCGACCGCGACTCCAACACCATCGAGGTCTTTGTCGGGCGGCTGCGGAAAAAACTGCCCGCAGGCTCGATCGAAACCGTGCGCGGCCTGGGCTATCGCCTGGTTGCGCCCACAAACCACGCATCAACCATATGTCCGAGCACACCCTGACCTCCCCCACGACCCAGCAGCCGCCACCGCTGAGCGCAGGCTCCTGGAAGAACTCGCTGCGCCTGAGACTGCTGGCGGGCGCCCTGATCTGGGTGCTGGCAGCACTGCTGCTCACGGGATGGGGCCTGCGCACGCTGTTTGCCGAGCATCTGACCCAGCAGCTGCGCGGCCAGCTGGTGGCCAAGCTCGACCGGCTCAGCGGCGCCGTCAACTATCAGCCCGATCAGGCCGTCCCGGTCACGGTCTCGCCCTTCTCCGGCGACCCCTTGCTGCAGCAGCCGCTGTCGGGCATGTACTGGCAGGTGGACCAGCTTGACGCTGCCGGCCAGCAGACGGTTCAGGCCGGCATCCAGCGTTCGCGCTCGCTCTGGGACCAAACCCTGGACTGGCCTTTCTTCAAGGCCGACAAGGTCTGGGAGCCCACCCTGCCCCTGCATGCACCGGCCAGCTATGGCCATATGTCGGACGGCAATGGCAACACCCTGGTGATCGTGACGCGTACCGTGCAGCTGCCCGAGGCCGGTGCCCCGCCGCTGCGCCTGATGATTGCTGCCGACGCGGCCATGCTGGCCACGCCGCTGCAGCGCTTTACCAAGATGCTGGTGGCCGCGCTGTGCATGCTGGCAGCGGGGCTGATCGCCGCCGTGGTCGTGCAGCTGCAGCTGGCACTGGCTCCGCTGGCTGCCCTGCGCCGTCAGCTGGCCGCCGTGAGCCAGGGCGAAGCGTCTGAAATCAGGGGAGAGCACCCGGCCGAAATCATGCCCCTGGTTCAGGAGTTCAACCATGTGCTGCGCATGAATGCCGAGATGGTGGAGCGGGCCCGCACCCAGGCGGGCAATCTAGCCCATGCGGTCAACACCCCGCTGAGCATCATGGGCAACGCGGCGGCGCAGCAGGACAGCCCGCTGGCGACCCTGGTGCGCGAGCAGGTCGCCAGTGCCAGCCGCCAGGTCGAATACCACCTGGCCCGCGCCCGTGCCGCAGCAGCAGCGGCGCAGCAGGGCCATGGCCTGCGCACCGCGCTGGCCGGCCCGCTGCACTCCCTGGTGCACACCATGGACAAGCTGCATGCGGCGCGCAGCATACGCTTCGAGCTGCAGGGGGATGCCTCGCAATGGGACTTCAAGGGCGACGTGCAGGACCTGATGGAGATGCTGGGCAATCTGCTGGACAACGCCGGCAAATGGGCCAGATCGAAGGTCGTGCTGAAAGTACAGCCACTCGCCAATGACAACCAACAGCTGACGCTGTGCATAGACGATGACGGCCCGGGCATTGCGCCCGAGTTGCGCGAGCGCATCTTTGCCCGCGGAGAGCGGCTTGACGAACAGCGTCCCGGAGCCGGCCTGGGCCTGGACATCGTGCGCGATCTGGTTCAGACCTATGGCGGCAGCATCCAGGCTCTGCCCTCGCCGCTGGGCGGGCTGCGCATGCAGCTGCAACTGCCGGGCACCAGGCACCAGGACTGAGGTCGATCAAAGACTGCGCAGCACCTGCGCCAGGGTATCGGCCTGGGGAAACAGCCAATCGGAGAGCAGCCCCAGCGCCACCGCCGCGACCAGGGCGCCCAGCACGGGCTTCCAGCTGATGCGCAAGGCTGCCAGCAGCCAGCCTTCGCGCTCCACCACATACAGGACTCGGGTCATCAGCAGCGCAAACGCCACCTCTACCGCCACGGTCAGAAACAGATCGGCACCGAACACCAGCCACACCAGCGAGCCCATGCCCGTGACCGCCACCAGCAGGACGGCAAAAATCAGCATGACCGGCACGAGCACCACCGCGCCTTCATCGAGCCCGTCCAGCCCCGACACATCGACATCGGGCAGCTCCAGGCCCGATGACGCAGGCGCGATATCAGCCACGGCAGCGCCATCGTCCCAGTGGCCGCCGGCACCGCCGCCGCCGTAGAAGCCACCCTGCCCGCTTTCAAAGCCCGCAGTATCCGCAGCATCGGCACTGCCTGATCTACCGCCGGAGCCGGGAACATCGACTCCGGCATCGCCCGTATCCCAGTCGCGGCGCAGCATGCAGCCGGCCCACAGGCGCACCAGCAACAGATAAAGCAGATAGCCGCAGGCCAGCGCCAGCCCATAGCGCAGCCCCATGCTGTGCACACCGGCATGCAGCAGGCACAGACTGATCAGGGACATGGCCGCCAGACTCAGGCCGCCGGTCACAGCGGCATGCAGACGCAGCCAGTGGCGTTTTTGCAGGTGCCGCCGCATGTGTTGGTCGCTGCCCAGCTGCACCTTGGTCCAGGAGGCTGAGCGGCGGCGGCTCTGGCGGTTCATGGGGCGCGAGGTACGTGCCTTTGGGCAGGCTTACTGCTTGCCGGTAGAGCCGTAGCCGCCTTCGCCGCGCTCGCTGGCATCGGCAAAGTCATCCACCAGATTGAACTGTGCCTGCACCACGGGCACGATGACCAATTGGGCCAGACGGTCCATGGGCTGCAGCGTGAAGGCGGTCTGCGAACGGTTCCAGGCGCTGACCATGAGCTGGCCCTGGTAGTCGGAGTCGATCAGACCGACCAGATTGCCCAGCACGATGCCGTGCTTGTGGCCCATGCCCGAGCGCGGCAGGATCAGCGCCGCGTAATGGGGGTCCTTGAGGTGCATGGCCATGCCGGTGGGGATCAGCTGCCACTGGCCGGGCTCCAGCGTCACGGGCGCATCGATGCAGGCGCGCAGGTCCAGGCCGGCGCTGCCGGCAGTGGCGTAGGCGGGCAGGTTGTCGCGCAGGCGCGCATCGAGAATCTTTACATCAACATTCATAAGGGTCTGGCCAGTCTTGTCTGTCTAGATAGAAACAAGGCCCGTGAGCCAGGCCTTGCCTTCATTGCGGCAGCTGCCGTGCAGCCGCCAGCGGTTTTCCGAAGGGCGCCATTGTGCCCTGTGCCGGGCAGGCGTCGGCCCCTGGTGCCTGTCAGCGGCCTTGCAGGCGCTTGAGCACGCCGCCCACCAGCGACATCAGACCCATGATGGCAAGCAGCACGCCAAAGCCCTGGATGAACTGGGAGAGGATCATCCCGCCCACGATCAGCGCCAGCGAGCCCGGAGACACCCAGGGCTTGCGAGCGTTCTGAGCGTTCTGAGCCTTCTGTCCCTCGATCTCGCGCTCCATGGCCTTGAAGCGCTGCTGCGCCTCCTGCTTGGTCACGGCCGTATTGGGGCGCCGTGCAGCAGCCGTGCGCTGGGCCGGCTGAGCGGCCGCCGTGGTTCGCGCTCCCGGCATCTGCTGCGCCTGCTCGGCCATGTCGCGCGCCTTCTGCAAGGTGTTGCGCAGCTGGGACATGGGCGAGGCGGCCTGGGAGCCGGGCGTGACGACTGCGGTCTGAATCGCTCCGTCGATGCTGCGCAGCGTGCGGCGGTACTCGGGACTGGCTCGCATCAGCTGATCCACATAAGCCACATAGTCGCCATTGCGCGGGCCTTCATAGCTGGAGAGATTCATGTTCGGACTCCTGGGATCACGGGTCAGGGACGCTTGGCGCTCAGGCGCTGCGCAATTTCATCGACCAGCTGGCGCGCCAGCACGTCCTTGCTGGCATGGGGCAGCTCCTTGGAGCCCTGATCGTCGATCAGCAGCAGGGCATTGTCGTCCTTGCCAAAGGTAGCGGGGCCGATATTGCCCACCAGCAGCGGCACGCTCTTGCGCAGGCGCTTGGCACTGGCGTGCTTGAGCAGATCATGACTTTCGGCCGCAAAGCCCACGCAATACAGCTTGCCGGACCGGGCCTGGTCGGACTGGGCCACGCCGGCAAGAATGTCGGGGTTCTCGACAAAGTCCATGGCCGGCACATCGCCCGAGCCGTCCTTCTTGATCTTCTGATCGGAAAACTCGGCCGGACGCCAGTCGGCAACGGCAGCCGTGGCAATGAAGATCGAGGCCCCCGCCACCAGGGACTGCACGGCAGTCTGCATCTGGCGCGCCGACTGCACGTCGACGCGGGTCACGCCTCGCGGCGTGGGCAGATGCACCGGGCCGGCCACCAGCGTGACCTGGGCACCGGCCTCGCGCGCCGCTCGGGCAATCGCAAAGCCCATCTTGCCGCTTGAGAGATTGGTGATGCCGCGCACCGGATCGATCGCCTCGAAGGTCGGGCCTGCCGTCAACAGCAGATGCTGGCCCTGCAGGCTCTTGGCCGTGAAGTGCGCCGCCAGCTCCTCCATGATTTCCTCGGGCTCCAGCATGCGGCCGTCGCCGGTCTCGCCGCAGGCCTGGCTGCCATTGCCCACGCCCAGCACCTGGGCACCGTCGGCCTGCACCTGCGCCAGATTGCGCTGGGTCGCGGGGTGAGCCCACATCTCGCGGTTCATGGCCGGGGCCAGCAGCAGGGGAACGCTTTCCATAGGGCGGGCCAGGCACATCAGGCTGAGCAGCTCGTCCGAGCGACCCTGCACCAGGCGCGCGATGAAGTCCGCGCTGCAGGGTGCGATGAGAATGGCATCGGCCTCACGGCTCAGATTGATGTGGGGCATGTTGTTGGGTTCGCGCACATCCCACTGGGAGGTGTAGACTGCGCGCCCAGAAAGCGCCTGCATGGTGACAGCCGTCATGAACTGCTCGGCTGCCTCCGTCATGACCACCTGCACCGTGGCTCCGGCCTGGACCAGCAAGCGGCACAGCATGGCCGATTTGTAACAAGCCACGCCTCCGGAGAGACCCAGCACCAGATGTTTGCCTGCGAACACGTCATTCATGCTGCGCAATTTATCAGACCTGAGCCGCTTTTATGCGGCTTGAGCATCCCTGTACGCCACGCCGAAATTCGTGGCGAACCTATAATCCTGTTTTACCACCACCAAAAAAAGACATGACCAAGTTCGTCTTCGTCACCGGCGGTGTGGTGTCTTCCCTCGGTAAGGGAATCGCCTCAGCCTCCCTTGCAGCGATCCTCGAGTCGCGCGGTCTCAAAGTCACCCTCATCAAGCTCGATCCCTACATCAACGTGGACCCGGGCACCATGTCGCCCTTCCAGCACGGTGAAGTGTTCGTGACGGATGACGGAGCCGAGACCGATCTGGACTTGGGCCACTATGAGCGTTTCATCGAAACGCGCATGCGTCAGACCAACAACTTCACCACGGGCCGCATCTACCAGTCCGTGCTGGAAAAAGAACGCCGTGGCGACTATCTGGGCAAGACCGTGCAGGTCATCCCCCATGTCACCAACGAAATTCAGGAATACATCAAGCGCGGCGCGGGCCTTGGCACCGACCACGAAGTGGATGTGGCCATCTGCGAAGTCGGCGGCACCGTGGGCGACATCGAGTCCCTGCCCTTCCTGGAAGCCGCGCGCCAGCTGGCGCTCAAGCTCGGCCCCAACAACTCCGCCTTTGTGCACCTGACCTACCTGCCGTTCATCGAGACGGCCGGCGAGCTCAAGACCAAGCCCACCCAGCACACCGTGCAGAAGCTGCGCGAAATCGGCATCCAGCCCGATGCGCTGCTGTGCCGCGCCAAGCACCAGGTGCCCGAAGAGGAAAAGAGCAAGATCTCCCTCTTCACCAATGTGCCCGAGTGGGGTGTGATCTCCATGTGGGACGTGGACACCATCTACAAGGTGCCGCGCATGCTGCACGAGCAGGGTCTGGACGGCCTGATCTGCGACAAGCTGCGCCTGAACACGCCGCCCACCAATCTCAAGCGCTGGGACGATCTGGTCTATGAGACCGAGCATCCCCAGGGGGAAGTCAAGATTGCCATGGTGGGCAAGTACGTGGAGCTGTCCGACGCCTACAAGTCGGTCAACGAAGCGCTCAAGCACGCCGGCATGCGCAACCATGTGCGCGTGAAGATCACGCACGTGGACTCGGAGACCATCCACGACGCGGATGCCTCCAAGCTGCTCAAGGACTACGACGGCATTCTGGTGCCCGGCGGCTTCGGCTCGCGCGGCGTGGAAGGCAAGATCTCGACGGCCCGCTTCGCCCGTGAAAACAAGGTGCCCTACCTGGGCATCTGCCTGGGCATGCAGGTCGCCACCATCGAGTACGCCCGCCATGTGGCAGGCCTGGCAGGCGCCAACTCCACCGAGTTCGATTCGGCCACCCCCAACCCCGTGATCGCCCTGATCACCGAGTGGAAGGACGCGGACGGCACGATCAAGACCCGTGACGAGAACTCCGACCTGGGCGGCACCATGCGTCTGGGCGCACAGTCTTCCGACGTGCAAAAGGGCACGCTGGCGCACAGCATCTACGGCGACGTGGTGACCGAGCGTCACCGCCACCGCTATGAAGCCAACACCCAGTATCTGGACCAGCTGCGCGAAGCCGGCCTGGTGATCTCGGCCCTGACCCAGCGCGAACAGCTGACCGAAATCGTCGAGCTGCCCGCCAAGGTCCACCCCTGGTACATCGGTGTGCAGTTCCACCCCGAGTTCAAGTCCACCCCCTGGGATGGTCACCCGCTGTTCAACGCCTTCATCAAGGCGGCCATGGACAACAAGGCCCAGGCGGGCAAGAAGGCCTGATTCCCTTCCTCCGGAATCAATCCTTAAATAGGAGCTGCCAGCGCTTGAAAATCAATGACTTCAGCATCAAATGATGTTGAAGTCATTCAATATAGAGCGCTGACAGCTTCAGTTTTTGAAGCATGCGCGGCGTGCAAAAAGGAACCCACCATGAAACTCTGCGGCTTTGATATTGGTCTGGACAAGCGCTTCTTTCTGATCGCCGGCCCTTGCGTGGTCGAATCCGAACAGCTGCAGATGGACGTGGCCGGACAACTCAAGGAAATCACCGCCTCGCTGGGCATCCACTTCATCTTCAAGAGCAGCTTCGACAAGGCCAACCGCTCCTCGGGCACCAGCTTTCGCGGCCCCGGCATGGAAAAAGGCCTGGAGATCCTCGCCAAGGTGAAAAAGGAATTGAACGTGCCCATCCTCACCGATGTGCACACCGAAGCCGAAGTGCCCTATGTGGCATCTGTCGTCGACATGCTCCAGACCCCCGCCTTCCTGTGCCGCCAGACGGACTTCATCCGCGCCGTGGCCCAGTCGGGCAAGCCCGTGAACATCAAGAAGGGCCAGTTCCTGGCCCCGCATGACATGAAGAATGTCATCGACAAGGCCCGTGCTGCGGCGGTGGAAGCGGGCCTGCCCGCAGACAGCTTCACGGCCTGCGAACGCGGCGCCAGCTTTGGCTACAACAACCTGGTCAGCGACATGCGCTCGCTGGCCATCATGCGCGAGACCGGTGCCCCTGTCGTGTTCGACGCCACCCACAGCGTGCAGCTGCCCGGCGGCAACGGCACCTCCAGCGGCGGCATGCGCGAGATGGTGCCCGTGCTCTCGCGTGCGGCCGTGGCCGTAGGCGTGGCAGGCCTGTTCATGGAAACCCACCCCGATCCCTGCAACGCCCTGTCCGACGGCCCCAATGCCGTACCGCTCAAGCACATGAAGGCCCTGCTCGAAACCCTGGTGGCGCTGGACGATGTGACCAAGCGCAACGGCTTCCTGGAAGACCACTTCCAGGCCTGAGCATGCATCCACAGCGCATCAACTGCGACATGACGGCCTTGCTGCAGGCCTGCATGTCCATGCGCCCCGGCCGCCCCAAGGCGGACCCCGGCGTCTGAGCAGATGATGCACCCCGGCATGACCGACACGATCAAACGTGGCGTCATGCCTTTTTTGTATCCGCTTTTGTGTCCGAATGCTTGCACAGAAACGTCTTGCGCAAGAAATTCGACTGCTGCAACACGTCAAGGCAAAAGCGGCCCACCAAATTTGTGCACAATAGCCGCCGCAGCCTCTTCCATACTCGTCGCGTGCACGGCGCGCGCGCAGCATGTGGAGAAGAGTCGGCTTCACAATTTTGATAGCAGCTTGCGCTTCATGCGCAAGGGCTTAGGCGTGATTTCATGAAAGAAGTCAGCCTGCACGTACCGATTTCAGAAACCCAAAGGAAATGCAATGAGTGCCATTGTTGACATCGTAGGCCGCGAAGTGCTGGACAGCCGCGGCAATCCCACCGTTGAGTGCGACGTGCTGCTGGAATCCGGCGTGATGGGCCGTGCGGCCGTGCCCTCGGGCGCGTCCACCGGCTCGCGCGAAGCCATTGAACTGCGTGACGGCGACAAGAGCCGCTACCTGGGCAAGGGCGTGCTCAAGGCTGTCGAGCACATCAACACCGAAATCTCCGAAGCCGTGCTGGGCCTGGATGCCTCCGAGCAGGCCTTCCTGGACAAGACCCTGATCGATCTGGACGGCACCGACAACAAGAGCCGCCTGGGCGCCAACGCCATGCTGGCCGTGTCCATGGCCGTGGCCCGCGCCGCTGCCGAAGAAGCCGGCCTGCCCCTGTACCGCTACTTCGGCGGCATGGGCGGCGTGCAGCTGCCCGTGCCCATGATGAACGTGATCAACGGCGGCGCCCACGCGAACAACTCGCTGGACCTGCAAGAGTTCATGATCATCCCCGTGGGTGCCCCCACCTTCCGTGAAGCCGTGCGCTGGGGTGCCGAAGTCTTCCACGCACTGAAGGCCATCATCCACCACAAGGGCATGTCCACCGCCGTGGGCGACGAAGGCGGTTTCGCACCTTCCGTGGAAAACCACGAAGCCGCGATCCAGCTGATCATCGAAGCCATCGAAAAGGCCGGCTACAAGCCCGGCGAGCAGATCGCCCTGGGCCTGGACTGCGCAGCGTCCGAGTTCTACAAGGACGGCATGTACGTGCTGGCCGGCGAAGGCAATATGACACTGACTTCGACGCAGTGGACCGACATGCTGGCCGGCTGGTGCGACAAGTACCCCATCATCTCCATCGAAGACGGCATGCACGAAGGCGACTGGGATGGCTGGAAGATCCTGACCGAGCGCCTGGGCACCAAGGTTCAGCTGGTGGGTGACGACCTGTTCGTGACCAACACCAAGATCCTCAAGGAAGGCATCGAAAAGCGCATCGCCAACTCGATCCTGATCAAGATCAACCAGATCGGCACCCTGACCGAGACCTTCGCCGCCATCGAGATGGCCAAGCGCGCCGGCTACACCGCCGTGATCTCGCACCGCTCGGGCGAAACCGAAGACAGCACCATTGCCGACATCGCAGTGGGCCTGAATGCTGGTCAAATCAAGACCGGCTCCATGAGCCGCTCCGACCGTATCGCCAAGTACAACCAGCTGCTGCGCATCGAGGAAGACCTGGGCGATGTGGCTGAGTACCCCGGCCGCGCTGCCTTCTACAATCTGCGCTAAACAAGAGCCCCCTGAGCCGCTTCGCGCCTTCCCCCAAAAGGGGGACGACCCCCTTGCTGCGGGGCGGCCCTTGCCCGGTGTCTCTTGCGAACAAGCTACTTTTAAGCCACCTTTTCTATGGTCAACCGCGTCGTCTGCGTCACATTGCTGGTCTTGCTGACCGCCATTCATGCCCAGCTCTGGCTGGGCAATGGCAGCATGGCCTATGTGCACGAGTTGCAACAGCAAATCAAGGATCAATACGCGGCCAACACCCTTGAGAAATCGGAAAACGACAGGCTGCAGTCCGAGGTCAACGACCTCAAGGACGGCCTGTCCACCGTGGAAGAAAAGGCCCGTTACGAGCTGGGCATGGTTAAACCCAATGAAATCTATATTCAGGTTTCCAGGCGCTGACCCTGCCCCCGCTCTGCCTCAAAGCCAGCCCCGCGCTGGCTTTGCTGCTCCTGCGCCCACTCTGGTGCTGCTGGGCGCGCCCCATGCCCTGGCACGCGGCATGGCGCATGGCCTGCTGCAGGCCCGTCTGGATGCGGGTTTGAGCAGCCCCTGGCAATGCATGGCCCCTGCGGCAGACGATGAATGGCCGGCTGATGCCCTGGTCTATGTGCTGGGCCAGGACTGGCGCGATGCCGACCCGGATCCCGCCATCGCTCAGCAGATCAGCCGATGGCGTGCACTGCTGCAAGCACGCTCGCAGAGCTATGTGATGCTGTACGGCAGACCGTCTGCCCAATGGCAGCAACTGGCTGCCTCTGTGAAATTCACAGAACCGGCCGCAGACTGGGACTGGATTTCAAGACAGAACCCCTGGAGTTCCAGCCAGAAAATACGCCGCAAAGCCTGTGAGCAATGCGGCGATCCCGAGTGCGAACTGGCGCTGTTCGAGGCCTTGAAAAGCGCCCCCTGAGGCGCCTCGCGCCTTCTGCCCTATCTCTTCTGAGCGGGAAGACACCTGCGCTGCCCGGCCTGGGCCCTTGCTGGGTGTCTCGGCCACCATCACAGATCAATAGCCGCAAGCACCATGCTCAGTTACTGCACCGAGCTGGAGCTGGGCGGCTGCTTTTGCACTTCGGTGAACAGACGCGCCGCATCGATGGCGTCGAACTGGTATTGCTGACCGCAGAAGTCGCAACCCACTTCGATCTTGCCGCGCTCGGCCACAATGGACTCAACCTCTTCCTCGCCCAGCGACGTCAGCATGGCGACCACCCGGTCACGGCTGCAGGTGCAGGCGAAACGCGGGGCCTGCTCGCCGGCCTGAGGAGCAAAGCGCAGCAGCTTCTCCTCCCAGAACAGGCGGCGCAAAATGGTCTCCACATCCAGCGTCAACAGCTCTTGCTGCGTCAGGCTGGAGGCCAGCGTGGCAACGCGGTTGTATTCCTCGTTCAGGCCCTGGGCATCGTGCTCGGCCTCGCCGCTTTCGGTGGCGGCAGCCAGATTCGCCTCGCCCTTCACAGGCATGCGCTGCAGCATCAGGCCGGCAGCGATCTGGTCATTGGCGGCCAGCACCATCACGGTGTCGAGCTGCTCGGACTGCATCATGTAGAACTGCAGCGCATCCGACAGGCGCTCGAAGCGACCGCCAGAGCCATCGTTGAGCGGCACCACGCCCTGATAGGGGTTCTGGCCGGGCTGACGGTCCTTGGGGTCCAGCGTGACTGCGCAGCGGCCCGCGCCATGGGCATTGACCAGCTCTGCAAGCGGGGCCAACTGGCCGCGCAGGGGCAGATTGGCCTCTCCCACCAGCGATGCCGTGGCACGAAAACTCAGATCCGACTGCACTTCGGTCACGGCCAGTTTGACCGGGCCGTCACCCATGACCTGGAATACCAGCGCGCCATTGAACTTGATGCTGGACTGCATGAGCACGCCAGCCGCCGTCATCTCGCCGAGCAAGGTGCTGACGGCCTCGGGATAGGCGCCGGTATCCTTGTTGCCAGCACGGCGCTGCAGGATTTCCTGCCAGGAGTCAGTCAGGCGAACAATGGCACCACGCACGGGCAGGCCGTCAAAAATGAATTTATGCAGTTCAGACACGCTAATCGATTCCGGTAAAAAGCGGGGCCCTCAGCCCAGCTTGCGCAAGCCGCGCTTGAAGCGGCGAGCATTTTCAACATAGTTCCTGGCGCTCTGGCGCAGACCTTCGATCTGCTCGGGCGATAGCTGGCGCACGACCTTGGCGGGGCTGCCGATGATCATGGAGCCGTCGGGAAATTCCTTACCCTCGGTCACCAGCGAGCCTGCGCCGACCAGGCAGTTCCTGCCGATCCTGGCACCGTTGAGCACCACTGCACCGATTCCGATGAGCGAGCCATCGCCAATCGAGCAGCCATGGAGCATTACTTGGTGGCCAATCGTCACATTGCAACCCACCGTGAGCGGCTTGCCGAAATCGGCATGCAGCACGCTGGCATCCTGGATGTTGGAGCCCGCGCCAATGCTGATGTCTTCGGTATCCCCACGGATGACGACTCCGAACCAGACGCTGGCGTCCTTGTCCAGCTTGACGCGGCCCATGACCTCGGCGCTGTCAGCCACCCAGGCGGTCTCGTCGATCTGCGGCGCAA
Organism: Comamonas testosteroni; assembly: GCF_030505195.1. Taxonomy (NCBI): domain Bacteria; kingdom Pseudomonadati; phylum Pseudomonadota; class Betaproteobacteria; order Burkholderiales; family Comamonadaceae; genus Comamonas; species Comamonas testosteroni. Next base: position 1,348,495 of record NZ_CP129672.1, read on the forward strand.
CGCCGTCGAGCTCGTAAATTGCCATCTGCTTGTCTCCCAGTGGGTTGCTTCTTGATAGAACCTAGAATTGTAGGGATGGAGTTACGTCATCGCGCGCTAGAGGTCTTGTGCCTTGCAGACCCTGAAGAAAAAGCTGCTGCAGCCATTGATCTGCATGCACAAAAAGCTCTCTATTCGATAGCAGAAACAGCACCGACACTGCGCATCCCCGAATCCGAGCTTCCCGGCCGCCCGGCCCGGCCCGAGCTCAAGCACCACACGGCCGTGGCGCGCCGCTCGCCTGCCACCGTCGAAGGCCGTGCCGTGCTCATCCATGCGATTGCGCATATAGAGTTCAATGCCATCAACCTCGCACTGGACGCCGTCTGGCGCTTTGACGGCATGCCCGGGCAGTACTACCACGACTGGCTGCAGGTGGCCGCCGAGGAGGCCAAGCATTTCCGCCTGCTGCGCGACCACCTGCGCCAGCACCATGGACAGGACTATGGAGACCATCCGGCACACCAGGGCCTGTGGACCATGTGCGAAAAAACGGCAGACGACATCGTGGCCCGCATGGCTCTGGTTCCCAGAACCCTGGAGGCGCGCGGCCTGGACGCCACGCCGCAAATCCAGAACAAGCTGCGCAACACCCATGCGCCCGATGCGCTGGTGGCCTGCGACATTCTGGACATCATCCTGCGCGAGGAAGTGGGCCATGTGGCCATAGGCAATCACTGGTACCGCTGGCTGTGCGAGAAAAACAGCCTGGACCCCGAGTCGTTGTACCTGGAGCTGACAAAGCGCTATGAAGCGCCGCGCCTGCGCCCGCCCTTCAACGAAAAGGCACGCCGAGCCGCAGGCTTCACCGCGACCGAGATCGCCTGGCTGCAACAGATCTAGGTATTTTTTGCTTGACTCGAATCAAGAACCGTCGGCAAGCAAGGCCTGCGAGCCGAAGTTGTTGGCACAAACGGCCTGAACGCACAAAGCTGACACTATGATCAGCTCGTTCTTACAATAGCCGCCACAGCCAACCATTTCCCACACAGACGTCATGCAGCAATGAGTGAACAAACCATAGAGGACACGGCATTCGCCTCGCCGCGCAACCTGTCCAAAGGCATGATTGCACGCCAGCCCATCGTCAACGGGCTGCAGCAAATCATCGGGTACGAGCTGTTCAACCGCTCGCGCTCGCCTTATGGTCACACCATGGCCTCGGATGCGACGCTGATCTTTGCGGCCCTCACGCATGCAGGAGAGGAAGATCTGGTCGGCACCAAGCTCATGTTCGTGAATTGCACTCACGAAGGCCTGACCGGCGAGCACCTGGAGCTGCTGCCGGCCGACAAGGTGGTGCTGGAGATCCCCCCGCTGGGCCATGCGGCAGTGCATGAAGTGGCAGCCCGCCTGCCCACGCTGCTGGCACTCAAGGACCAGGGCTTTCATCTGGCCTTCAACCACACGGTGCTGGAGTCTGTGTATTCGGCCTGGCTGCCGCTGGCCGACTACATCAAGCTCGACCTCTCCACGCTGGCACCGGACCAGCTCACGGTGCTGGTCAAGTTCGCCAACCGCCACACCCGCGCCGAGCTGATCGCCGAAAAAGTCGAAAGTGCCTACCAGCATGAGCTGGGGCAGCGCCTGGGCATCGAGCTGTTCCAGGGTTTCTGGTTTGCCCGCCCCACGGTGATGCAGACCCGCCTTCTGAGCCCGACGCAGCAAAGCATCATCCAGTTGCTGACGCTGGTACGCGAGCAGGCCAGCACCGAGGCGATCGAGGAAGTTCTCAAGAAGGACGCCGCCCTGGCCTTCAACCTGCTGCGCCTCATCAACTCGGCCAGCTTTGGCGCCCATCGCAAGATCACCTCTTTCAAGCAGGCCGTGATGCTGCTCGGCCTGAACAAGCTGTTCCGCTGGGCGGCCATGCTGCTGACGGCCGCCCGTGAAGGCGGCCCGCCACCAGCCGTGGGCCAGACCGCCGTGATTCGCGGTCGTCTGATGGAGCTGCTGGCCAAGCACTCGCTGACGGACACCGACGCCGATCTGGCCTTTATCTGCGGCATGTTCTCCATGCTGGACCGCATGCTGGGCATGCCTTTGCCAGCAGCGCTGGCGCTGATTCCCGTGTCCGAATCGGTCTCTGCCGCGCTACTGCATCATGAAGGCATTCTGGGCGAGCTGCTGATACTCACCAAGGCCTGCGAGAGTCATGACCAGGAACAATTCGACCGCAGCGCCTGCAGCCTGGAGCTGCAGCACGGGGACATCAATCACGCTCATCTGCAGGCTCTGAGATGGACGGAGTGTCTGTCCGACTGACAGCGCTTTTGCCCCACACCCAAGCGATAACCGACATGGATACCTCTGACACCAACTCCTCTTCACCGACCGCCGGCCCCGCTGCAGACAAGGACGAGGCCAATATGGCCAGCATTGCGCGTCAGGCAATCGTCGATGAGAAACGGGATGTATATGGCTACGAGCTGTTTGACCGCTCGGTTGCACATAACGCACACACTGCTGCATCCGATGCGGCACTGCTGTTCAACGCCCTGTCCTATGCCGGCGCCGAGGCTCTGGTGGGCAAAAAGACGGTTTTCATCAACTGCACCCATGACAGCCTGAGCGGCGGCCACCTGGAGCTGATTCACCCCGACCGGGTGGTGCTGGAGGTCCCGGCCCTGCCCGCCGACGCCACCCAGGAAAACATCGAAGCCTGCCTGCCCACATTTGCGGCCCTGCGCCAGCGTGGCTTTCGTCTGGCTTTTGACCAGAACCTGCTGCGCCGCAACTATGCGTCATGGCTGCCCATGGCCTCCTTCGTCAAGCTGGACATGCAGAGCTTCGCAATCGAGCATGCCGAAAAGCTGGTGAAGTTTGCCCAGACCTACACACGCGCCCAGATCGTGGCCGAGAAGGTCGAAGCGTCCGAGCAGTTCGAGCACATGCTGAGCCTGGGCGTGAAGCTGTTCCAGGGCTACTGGTTCGCCCAGCCCCAGCTTGTGCAGGCACGCACCATCCGCCCCACGCAGACCACCATCATCCAGCTCATCAACCTGGTGCGCCAGCAGGCCAGCACGGAGGAGATCGAAGAGCTGCTCAAGAAGGACCCCACGCTGTCCTTCAACCTGCTGCGCTTCATCAACAGCTCGGGCTTTGGCCTGTCCTGCGAGATCACCTCCTTCCGCCATGCAGTGATGATTCTGGGACTCAAGAAGCTGTTTCGCTGGGCGGCCCTGCTGCTGACCACCTCACGCGCCGGCGGCACACCGCCGGCTGTGGGCCAGACGGCCGTGGTGCGCGGCCGCCTGATGGAGCTGCTGACCGCCGAGCTGCTGCCGCCCGAGGAATGCGACCACGCGTTCGTCGTGGGCGTTTTCTCGCTGCTCGATGTGATGCTGAGCCAGCCCATGGCCAAGGCCCTTGAATCCGTGGCCCTGCCCCAGTCCGTGGTCGACGCACTGGTGCATGACAAGGGAGTTTTTGCGCCCTTCCTGGATCTGACGCGCGCCTGCGAGTCGGGCGACGAAGCGGCTTTTGCCCGCGCTGCCAATGCGCTACAGCTGTCCAACCACCAGGTCAACTGGGCCCATCTGCAGGCACTGAGCTGGGCCGACAACCTGGCCAGCGAAGTGTGATCTGAACCAATCCGCTTCGCGAGCAATCAGTGAGCTTGCTGCGCACAGCGAAAAAAGGGCTTGCGGCCGATGTGACCGCAAGCCCTTTGTCATGCAAGACAGCCCCGATCAGTTGGTCTGGATACCTGCAGCCTTGATGATCTGAGCGTTGGATCTGGACTCGGCCTCGATCTGCCTGGCGAAGTCCGCAGCCTTGCCGCCGGTAGGCACATTGTCCGTGGCTTCCAGGCGCTGACGGATCTCGGGCAGCGCCAACGCCTTGTTCACCTCGGCATTCAGTCGAGCCAGCACGGGGGCAGGCACACCGGCGGGAGCGAAGATGCCGAAGACCGATGTGGTGTTGGCGTTCTTGTAACCCAGCTCGGCCAGCGTGGGCACCAGGGGCAGCGAGTCCAGACGTGCCGGCGCGCCCACGGCCAGGGCCTTGAACTTGCCGGCCTTGATGTGCTGCATCACGGCCGGGCCGGCATTCGTGGACAACACCTCGAACTGCGCACTCAGGCCGTCATTGAGCTGCTGGCCGCCGCCCTTGTAAGGCACATGGGTGATCTGCACCTTGCCCTGATCGGAAATCTGCTCAAGCATGATGTGGCCCAGCGACGCCAGACCGGCCGTGGCCCAACGCACATCGCCGGGGTGGGCCTTGGCCTGGGCCATCAGCTCGGGAAAGCTCTTGGCGGCCAGACGGGTCGTGCCCAGCAGCAGCACCGGCGAGTACATCACGCTGACCACGGGAACAATATCCTTGTGCGGGTCGAACAGCGGCTTGCCCAGATGGGGGCTCAGCGTCAGCGGGCTGATGGACGAAAAGCCCAGCGTATAGCCATCGGGGTTGGACTTGGCGACTTGATCCAGGCCAATCGCGCCACCCGCGCCGGCCTTGTTGTCGATCACGACCGACTGACCCAGCGACTGCGACAGCTTTTCACCCAGTGCACGGGCCACCACATCGCTCACACCACCGGCAGGGTAAGACACCACCAGACGAATAGGACGGCTGGGCCAGCCAGCCGCGTCGGCTTTGTCGGCCGCCTGGACATTCAGGGACAAGGTGGCAGGCAGCACGGCAGCCAGGGCACAGGTCAGCATGCTGCGACGCAGAAAGTTAGTCATCACTCGAAATCCAAAAATCAAGAACTGCATTTTTGACCAAAGTGAATTCCCAGGTTGATTTGAACGACGATTCGTCAATTCATTGGACATAAAACATCAAAATAAAACCTCAAACATTCAAATAGACCAACGCTGCGGCCGACCAGCGTCTTCGCCGGCATGCCGCAATGACGGCCGCAAGCCTTGCCGCTAGACTGCAGCCATCACCACAGAGAAAGCACCTATGGCAGAACAAAACCCTCTATCACGTCGCTCCCTGCTGCTGCAAGGCGGTGCTGCGGGCGCTGCACTGGGCGCCATGGCCCTGCCCGCCTCGGCCACGACCACGACCATGCGCAAGGCCTCGCGCACCTGCGTGCTCGACGGCCTGCAACCTGCGGCACTGACCATCAGCGGCCCCGGTGTGCAGGCCAATCGCGGCAAGCCGCAGGCCGTGGCGGACCGCATGCTGATCATCCATGGCTATCAGTTCGATGCAGCCTGGTCCTGCGGCATGGATGCGCTCAACAGCCTGGAGCAGCAGACGCTCAGGACCACGCTTGAATACGACGAAGCCGAGCACAGCCTGCAAGGCCCGCTGCTGGAGCAGGTGCTGCAGGCCGCCGGCGTGGATGTGGGCCAGGCCATGGCGCGCGGCCTGCAACTGACCTTGCAGGGCATAGACGGCTATCGCAGCCAGATGCCGCTGGCCCAGGCCGTGCGCTGGCGCATGGTGATCGCCACCCAGCTGGACGGCGTGCCGCTGGCCATGGGCGGCGTGGGCCCGCTCTGGGCCATTTTTGCAGCCCATGAGATTCCGGAGCTCGGCCAGCTGCCCGTCAAGCAACGCTTTGCCGCCGCCGTCTGGGGGCTGTACCACCTGCAACTGGGCAGCGCGACGGCCTAGGCTGCGGCTCAGCCGCGCGGATGATGCTCGGCATGCAGAGCCTTGAGCCGCTCGCGCGCCACATGGGTGTAGATGGTGGTGGTGGAGATATCGGCATGCCCCAGCAGCATCTGCACCACGCGAAGGTCGGCGCCATGGTTGAGCAAATGGGTGGCAAACGCATGGCGCAGCGTATGTGGCGACAGCGGCGAGTTCACACCTGCAATCTGCGCGCATTTCTTGACGATGACCCAGAACATCACGCGACTCATGCCCGCGCCGCGCTGGGTCACGAACACCTCCTCGGTCTGCTGGCCTCCCAGAATCACGGCACGCGCATGCTTCAGATAGCGCTCCAGCCAGTGCTGCGCCTCCTGACCGAACGGCACCAGCCGCTCCTTGCGCCCCTTGCCCGTCACGCGCAGCACGCCCGAGCGCAAGTCCAGCTCGTGCATGCGCACGCTCACCAGTTCGCTGACGCGCAGACCGCTGGCATACATCAGCTCCAGCATGGCGCGATCGCGCAAACCCAGTGCAGTATCCACATCTGGCGCATCGAGCAGGGCCTCTACCTGCTCCTGGGTCAGCGTCTTGGGCATGCGCGGCGGCTGCTTGGCAGCCAGCATGCGCACCGTGGGGTCGGCAGCGATGCGCTTTTCACGCAGCGCCCAGTGAAAGTAGCGACGCAACACCGTCAGCCTACGGTTAGAGGAGGTGGCCTTGGTGCCCTCCACACGGGCCGTGAAATAGCCCTGCAGATCGGCTTCCAGCGCAGCATCCAGCGCCTTGGGCGGCTGCAGCCGCGCCAGCCAGCGCGCAGTCGCCGTCAGGTCACGCCGGTAAGCGGACAAGGTATTGCGCGAAAGCCCGTCCTCCAGCAGCAGAGCATCGATGAACTGATCGAGGGCATCCTGGCTCTGCGGCAAGGGCTGCGGCCAGTCATCGGGAATCTGCGGTTTGCGGGCTTTTTGAGAGGCGTCGGACATGGGGCTAGCGTACACGCTGACGAGGGGTGCCGAGCTGAAATCAGGGCAGTGCACCATCGGAATCAGGGTCAGGGTAAGGATCCGGTACCGGCCAGAGCAAGCGCTGCGCCTGCTTCAGCTTATGCCAGCGGATGAGAGGTCGAAAGCTTCGGCCAGGAACTGTGCAACCGCTCTCACCCTGGCCGTGCGCTGGAGATCGGGATGCATGACCTGCCAGACTTCGTAGTCGTTCGGGCGCCGGCGTTGCGGCCAGATACGCACCAGGCCTTCGCACTCCCCCATCCACAATGGCATTTCCCCAATCCCTATGCCTGCAGCAACCGCCTTGCGCACCAGGAGACTGGAACGGACCGACATGGCAATCTTGGCCTGACGTGCAAGCACCCCAGCCATGCTCAGAAATGGACTCTGCTCCAGATAGGGGCCGTATGCCACCAGATGGTGGCCGCGCAACTCGTCCTCAGGGACAGGCTCGCCAAAGCGAGCCAGATAGCCCGCGCTTGCGAACAGCCCCACAGGCCACGAAGCCACACGACGAACCACCAGCTCAGGGGCCTCGGGCCTGACGTTGCGAAATGCGATATCCGCCTGCCTGCGACCGAGGCTGAGCAACTGTGTGGAGACTTCCAGATCCACGCGGATGTTCGGCCAGTGCTGCTGCAAACGCTCGACAGCGGGCAGCAGCAGGTCGATGGCGATCGAATCGGTACTGGTCACGCGTACAAGACCGCTGGGACTGTCATCCTGACCCTCGATTTTGGTGCGCAAGTCCATCGCCGCGCTCTCCATGCGCCGTGCCGCAGCAAGCGCCGTCTCGCCAGCGGCAGTGAGCAGGTAGCCATCCTTGGCGCGCAGAAACAGCTTTGCTCCCAGCTCGGACTCCAGGGCATTCAGGCGTCGTCCTACCGTTGCCTGATCAATGCCCAGGCTGCGTGCTGCTGCGCGCAGGGAATGTGTACGGCTCAAGGCAAGAAAGATGCGCGTGTCGTCCCAGTTCATGGTCTTCAGGTTGATGCAAATTTGCATCACTGTAGAGCGAAATCGCTGCATTGAAAACGCAGTCTTGCGTCGTAACCTTCAGCGCTCAAAGATATTTCGAGAACGACGCATATGCCCACCTTTTTGACCGCCCCCATCCCTGCAAGCAAGCCTGCCACCATGCAGGCCATCGTTTTTGACGACTTCGGCGGGCCCGAAGTGCTGGTGGCCCGCGAGCTTCCGGTTCCCGAACTTCGCCCCCACGACTTGCTGGTGCGCAATGCTTCCATCGGCGTCAATCGTGCCGACCTCTATCACCGCAAGGGCGCCTACGGCCGCGCCTCCTTCGGCGATGCAGACACCATGGGCCTGGAGATCGCCGGAACCGTGATCGAAGCCGGGCCCTTGGTGCAGGGCTTCGCCGTGGGCGACCGGGTCATGGGTATCGTGGGCGGAGGTGCCTATGCCGAGCTCTCGCGCATCGACCACCGCATGGCAATGCATGTGCCCAAGAGCCTGGATCTGGCGAATGCCGGCGCGATCGCCGAGGTCTTCGTGACCGCGCACGAGGCCCTGTTCCATCTGGCCGGCCTGCAGGCTGGCGAGTCGGTGCTGATCCATGCGGCGGCAGGTGGTGTCGGATCGGCCGCCGTTCAGCTTGCACATGCTGCGGGAGCTCGGGTTTTTGCGACGGCCAGCGCCGACAAGCGCGAAGCGGTCCTGGGTTTCGGAGCCGATGTCTTCATCGACTATCGCAGCGAGGACTTCCAGACCGTGGTGACCCAGGCCACGGACGGCAAAGGGGTGGACATCGTGATCGATTTCGTAGGTGCCCCCTACCTGGAGTCCAATGTGCGATCGCTGGCCATCGGCGGGCGCATGGTGATGGTGGGCCTGCTGGGCGGCTCCCAGGGTGCTGCATTGCCCATGGACCTGGTGCTGTACCGCCATCTGCGGATCTTCGGGACCGTGATGAAGTCACGCCCCCCCGAAGTCAAGCAGGCGATGGTCCAGCGCTTTGCCCAGCGATGGCTTTGCGCCTTGGAGAGTGGGGCCATCCGGCCCGTGATCGACAGCACCTTCGCGTTGGCAGATGCTGCCCAGGCGCATAGGCATATGGAGTCCGGGGTCATCATCGGCAAGATTCTGCTGCTGCCCGGAAACGCCGAATAAAGAGGAGTCAGCTCTTGCCGGCCGACCGGGCCCGATTCACCACCGGCAGGCCATCTTCAGCCTTCGGTGAGCACGGCTGCGGACAACCATGGACAGAGGCCGGCTTCGCACCTAAAAACAAAGCCCGAATGGCCTCAGCGGCAATTCGGGCTTGCGGTATCCGCTACTGCATCGGCAGCAGATCAGCTGCTCAGTCCAGTGTCAGCTTCTGCTTGGCCACGACCTGCTTGTAGGTTTCGTACTCTTCCTTCAGTTCCTTGGCGAATTCCTGAGGAGAGTTGCCCACCACCAGCGAGCCGGTGTCTTCGATGCGCTTCTTGACCGCTGGGTCCTGCAGCACCTTCTTCACGGCGGCATTGATCTTGTCGACCATGGCCTTGTCCATGCCCTTGGGGCCCAGAATGCCGTAGGAGGCCATGCGATTGACCTGGGGCAGACCCACTTCCTTGAAGGTGGGGACGTCAGGCAGCACAGCCAGACGCTGGGGAGCTGCCACGGCGATGGCCTTGAGGCGGTTGTCCTTGATGAAAGGCAGTGCCGAAGGCAGGTTGTCCAGAATCATGGGGATCTGGCCGGCAACCGCGTCGTTCAGGGCCGGGCCCGCGCCGCGATAAGGCACATGGGTCATCTGGATGCCGGTCAGCGACTTGTACAGCTCCATCAGCATGTGCTGGATGCCGCCCGTACCCGACGAGCCATAGGAGTACTTGCCGGGATTGGCCTTGAGCTCGGCCTCGAAAGCCTTGTAGCTGGCCGCGCCGGGAAACTTGGGGTTCACGGCGATCACATTGGGCGTGGCCGCAATGTTGATGATGGGCGTGAAGTCCGTCAGCGGGTTGTAGGGAGTCTTGGGGTTGATGGCCGGATTGGTGGCCATGGTCGACAGGGTCGAGATGCCCAGGTTGTAGCCATCGGGCTTCTGGCGCGCGGTTTCCTGCGCACCGATGACGCCGCCGCCACCGCCCTTGTTGTCCACCACCACCGACTGGCCCAGCTCCCGGCTCAGCGGCTCGGCGATCACACGCGCAATGATGTCGGTCGTGCCGCCTGCAGCAAAAGGCACCAGCAGCTTGATGGGCTTGGTGGGGTAATTGGCCTCGGCCATCACAGCGGTCGAAAAACCGACAGTTGCCAGAGCCATTGTCAGGCCCACGCACATACGACGATTCATGAAGGGGTCTCCTTATGAGTTCTGAAATTGACGGCTGATGGTACGTGGCGCAAAAAACCCGACACATTCTTGTTAGCCCTGATTTATCAGTAATTACCCTAGATTCGCGGCATTTCCTTGAACCGCATCAAGCTTCATTGCCAATGAGCAGCGCCGCAGCAGTAAGTACTACTACATAGAAACTGGGTGACAGCTTTCTCTCAGCAAACCTGCGCCCGGCCCTATGCTTACCGGCCGTGAACTACCTCGAACTGCTTTTCCCCGATTTCGCGCTCATCGTGCTGGGCTATGTGCTGTGCCGCTTCACGCCCATCAACCGCAGCGTCTGGCAAGCCGTGGAGCAGCTCGTCTACTACCTGCTGTTTCCGGTGCTGCTGTTTCACTCCATCACCCGCAACCCGATCCAGTGGGGCGACGCCAGCCAGTTGCTGGCCGCCGGTGTGCTGGGAGGTCTGCTGGGCATTGCGCTGACCTACAGCCTTCCTCACCTACCGTTTCTGGGCCGGCGCATCGATGCACGCAGCTATGCGGGGGCAGCGCAGGTGGCGTTTCGCTTCAACTCCTTTATCGCACTGGCGCTGGTTTCGCGCCTGGCGGGGCCGGACGGGCTGCTCTATGTCTCGGTGCTGATCGGCGTGTCCGTGCCGCTGTTCAATGTGGCCGCCGTCTGGCCCATGGCGCGCGGCAGCGACCAGCATTTTCTCGGGCATCTGCTGCGCAACCCGCTGATCATCGCCACCGTCAGCGCCCTGCTGTTCAATGCGGCCGGACTGAAGATTCCAGCCCTGCTGGAAACCCCCGTGGCCCGTATCGGCGCGGCCTCGATCGCGCTGGGCCTGATGGCCGCCGGCGCCGGCCTCAAGCTCAGTGCACTGGCCAGCAACAAGCTGCTGGCCAGCGAGCTGCTGCTGATACGCCATGCCATCCAGCCGCTGATCGCCTTTGCCATGATTCAGCTGTTCCACCTCAACCAGCCGCAGGCGATTGCCCTGATGGCGTTCTCCAGCCTGCCTACGGCCTCGTCCTGCTATGTGCTGGCTGTGCGCATGGGCTACGAGGGCTCATTTGTGGCCAGTCTGGTGTCGCTATCCACGATGCTTGGCGTGCTCAGCCTGCCCTTCGGGCTCTGGCTGATCGGGATTTGAATGTGATCGCTTCTTGCGCTCACTTGATAAGCAATAGAGACCGATTTCACTCAAAATCAGGCGCGCTGCGCCAGCGCCCAGGCCACATGTTCGGCCACCACAGGATCGGGATGATCGGCCCGACTCTGCAGCGCCGCCCTGAGCTGCGGGTTGCCGGTTTCGCGCCAGGCATTGCCCAGGGCCACGGCCACATTGCGCAGCCAGCGCGCATGTCCGATGCGGCGAATGGGGCTGCCCTCGGTCACGCGCAAAAACGTGGCTTCATCCCAGGCCAGGAAATGCACCAGTTGCGTGCCCGCCAGTGCGGCGCGGGCGTCGAAGTCCGGCAAGACGCTGGGATGGGCGAACTTGTTCCAGGGACAGGCCAGCTGGCAGTCATCGCAGCCATAGATGCGGTTGGCCATCAAGGGCCGCAGCTCCTCGGGAATGCTGCCCGCATGTTCGATGGTCAGATAGGAGATGCAGCGCCGCGCATCGACCTTGTGCGGCGCGATGATGGCGCCCGTGGGGCAGGCGTCGATGCAGGACGAGCAGCTGCCGCAGTGCGCCGTGACTGCTGCGGTGGGCTCGAGTGCAAAGTCCACATAGATTTCACCCAGAAAGAACATCGATCCGGCCTCACGGCTCAGCACCAGGGTGTGCTTGCCGCGCCAGCCCTGGCCGCTGCGGCTGGCCAGCTCGGCCTCCAGCACCGGGGCGGAGTCGGTAAAGGCACGGTGGCCAAACGGGCCTATTTCCTGTGCAATGCGCTCGGCCAGCTTCTGCAGACGGTTGCGCAGCACCTTGTGATAGTCACGGCCTCTGGCGTAGATGGAGACAATGCCCTCCTCCGGACGCTTGAGCCGATCCCATTCCACGGCCTGCCAGCCGTCCTCGGTCGCGCGCGGCAGATAATCCATGCGCGCGGTAATCACGCTCACCGTGCCGGGAACTAATTCTGCTGGCCGGGCTCGTTTCAAACCATGGGCCTGCATGTAATGCATCTCCCCATGAAACCCTTGCGCCAACCATTGCAGCAAACCGGACTCTGCCGAGGACAAATCCACGCCCGCCACGCCGATTTGGGAAAATCCCAGCTCGCGAGCCCAGGCTTGCATCAAAGGAACCAATTGACTGCTGCTCAACATACACCCCGAATTGTAGGAAGCGAGCCCACATCGGCGCTGGCGCAGCGCCAGATACTCTGGCAAAGCGAACAAGATACCGAGCGCTTTGCCCGGCAACTGGCCGCCCTGCCCGAGCTACGCAACGCCTATGTGACCCTGCATGGCGACCTGGGGGCGGGCAAGACCACGTTGGTGCGTCACTGGCTGCGCGCCCTGGGCGTGCAGGGCCGCATCAAGAGCCCGACCTATGCAGTGGTGGAGCCGCACGAGGCCGGCGATCTCTCGATCTGGCACTTTGACTTCTATCGCTTCGACGATCCGCGTGAATGGGAAGATGCAGGTTTTCGTGACATTTTTGCCAGCGCCGGACTCAAGCTGGCAGAATGGCCCGAAAAGGCTGCAGCGGTTACACCTGTTGCGGATATAGCTATTCATATCGAAGCAATTGACGATGTGCAGCGACAGGTGACGCTCAAGGCTGGCACCCCCGCAGGCTGCACCGTGCTTGAAGCATTGACGGCATGAGCAAAACAACTTCTTTCACGGCTTTTCCGGGCCCTTCCCAGCCAGGTCTTTCCCGACCGGGTCTCTCCCGACCGGGTCTTTCCCGCCGCAATCTGCTGCAGGCAGGCGGCGTGGTGCTGCTGCTGGGTCGCCAGCATATTGCGCAAGGCGCGAGCATCGTGGCAGTGCGCGTCTGGCCCGCGCCCGACTACTCGCGTGTCACGCTGGAATCCGATATTCCGCTGACGGCCAAGCCGGTCTTCGTGCCCAGCCCGCCGCGCCTGGCCGTCGATATCGAAGGCCTGGATCTGAACCCGGCGCTCAAGGAACTGGTGGCCAAGGTCCGCTCCGACGACCCCAATATCGCCAGCATCCGCGTCGGCCAGTTTGCGCCCGGCGTGGTGCGCCTGGTGATCGACCTCAAGCAGGAAGCCAGGCCCCAGGTCTTTACGCTGGCCCCGATTGCTCCCTACAAGCACCGGCTGGTGCTGGACCTCTACCCCGCCAAGGCCGTGGACCCGCTGGAAGCGCTGATCAGCGAGCGCCTGCGCGATGCCGGCAACTCGACCTCCGCGTCGGCTGCGAACCATCCCGCCATCACGACGCCGCCCCCGGCGGCGATTGCGACAGCGCCCCAGGTCGACCCTCTGGGTGATCTGATTGCCCAGCGCAATCAGCGCCCCAGCACTCCAGCACCGGCTCCTGCGGTGATTGCACAGGCACCGGCTCCCGTGCCGCCGCCACCGGCTCCCGCGCCACGCCCGGCTCCGGCACCCAGGACTGCGCCCAACATTGCCACCTCGCAAAGCACGGATCGCATCATCATCGTGGCGCTTGACCCCGGCCATGGCGGCGAAGACCCCGGCGCCACCGGCCCCAGCGGCCTGCGAGAAAAAGACGTGGTGCTCAAGGTCGCCCATCTGCTGCGCGAGCGCATCAACAGCTCGCGTATCGGCGGCAGTCCCATGCGCGCCTTCATGACGCGCGATGCCGACTTCTTCGTGCCCCTGGCCACACGCGTGGAAAAAGCCCGCCGCGTCCAGGCCGACCTGTTCATCAGCATCCACGCCGATGCCTTCACCACCCCGGCCGCGCGTGGTGCCAGCGTGTTTGCGCTCAGCGAGCGCGGGGCATCGAGCACGGCCGCACGCTGGCTGGCCAACAAGGAAAATCAGGCCGACCTGGTGGGCGGCCTGAACGTGGGAGGACTGCAGGACCAGCATGTGCAGCGCATGCTGCTGGACATGAGCACCACAGCCCAGATCAAGGACAGCCTCAAGCTGGGTACTTCGCTGCTAGGCGAGATTGGCTCCATGGCCAAGCTGCACAAGGCCCGTGTGGAGCAGGCCGGCTTTGCCGTGCTGAAGGCGCCCGACATTCCCAGCGTGCTGGTGGAAACCGCCTTCATCAGCAACCCCGAAGAGGAAGCCAAGCTGGCCTCTGCCGCCTACCGCGAGCAACTGGCCGATGCGCTGATGACGGGCATCCGAAAGTACTTCGCGCACAACCCGCCCCTGGCACGCAGCCGATCTGTTTAACGATCCATTTAAGTGCGCGCTTACATAAAACAGCCGCACTGGCTGTCAGCCGGCAAGCCGGCTTGATGACAGTCGCCAAGCCTGAATGACACAGGCTTGGCCCTCTCTCCTACCTCAAAGCCAGGGCAAAAGATTCAAGATCAAGGCGTGTTCTTATGAAAGCTGGCCTCTTTGGCAGCTATACAGGAGAGACCTCATGAAACTGCGAACTCTTGCCATCACCGTGTCTGCAGCCTTCACACTTGCCATGGCAGGCTGCTCCACCTCGCCCACCAATGCCCAGATCGGCACCGGTGTCGGCGCCGTTGCCGGCGGCGTGGTCGGTGATGCACTGTTTGGTTCCACTTTGGGCACCGTAGGCGGCGCTGCAGCAGGCGCGCTGATTGGTAACGAGGTAGGCAAGCGCAAATAAGCACCTCGATCCGATCTGAATGTTCAACGAGAAAGCCCCGGCATAGATCGAACGGATCTGACTTGCTCATGCTGCTGAGCTCAGGCAATGCCTTTGGCAGTTCACGAGATTTTTCAGACAGTTCTGATTTATCCCGGGCAATTTCTTATGGATACTCAAATTCAGCAGCCAAGTGAACCGCAGCAACATTGGTTTCTGACCTTTGCCAAAAGCGCTAGCTACGTGTTTCTGCGGTGATCCATCGGACTTTACCGAGTCCTTGAAAACTCGCGCTTAGGAATACAGGCGCGGACTTGACCGAGCTGCGACAGGAGCCCTTCGTGGGCACGGGGTGTGAGCAGAAGGCATAACCACATCTACTCAGAAATGGGTCAATGCAGATCGCTCTGCGGGCACACAGATACAAACAACATGCAAAACAGTTAAGTCAAGACGAAAAAATAGCAAACAGTTTCATTTTTGCCGCAAATGACCACTCATTTGATTTGGCGAAAACAAATTTCCAAACGCGTGCCTACCTTCAACTGAGCGACCTTTGCCACACGCATCGGCATCGCTCCAAAGAGCGCTGACCACTACCCAACAGCGCAAGAAAAAAAATCAAAAGGGGGGTCTCCAACCTGATGGCGCAGCCACTGTGCCGTCTGGTCACAGGCCAATGCACCCCCACTCTTTGTCCATTACCAATCCGGTACCTCCTGCTCTGCTTGTCCTCGTGCGCCAGCGTTGCCGCTGCTGCATTTGGCACTCGCATAGGTCATGCATGGGAGAGCCGGTTGGCGCACCGGAGAATCAGCAAAGATGGACCACCAATCCACCAGCCGTCATCGCCAAATCCAAATGCTCTGCCTGCTTGCAGCCTTGGCCACATGTGGCTGGGCTACTGCCCAGGCACCGCCCCAGGAGCCGATTACCCCGATTCCGCCCACGACGCAGGAAAACCCGCGCAAGGTGGATCTGGGACGCAAGCTGTTCAACGATACAAGGCTGTCATCCGACAACTCCATCTCCTGCGCCAGTTGCCACGAGGTGAAAAAGGGCGGGGCCGATCGTAAGGCGCTGTCCAGCGGCGTACAGGGACGGCTGGGCAAGGTCAACACGCCCACCGTGCTCAACAGCCGCTACAACTTTCGCCAGTTCTGGGACGGCCGCGCCGCGTCACTCGAAGAACAGGTGAAAGGCCCCCTGCATGACCCCAACGAAATGAACACCACCTGGGCGCAGGTGCTGGGCAAATTGTCCAGTGACGCAGCACTGGGCTCCGAGTTCAAGGCGCTCTACCCGAGCAGCGGCATCAGTGCCAGCAACATCTCCGATGCGCTGGCCAGCTACCAAAGGTCACTCATCACTCCCAACGCGCGCTTTGACCGCTACCTGCGCGGCGACAAGAACGTACTCAGCCAGGACGAGCTGCGTGGCTACCAGCTGTTCAAGTCCTATGGCTGCGTGGCCTGCCACCAGGGCGTCAATGTCGGCGGCAACATGTTCCAGACCTTTGGCGTCATGGGTGACTATTTCAGCCAGCGAGGCCAGCCGAGCGACGCCGATCTCGGGCGCTACAACGTCACCAAGAATCCGGATGACAAGCATGTGTTCAAGGTCCCCAGCCTGCGCAATGTGGCCTTGACGGCCCCCTACTTCCATGACGGCTCGGCCAAGACGCTTGAAGACGCAGTCGATGTGATGTTCCGCTATCAGCTCGGGCGCAGTGCCCCTGAGCTGGACAAGAAATACATCATCAAGTTTCTTCACACCCTGACTGGCGAGCTCGACGGCCAGCCACTGAAGCATTGGGCTCAAGAACCCTGAACACGCTATGACTACAAAATCGATACCCAGGCGTGGTTCGCTGCGCTGGGTCTATGCACTGGTCGCACTCCTGCTCATTACCGTGCTGGTGTTCCTGGTGCTGCAGACCCGCGCCATCAACCTCAACGCCAGCAATGAAATCATCGGCACGCTGCGTAACCTCAAACAGGTAGACGCGGATTGGAACGTGGACGTGCTGCGCGCCAAGACCGGCCTGAGCACCAACTACGATCAGGTGGCAAGTCCTTTGCCGCTGATCGCACAGCTGGAAAAGCAGTTGAGCGAAACCACCGCCGAATACTGGCTGGGCAGGCATGAGAGCGTCTCGCGCATGCGTCCGCTGCTCGATCACTTTAGCAAGCTGATGGAGCAAAAAATTGCGTCGATCGAGCACTTCAAATCGCAAAACGCGATCTTGCAGAACTCCTCACGCTTTCTCCCCCTGGCTGCCACCGAGCTGGCGCAGGCACTGCGCAACAGCTCGCAGGCCCCGGATCAGCGACAGCGCGCCGAAGAGCTGCTCAACCAGATACTGGCCAGCTCCATGAGCTACGCCCAAACGCCCGATCCGGAGCTGCGCAAGTTGATCAGCGACAACGCCACCGCCCTGCAAGCCCTGGCCCAAAGCCAGGATCTGCAGACGCTGGCCGACACCTTTGTCGCCCATGTCCACTCCATGCTGCGCCAGCAAGAACGTGGCGACCAATTGCTTCAGACGCTGGCAAGCCTGCCGACCGCGAAGGCTATCGACGATCTGTCCGACGCCCACACGCAAGAAAACGACCAATTGCTCGCAGGCCTGCAAGGCTACCAGCGCGCGCTGGCCATTTACTCGACCTTGCTGTTGCTGCTGCTGGCTTTTGTAGGCTGGAAACTGTTTCGCAACTATCAGTTGCTCAACCAGACCAACAACACGCTGGCCCAGGCCAATACCGCACTGGAACGCAGCCACCAGGAGCTCCAGGAATCACAGGTCCAGCTGGTGCAATCCGAAAAGATGTCTGCCCTGGGCCAGATGGTGGCCGGCATCGCCCACGAGATCAACACACCGCTGGCTTATGTCAAAAGCACTTTCAGCATCGTGCGCGACCAGTTGGGTCCCTTGGACGAGTTGAGCCAGCACAGCAAGGCCCTTACCCAGGCCATGCGAGCGCCGCAGCGCGACCAACAGCTGCTGAACCAGCATTTTCAGCGCGTCGAGCAGTTGGCTGCCGACCTCAACGACCAGCAGGTGATGCCTGAGATGAACAAGCTGCTCGATGATGGCGTGCACGGCATTGAGCAGATTTCCGAGATCGTGCTGAACCTCAAGAACTTCAGCCGTCTGGACCGAGAACGCATCACCGACTTCTCGGTCGAGGCCGGTCTGGAAAGCACTTTGCTGCTGGCGCGCAACCTGCTCAAGAACCATATCGAGATCCGCAAGGACTACGGCCAGATCCCCGAGATCTCGGGCTCGCCGTCCCAGATCAACCAGGTCTTCCTGAACCTGATCACCAATGCAGCCCAGGCCATGCCCGAGCGCGATACGCCCAACATCATCACGTTGCGCACCAGCATCGCGCCCGAAGAGCATATGGTGCTGATCGAGATTCAGGACAACGGCAGCGGCATTCCCGAGGAGGTGCTGCCCCGCATCTTCGACCCGTTCTACACCACCAAGCCCATTGGCCAAGGCTCGGGCATGGGGCTGTCGATTTCCTTCAAGATCATTCAAGAGCACGGTGGTCGCATCCTGATAGACACCGTCAAGGATGCCGGCACCGTCTTCACCATCTTGCTCCCCCTGAGCAACGCCGCCACAACACCCGAAAAGGCCGCCAGCAGTGCAGACACATTGTTCTCTGACTGAGCGCGGCCCCAAGAAACCCAATCAAAGAGGAAATCCACTATGGGCATGCGTCCCTGCATTCTTTTTGTGGACGACGAGGAGCGCGTAGTCAACCAGCTACGCATCATTTTTCGTCAGGACTACGAAGTCCACACAGCCACCTCCGGTGCCGCAGCTCTGCAGATACTGCAGAGCACGCCGGTCGATGTGGTCGTCAGCGATCAGCGCATGCCGGGCATGACTGGCATCGAGTTTCTGGATCAGGTGCGAAGGCTGCAGCCGTCAGCCATGCGCTTGCTGCTTACCGGCTACTCGGACCTGGCGGCAATTGTCGGCTCGGTCAACGAGGGCGAGGTCTTTCGCTTCATCAACAAGCCCTGGGACCATGCGGAAATCCAGGCGACCATCGCCTCGGCAGTCCAGGCCGGCAGCGCGGCGCGAGTGGCTGCCGTCCCGACCGATCAGGCTGTGCAGGATTTCATGGTACAGGCTGCGCAACGCCCGCAGGTACTGATCATCGACGACCAGCGCTCGGATCTCGACGCCATCGCCCAGTTACTGGGCGAGGACCACGCCTGTCTGACGGCCGAATCGGTGAAAGAGGCCATCGACCTGCTGTCCAGACACGATGTGGGAGTGCTCGTCACCGAGGCACGTGTCGGCAATAGCGACGTGGGCCACTTTCTGCATCTGCTCAAGCGCCACTACCCGCTGATCAATACCGTCATGCTCACCCGCGCCAGCGATGCCGATCTGGTGATCCGTCTCATCAACACGAGCCAGATCTTTCGCTTTGCCACCAAGCCGCTGCGCAAGAGCGTGCTGCAACTGGCCGTGTCTGCGGCGATGAAGGAGCACGGACGCTTTCGCATATCGCCCGAACTGGCCCACCGTCACCTGGTGGCCGAGGACAAGGAGGCCAGCAGCGACAGCGTGCTCCTTGGCAGCATCGTGCAAAGCCTCAAAAGCCTGCGCAAGCGCGTCACCGGCCTGTGGAAGTGAGCGACTGAGCTGCCAATTCGAGCGACAAATTCGAGCGACAAAAAAGGGGCGCTTGCCGCGCCCCTTTTTTTGCTGCATGCCCGGTCATGGACTCAGGCAGGCTTGCCAGTCTTTTCCTTGCTGCCGGCGCGCCAGGCACCGAAGATGGCGATCAGGCCCGGCACCAGGATCAGGCCCCAGATGATTTTCTCGAGATTGTTCTTCACCCACTCCATATTGCCGAAGAAGTAGCCTGCAGCGCTGATGCCCACCACCCACAGCACGGCCCCCACGACATTGAACATGCTGAACTTGGCGCGGCTCATATGAGCCACACCGGCAACGAAAGGCGCAAAGGTGCGGATGAAAGGCATGAAGCGCGCCAAGATGATGGTCACGCCGCCATAGCGCTCATAGAAGTTGTGGGCCTGGTCAAAAGCCTTGCGGTTGAACCAGCGCGAATCCTCCCACTGGAACACCTTGGGCCCCAGGTAGCGGCCTATCGTGTAATTGCTCTGGTCGCCCAGGATGGCTGCGGCCAGCAGCACCACCACCGCCAGCGGGTAACTCATGTAGCCGGCACCGCACAGCGCGCCGACGATGAACATCAGTGAGTCACCGGGCAGGAAAGGCATGACCACCACACCGGTTTCGACAAACACGATGATGAACAGCAGGGCATACACCCAGGGCCCATAGGCCACGACAAAGGCTTCCAGATGCTTGTCGATATGCAGGATGAAGTCGATCAGAAACTGAATGATTTCCAAAACACGGTCCTCAAAAATGGATTGGCATACCAGCGTATGCCGGCCAGTAATGTACTGCGCCCCCAAAGCCCGCAGACGCTCCACCCCTTGCTGGAGCGCCATGTTTTTGAGAGCAAACTCACAGCTGCTTGCAGACTGCAACAAGGCCGGCCTTTTCATGCTGGTTTGTTACAAGTTTTGATAAAACTAAACGTCAACAATACGTCAGCTTGGCATTTCTGCTGGCACAGTAGAGCTGTGTCGCCGCAAGCCGTGCATTGCAAATCACGACATCGGCCCCCTGGCCAACAAAGTCCGGTGTCTCCAGCCTCCCGCATGTGCAGGAGTGGGCACAGAGACCAGACCGCTTTCCATAACTAGCACGACGAGAGGAATACGAACATGAAGACATTCACCATGCGCTATGGCAAGGCCCTGACTCTGGCAGCCGCACTGACCGGCGCCCTGGCACTGGGCGGCTGCGCCCATGGCCCCAGCCGTCAGCAAGTCGGTATCGGCGCAGGTGCCGTGGCCGGCGGTGCAGTGGGCAATGTGCTGTTTGGCGGCCCCGTGGGCACCATCGGCGGTGCTGCCGCCGGCGCGCTGATCGGTAACGAGCTGACCAAGGGCGGCCACCGCCACCGCTAAGCCCTGCGAGCGCCGCGGGCCGAATAAAGAGCTGCCAGAAATATTCCGGCAGCTCTTTGTGTTTTCGCCCCTCAAAAAACTCACTTGCCGGCCGGTTTGTACAGCCGCCTAGAATGGTTGCCGTGAACGCAACCAGCACCGAACTCCCCCCCTCCCCTACCGAAACCGCCGAACAGGCTGCCCCCGTGCGCCGGCCGATTCGCGATCTGCCCGACGAGCTGATCAGCCAGATCGCTGCCGGCGAGGTGGTCGAACGCCCCGCCTCCGTGGTGCGCGAACTGGTGGACAACGCCCTGGACTCGGGCGCCGGCCAGATCACCGTGCGCCTGCTGGCCGGGGGCGTGCGCCTGATCGCGGTGGAAGACGACGGCTGCGGCATCCCGCGCGACGAGCTTCCCGTGGCCCTGCGCCGCCATGCCACCAGCAAGATCAGCGATCTGCACGATCTGGAAACCGTGGCCACCATGGGCTTTCGCGGCGAGGCTCTGGCCGCCATTGCCTCGGTATCGGAAACCTCCATCTTCTCGCGCCCCGCAGGTCAGGACTCGGCCTATCTGCTGGACGCACGCAGCGGCGAGCTGCGCCCCGCCGCACGCAACCAAGGCACGACCGTGGAGGTCAAGGAGCTGTTCTTCTCCACGCCCGCGCGCCGCAAATTCCTCAAGACCGATGCCACCGAGCTGGCGCATTGCATAGAGTCCGTGCGTCGCCATGCACTGGCACGCCCCGATGTGGGCTTTGCCATCTGGCATGAAGGCAAGCTGGTCGAGCAATGGCGCGCGGCCGGCAGCACGCCCGACGAAGCCTTGTCGCGCCGCCTGGCCGATGTGCTGAACGACAAGTTCGTCGACAACTCGGTGGCCGTCGATCACTGGGCCGGCCCCGTCCACGTCACGGGTCGCGCCGGTATCCCGGACGCGGCGCGCTCGCGCCCCGACCACCAGTTCTGCTATGTCAACGGCCGCTTTGTACGCGACAAGGTATTGACGCATGCGGCCCGCTCTGCTTACGAGGACGTGCTGCACGGCAACAAGCAGCCGGTCTATGCGCTCTACATCGAGATCGACCCCGCGCGTGTGGATGTGAATGTGCACCCCACCAAGATCGAGGTGCGCTTTCGCGATAGCCGTGAAGTCCACCAGGCGGTGCGCCACGCGATCGAGAACGCGCTGGCCACACCGCGCGCCGCAGCCGTGGTCGAGGCGGCGGCACAGGAAGCCGCACGTCAGTCCGGCCTGATCGACGAGAGCACTGCCACGCCTGTCGCAGCCAAGGCCGCTACCAAGGCTGCGACCAAGCCCGCTGCAACCCCGGCCTGGCCGCAGACCCGCATGAGCTTTGGCGAACCCGCCGTTGGCAACCCCGTCAGCGATCTGGCCAAGCTCTGGGAGCCCATGCGCGAAGCCACTGCGGAAGCCGCACCCACCCCCGAGACCGCACTCGAGACCGCACTCGAGACTGCACCCACGCCCGAGACCGCGCCCGCGCCCCAGATGGAGACTGCGGCACCAGCCCCAGCGAGTGTCGCCGCTGCAACGCCTGCCACGCCCGCCACGCCGGAATCTGCCAGCGGCGCGATCACGACCACGATCACCAACACCACGGCCATGCCCAGCCCCGTGCCTCAGCCCGAGGCCGAGGGCATCAGGCTGCGCCCTTCGGGCCAGTCCAGCTACTTTCAGCGCAAAGCGCCTGCTCCCCAGATGCAGGAAGCGCCAGCCGCTACGCAGATCGTTGCAGCGGCGCAACCACCAGCACAACCACTGACGACAGCCAGGCCGACGGCAGTCGCCGCCGCGCCCGCTGCCGCTGCGCAGCAGCCCGCCGCCGCTGCGGCCGACTCGGCCCCGGTCTGGCCGCTGGGCCGGGCCGTGGCCCAGCTGCACGGCGTCTATATCCTGGCCGAGAACAGCCAGGGCATGGTCATCGTGGACATGCATGCAGCCCACGAGCGCATCGTCTATGAGCAGCTCAAGAATGCCGTGAATACGGAAGGTGGCGACCAGCAGATTCCCAGCCAGCCGCTGCTGATTCCCGCCACCTTTGCCGCCACGCCCGAGGAAGTCGCCACGGCCGAAGCCCACGCCGAGACCTTGCTGACGCTGGGCATGGAGGTCTCGCCCTTCTCGCCCAAGACCCTGGCCGTGCGCGCCGTGCCGGCCACGCTGGCCCAGGGCGATGCCGTGGAGCTGGCGCGCAGCGTGCTGGCCGAACTGGCCCAGCATGACGCAACCACCGTGGTGCAGCGCGCGCGCAACGAGATTCTGGCCACGATGGCCTGCCACGGGGCGGTGCGCGCCAACCGCAAGCTCACGCTGGACGAGATGAATGCGCTGCTGCGCCAGATGGAGGTGACCGAGCGCTCCGACCAGTGCAATCACGGCCGCCCCACCTGGCGCCAGCTGAGCATGAAGGAGCTGGATGCGCTGTTTCTGCGCGGGCGCTAATGGCCGGGCGGCAATAGCCGCTCAATAGTCACTCAATAGCCGCTACATTGCCGTTATCGACCAAAACGGCGGGCCGGGAGATCAGCGGGCCCGCCTGCCATCCGCCGTCATGAACTCCAGCCCCCCCACCCCGGAACCCGCCGAAGCCCATTCCTTCATCGCCCGCGTGCGTGCGGCCCTGCCGCAGCTGCCGCCGTCGGAGCGGCGGCTGGCGGAATTCCTGCTGGACTTTCCCGGCAATCTGTCGAGCTACGCGGCCGCCGAGATGGCCAAGCTCACAGGGGTATCGAATGCCACGGTCACGCGCTTCATACAGCGGCTGGGCTATGAGGGCTACGAGGATGCACGCCGCCATGCCCGTGCGCAGGGCGACAATGGCTCGCCACTGTTTCTGGCTGCCGCATCGGCCCAGGGCTGCCCTACGGCGGATGTGATCGCCACGCATCTGCGCCAGGCCTCGGAGAATCTGGCCATCACCATCGGACAGATTTCGGCAGATCAGCTCGATGCCATCGCCATGGCGCTGATCGGCGCGCGTCAGCTGTTCTTTGTGGGCTATCGCCAGAACCGCAACTTTGCGGCCTATCTTCGCTGGCAGCTGCTGCAGGCACTGGAGATGCCCAGCCAGGTCATTCCCGGCGCTGGCGAGACCTTGGGTGAGTATGCGGCCCAGATCGGCGAAAACGATGTGGTGGTGATCTTTGCCCTGCGCCGCAGCGTGCGCGTGGTCAGCGAGTTCGCGCGCCAGGCCAGACTGCTGGGCGCCCGCCTGATCTGCATCACCGACCATGCCAGCCCGGCCCCCGAGGCGGACTGGCTGCTGCGCGTGCAGACCTCGGCGCCGGGACCGCTGGACAATCACACGGCGCTTTTCATGCTCTGCCATCTGATTGCCACGGCCACCTTGCAGCAAAGCGGGCAGCCGGGGCGCCGACATATGGCGGCCATCGAGACCAGCCACGATGCGCTGGACGAGATGCTATGAAATAAGAAGCTTACCTCGCTTGCTATTCATAGATTTCAGATACTTTTCTATCTGAAATCCATGATTGACGTGCGGTAATAGCTCTTTAATCAATAGCAGTCAATAGTAGTCGATAGCAAGCAATAGCAGCCCCTATCAATCAGTGGGTGACGGCGAGCGCCAGCTCCGCAAGCGCCGCCTGCATCGCTGCCACCACCGGCGACAGCACCGGCACCTGAAAGCGCGGTGCCAGCCACAGCGCGGCTTCGGACAGCGGGCCGCCGCCGATCACCACGGCCTGCGCGCCATCGCGCTGCACGCATAGGGCCACGGCATCGCCCAGGCGCTCGCACTGCAAGGCCGGGTCTGCAGCCAGCGCCAGCGGCTCGCCCACGGCAATGCGCGTGCCGCAGAACCAGGGCGTGAGGCCCAGCACTGCGACCGAGGCGGCAATCGAAGCCTCCAGCCCCGGCGTGGTCGTCGCAATGCCAAAGCGGCGCGGGCCGCCCTGCTCGTCGCGCGCGGCCTGCCGCATGGCGGCTTCGCCAATGCCAAAGGCGGCAACCCGCTGCGGCAGGGCCGCACGCAGCAACTCCAGCCCCGGATTGCCGAACGCGGCCACGATGATGGCCCGGCCAGCCTGACTGTCATCGCCCCGGGCAAAGGCCAGGCCCAGGCGCAGCACCTCTTGCTCGGCGAGCCTCAGCCCCGCCTCGTCGGTAATCATGGCCGCGCCCCGCTCGGCCGTCGCGCCATGCAGCAGCGCGCCGGGTGGCAGACAGGCCCGCGCCTGTCTGAGCATCAGCGCCGTGGTCTGCTCAGAGGTGTTGGGGTTGATCAGCAATATCTGCATGCCAGCTTTCATGCCGTGCGCTCCTGAGCACCGGCATGCTCGCCTGCGGCAGCGGCAGACTCCTGCTCGGGATGGGATTGCCCGCCAGCGCCTTCCTCGATGGAGCGGCCAAAGGTCTCGGGGGCAAACTGCACGGCAATCGCAAAGATGAAATACATGGCGGCGATCATGCCGAACATTCCGGAGACGCCATGCAGGTCGAACATCTTGCCTGCCAGCACCTGGGACATGGCTCCGCCAATCGTGCCCAGCGCCAGCAGGAAGGAGGTTCCCAGCGCACGAATGCGCGTGGGGTAGAGCTCGGGCGCAAAGATCCAGATGGAAGTGTTGAGCGTCAGCACGCAGAACTGGAACAGCGCCCCGCAGACCAGGATCATGGCCACGCTATCGGTGAAGTTGCCGAACGCCAGGCCCGCCAGACAGGCGGCAATCGCGCCTGCCGTGAGCACCCGCTTGCGCGGGAAGTAATAACCCATGGTCGATGCCGCGATCGCGCCGGCCAGACTGCCCATCTGCATGACGATGGTGAAGCTGAAGCTCTTGGTGATGGAGTAGCCCTGGGCGACCAGAATTGTCGGCATCAGCGTGAGCACCGAGAGCTGCGCACCAAACGTCATCCACGAAGCCACACCCACGGCAATCGTGCGCCGCGCATAGCCGCCCCTGAAGATGTCGCTGAATGAGCTGCGCTGCACGGTCTGCGCGGCAGCCGTCTGCGCCTGGGCGCTGCCCGGGCTGATGAACTCGCGCAGCTCGTACTGCGCATTGGCCAGCTTGCCGGCCGCCAGCATGCTCAGCACCTGGTTGGCTTCCTCGACCCGCCCCTTGGAGAGCAGAAAGCGCGGCGTCTCCGGCACAAAGCGGCGGTAGAACACGATGAAGATGGCCGGCATGACCAGACAGCCGAACAGCCAGCGCCAGGAGTCATCGCCCGGAAACAGCGTGAACACGCCCAGCGCAAAGGCCGGTGCCAGCATATTGCCCAGACCGCCGCCGCCGACGTTGATGAGTCCGACGGCCGTGCCGCGAAAGCGGGCCGAGCAGAACTCGGCCAGCATGGTCACGGCCGTGGTGATTTCGCCGCCCAGACCGAAGCCCACGATGGCACGCGCCACGGCCAGAAAAGCGTAGTCGGGCGCCAGCGCGCAGCCGACGGCTCCCAGCGTGAACAGTGCCAGGTTCACATTGAGCATGAAGCGTCGGCCCATGCGGTCGGCCAGGTAGCCCGACAGCAGACGCCCCATGGCGGCGGCAAAGAAGGTGATGGTGTTCAGAAAGGCGATGTCCGTCGCGTCCAGCCCCCATTGCTGGCGCAGCAGGGGGCCGACCAGGCCAACCGCGTTCTGCTCGAACACATCGAAGAGCACACCGCAGACCACCAGAAAGATGATGCTTTTGTGCGAGCGCGTCACGCCGATCTGGTTAAGCGCATTTTCCAGCTGCTGCATCTGCGCCGCACTGGCCTTGCCTGACGCCGAGGGCGTCACGGGGATCTCACCTGCCATATCCACCTCCTGTGTGCTGATGACCGCCCAGTCACTGGGCCGGCAAAACGAACTTGAAATTCATTTTTCATATTTGAAATTATGAAAATAACTTTTCAAATCCATATTTACCCAGGCCATGAAGCCGACCGCGAAGTCCGCCTGCGCAGGCTTGCGGGTGCCTTCATGAAAATCAGTTTTCACGATTGCAGATTCCGTGCCTGAAATCACATGCACCACGATGGTGCTATCACAGATAAGACATGGCGAGCGCCTGAAGCGGTGTGTCACGAAACAAAAACGCTTGTGCGACAAGCCGCAAAAATGTTTTTACGACACGAAAATGAAAAATCTTTTACTTCAAATGCACCATCCAAGTGCCTGAAAACTAAGAACAAATACGGCAAAAATGTTCCAAATTCGGGCATGCACGCACCAGAATTGCACCCCCATGCACCGAATCTATGCATGACGGCATAACTTTTTGGCATAATTTTGTTTTCGCGAGTTTCAGCGCATTCCCCTGTCCCTGTCAGAAAGTTCTCTATGAAGTACGAGTCCGTAGGCCAATTCCTGGAAGAAGTGGCACAACGCAACCCCGGCCAGCCCGAATTCCTGCAAGCCGTCACCGAAGTGATGGAAAGCCTGTGGCCCTTCATCGAGAAGAATCCCAAGTACGCCGAGCACGCCCTGCTGGAGCGTCTGGTCGAGCCCGAGCGCATCATCCAGTTCCGCGTGAGCTGGACTGACGACAAGGGCCAGGTGCAGGTGAACCGCGGCTTCCGCATCCAGCACAGCATGGCCATCGGCCCCTTCAAGGGCGGTCTGCGCTTCCACCCCTCGGTCAACCAGTCCGTGCTGAAGTTCCTGGCTTTCGAGCAGACCTTCAAGAACGCGCTGACCACGCTGCCCATGGGCGGCGGCAAGGGCGGCTCGGACTTCGACCCCAAGGGCAAGAGCCCTGCCGAAGTCATGCGCTTTTGCCAGGCTTTCGTGACCGAATTGTTCCGCCACGTGGGCCCTGACACCGATGTGCCCGCAGGCGACATCGGCGTGGGCGGCCGTGAAGTGGGCTATATGGCCGGCATGTACAAAAAGCTGTCGAACACCGCAGCTTCCGTGTTCACGGGCAAGGGCCTGTCCTTCGGCGGCTCGCTGATCCGTCCCGAAGCCACTGGCTACGGCACCGTGTACTTCGCTCAGGAAATGCTGGCCACTCGCGGCCAGTCCTTCGAAGGCAAGACCGTGTCCGTGTCCGGCTCGGGCAATGTGGCTCAGTACGCCGTGGAAAAGGCCATGGAGCTGGGTGCCAAGGTCGTTAGCGTGTCCGACTCTTCGGGCACCGCATATGACGCCGCCGGTTTCACCACCGAAAAGCTGGCCATCCTGATGGATGTGAAGAACCACAAGTACGGCCGCGTCAGCGACTACGCCAAGCTGGTTGCCGGCGTGGAATTCCTGTCCGGCAAGCGCCCCTGGTCCATCAAGGTGGACGTGGCCCTGCCCTGCGCCACTCAGAACGAGCTGGATGAAGCCGATGCCAAGACCCTGATCGCCAATGGCGTGCTGTGCGTGGCCGAAGGCGCGAACATGCCCTCCACCAATGAAGCCGCCCGCGCCTTCGAAGCTGCCGGCGTGCTGTACGCACCCGGCAAGGCATCCAACGCCGGTGGCGTGGCCACTTCCGGCCTGGAAATGTCGCAAAACTCGGCCCGCCTGTCCTGGCCTGCCGAAGAAGTGGATGCACGTCTGCTGCAGATCATGCAGAGCATCCACGCTGCTTGCGTGAAGCACGGCAAGCGCGAAGACGGCACCATCAGCTACATCGACGGTGCCAATATCGCCGGCTTTGTGAAGGTGGCAGATGCC
Source organism: Comamonas testosteroni (assembly GCF_030505195.1). Taxonomy (NCBI): domain Bacteria; kingdom Pseudomonadati; phylum Pseudomonadota; class Betaproteobacteria; order Burkholderiales; family Comamonadaceae; genus Comamonas; species Comamonas testosteroni. The sequence continues at coordinate 1,376,744 of NZ_CP129672.1, forward strand.
ATGCTGGCACAAGGCGTGATCTGAGCGTCAGGCGCTCGTCACTCGCAAGAAAGGCCCTTCGGGGCCTTTTTTCATGCCCTCGCTCAGGCGGTGAAGCGACGGCTTGTCTTGCGTGCACAGCGCCCTAAGCCCTCACGCACAGTCTCATCCAGCGCATCAAGAGCTTCTCGACCTCCAGCAGCAGCAGCAGGGCAACTCCCAGCCCGATGGCCAGCAGTCCGGCCGCCAGGTCGACAGGACGGCTGTCGAACAGCGCCTGCATGGGAGGGGCGTAGGTGAACAGCAGTTGCGCCAGGGTGACGCCGGCCACGCCCAGCAGCACTGCCGGGGTGCCCAGGACGCCGCGCAGGCTGAGCGATGTTCCCTGCGTGTAGCGCACGCTGAACAGATAGAAGACCTCCATGATCACCAGTGCATTGACCACGATGGTGCGGGCCAGCTCGACCGAGTCGCCGCGGTGCAGCGACCACTCGAACATGCCGAAGCAGCCCAAGGCAAACAGCACCGAGACCAGGGCGACGCGCCACAGCAGATAGGGCTGCAGCAGTTGCTCGTTCGGCGAGCGCGGCTTGCGCTGCATCAGCGTGGCCTCGGGCGGCTCGAAGGCCAGCGTCAGGCCCAGGGCCACAGCCGTGACCAGATTGACCCAGAGAATCTGCACCGGAGTGACCGGCAGCGACACGCCCAGCAAAATGGCGGCGACGATGACAAGGGCCTGGCCGCCGTTGGTCGGCAAGGTCCAGGCAATGACCTTGCGCAGGTTTTCGTAGACGGTGCGCCCTTCCTTGACGGCAGCGACGATGGTGGCGAAGTTGTCGTCGGCCAGCACCATGCCTGCGGCCTCCTTGGCGGCAGCCGTGCCTGTGATGCCCATGGCCACGCCGATGTCGGCACGCTTGAGGGCCGGCGCGTCGTTGACGCCGTCACCGGTCATGGCGATGACGCTGCGATCTGCCTGCAGGGCCTGCACCAGGCGCAGCTTGTGCTCCGGGCTGGTGCGGGCGAATACCGTGGAGGCTCTGGCCACGTCGATCAGTTGGGCATCGTTGAGCCCGTCCAGCTCATGGCCCGAAGTGACTCGGATGGTGTCGGCCAGCGCCAGCTCCCGGGCAATGGCAGCTGCAGTGGCAGCATGGTCGCCGGTGATCATCTTCACGGCAATTCCGGCGCTGCGGCATTCGCGCACGGCCTCCTTGGCCGATTCTCGCGGCGGATCTATCATGCCCAGCACGCCAAGAAGAGTGAGGTCCTTGATGTCGGCCATATCAACCATGTCCCGGCCTTCAACCGGGACCCGGCTAGCCAGACCCAGCACGCGATAGCCTTTGGCGGCCAGGGCATCGATCTGCTCCAGCCAATAGGCTGCATCCAGCGCCTGCAAGCCTTGTGCGCCCTGCTGGTCGCGGCACATGACAAGAACCTGCTCCGGAGCCCCTTTGACAAAGACCACGGCTGAAGCATCCACTGGGCGGTGCAAAGTGGCCATGTAGCGGTGGACGGCATCAAAGGGAACTTCGTCGAGTCGGCGCCAGTCCTGACGCAGGCGCTCCACATCCAGACCGGCGCGCGCGGCCAGCGTCACCAGCGCGCCTTCCATGGGGTCGCCTTCCACTGCCCAGGCCTTGCCCTGGGCATGTCTTACATGGGCGTCGTTGCAAAGTGCTGCGCCGGTGGCGAAGTGCAGCAACTGCGGATGCCGTGCAGGATCAATCTCCTCGCCCGCCAGGGTGAAGCGCCCCTGGGGGGCATAGCCTTCGCCCTCTATGTCGAAGCTGGCACCGGGCAGCACCACGGCGCGCACGCTCATTTCGTTGCGTGTCAATGTGCCGGTCTTGTCGGAGCAGATGACCGAGACGGCGCCCAGTGTCTCCACCGCCGGCAGGCTGCGCACGATGGCATAGCGTGCGGCCATGCGCTGCACACCGATGGCCAGCGCGATCGTCATGACCACGGGCAGGCCTTCGGGGATGGCCGATACGGCAATCCCCACCACGGCTATGAAGGCATCGGCTGTGTCGTAGTCGCGCACCCATAGGGCAAAGCAGAACATGAGCGCGGACAGGCTCAGTATGGTGATGGTGAGCTGGCGCGCGAAACGGTCCATGAGCCGCGTCAGCGGGGTGGCCAGTGTCTGCACCGAGCCCAGCATGGTGCTGATCTGGCCCAGCTCGGTACGAGGGCCTGTGGCGACCACGACGCCCAGGCCTTGCCCTGCGGCAACGAGGGTTCCGGAGTAGGCCATGGAGAGCCGGTCGCCGAGAGCGGCATCGACCGCCACCGGATCGGCCGACTTGTCGACGGCCACCGACTCCCCGGTCAGCATGGCCTCGTCCAGCTTCAGGCTGCTGGCGCGCAGCAGCCGCACATCGGCCGGGACGCGATCGCCGGCCTCGAGCAGCACACAGTCGCCAGCCACAAGTTCTTCTGCAGGCACTGCCATGCGCAAGCCGTCGCGCAGCACATTGGCGCGACTGGAAACCATGGCCTTCACGGCGTCCAGCGCCTTCTCGGCACGGCCTTCCTGCACGAATCCGAAGACCGCATTGATCAGCACCACCGCGAGGATCACCCCCGTATCGACCCAATGCTGCAGCAGTGCGGTGACCACGGCCGAGCCAAGCAGCACATAGATCAGCAGATTGTTGAACTGCCACAGAAAGCGGGCCAGCATGCCGCGTGACGCGGCGGCGGGCAGGGCGTTGGGCCCCTGCTGCTGCAAGCGCTCACCCGCCTCGCCGGAGCTCAGCCCGGCGGCAGTCGATTGCAATTGAGCGAGTACGGCATCGGTCGGCAACGCGTGCCAGGCGGCAACGCTTTTCTGTTCCTGCATCTGAGACTCCCTGACGATTCCACTGAAACGCTTGTGAGCCGGATCTGTGCCCGGTTGGCTGTCTGCCGCGAAGAACGCGCCGTTGCATGGTATGCGCTCGACAGCGCCTTGCCACTGACTATAAGCAGGAACATCGATCATTGATTGACTGCAACGGGCTGATCGCCTGCGCCAGCCAACGCAGCCGCTGTTTCAGCCAGCTCTGCCGGCGCGAGGCACTGGCTGGAAATCAGTGGAACTGCTGGTTTTCATGGATTCCTCCTCATCCGAAATTTCATGACAATTAATTAAGTTTTGTTGAGCAATTCAACGCCAATCACTGAATCAACCTTCGCCACAAATAGTTGTGGGACTTATGAATCCAGACCGCGCCCCTCTTTCCCGCCGACTTTGCATCGCCTGTGCCATGACCAGCCTGTTCGCAGGCGCGGTGCACGCACAGGATGCCTATCCCAGCAAGCCCATCCGCATCGTGATTGGCTATGCCCCGGGCGGCTCCGTCGACATGGTCGGCCGCGTGGTCGGGGACATACTGGCCAGGCAGTTGAACGCCACCGTCGTGGTTGAGAACGTGCCGGGCGCCGCAGGCGTGGTGGGAGCACAGCGCGTGGTATCGGCCAAGCCCGACGGCTACACCTTGCTGGCAGGCTCAAGCAACGAAATGGCGGGCACCAAGTTTGTGAATGCCGCGCAGAAGTACGATCCGGCTGTGGATCTGACCCCGGTGAGCCTGACCGCGCAGGCCCCCAATCTGTGGGTGGCCGGAGCGCATGTTCCTGTCAAAACCGTGGATGACTTCGTCAAACTGGCCAAGGCCAACCCCGGCAAATACAGCTACGGCAGCCCCGGCATTGGCTCGACACCGCATTTTTCGGGAGAGCTGATCAAGAAGACTGCGGGTGTCTACCTCGTGCACATCCCCTATAAGGGCTCTCCGGCCATGACCAGCGATCTGGGCGGCGGCAATCTGGACTTCGCCATCCTCTCGCCCATGGCCGCAGCGCCGCTGGTGCAGTCCGGAAAGATCCGGATTCTGGGGGCCACCACGGCCACCCGCATCGCCACGCTCAAGGAGGTTCCGGCGCTGGCGGAACATCCCGCGCTCAAGGGCTATGCCCTGAGCGGCTGGTTTGCCCTCGCGGCTCCCAAGGGCCTGCCCCCGGAAGTGCTGGCCAAGCTGCAAAAAGCGATACAGACAGGTCTTGCCGATCCGGCCATCCGCCAGAAGCTCGAAGCAGCCGGAACCCCGCCCGCCAAGGGCAATGAAAGCCTTGCCCAGGTGATGCGCACCGACATGGACAAATACGCCGAGCTGGTGAAGTTCGCGAGGATCAGCGCAGACAACTAAAGCGGCGGCCTGCGACGCCAGGCGCTTGCCTGCCCGAATGCTCTTGCGCCATGGCGCCCCGGGCTGGTTTTCGGCGGCCCTTCGACTAGGGCTGCCCCCATGGCATGGCGGCGCTCCTTGCCGGTACAAGTGACAGGTTTCACACATCCGGAGGGATATCTGATGATCTTGATTCGCCGCGCCAGCTTTTCGACCCTGCTTTGCAGCAGCGCCTTCATACTGTTCAGCCAGAATGCCCTGGCCCAAGCTGCAGCGCCCCAGCCGGCTGCACCCCAGGCTTCAGGCCTGTCCCGGACCCTGGTCGGCAAGGCCGATGTTTCGGTACCGGGTCGCGAAGCCGTGGTGGCCAGGGTGGAGGTCGCCCCAGGCTCGCGCGCGGGTCGCCACACTCACCCGGGCGACGAGATCAGCTATATCAGCGAAGGTGAGGTCGATCTGCTGATCGACGGCCAGCCGCCGCGCACGCTCCAGGCCGGCGAGACCTTTGTCGTGCCCGCTGGAGTGATTCATGACGCGCACAACGCCAGCAATGGCACGGTCAAACTGATTGGCGTGTATGTCGTGGAAAAGGGCAAGCCTCTGGCCACACCGGCCCCCTGAGCACCACACGGCTTCAGCCGACCAGGACAAGGCCGCAGTCCGTCGCTGCGGCCTTTGTCATTTGCTCGGCTCTTCTTCTGTAGGATCAGGCACATGAAACACACCGTTGCCGCCTTGCTGCTGGGTGCAGCCTGCAGCTTGAGCCTTGCCGCATCGCCCACGCCTGCAGCGACTCAGGAGATCGAGTACCTGATCGGCCACCTCAAAGCCTCGGGCTGCGAGTTTGAGCGCAATGGCAGCTGGCATGACAGTGCCAAGGCCGCCGAGCATCTGCGCAGCAAATACGACTATCTGCTCAAAAAGGGCTGGGTGGAGACGGCCGAGGACTTCATTGCCCGCGCAGCCACGCAAAGCAGCATCAGCCAAAAGCCCTACCAGGTGCGCTGCAGCGGCAAGCAGGCCGAAGCCAGCGCCGTCTGGCTGCAGGCCGAGCTCAAGCGCTACCGCAGCCGCCAGTAGCGCTCAGCCACCCGCCTCAGCCCGCGCGCTTGACGGCCGCATCGCACCAGCGCTGCGCCACCTGGGGCGAGGTGCTGCAGACGGCATCGTGCGTGACCGTGGTCACGGCGCGCTCCAGCAGCTGGATATCGGCTTCGTGCTGGCGCGCCACATGGGGGTCTTCAAAGAAGATGGCGCGGTGGCAGCGCTTTTCCAGCACCAGATCGGCAATCTGCGCATCGCCGCCCAGCGGACCGCTGTTGTAGCGGTCCACCCAGGGCTTGTCGGCAGGCCAGCCTTTGCTCCAGGCCATCTCGTTGAGTTTCTGACCCGTGGTGCCTGTCCCCACGCGGCGGCGGTAGCGGCTGAGCAGCTCGAAGTTGTGCGCGGCAAAGTCCAGCATGGTGGGCTTCATGGCATCGTGGGCAATCAGCGCCAGCGTCTGGTTTTCGTAGTCATGAAAGCGGTCGGCATTGCGGTCACGTGCCAGGCCGGCGTGAATGCGCTCCATCTCTATCCAGTCGCGCGTGGAGGCGACGGTGGAAAGAAAAGGCTTGCCGTGAATCACGCACTGGCGCTTCAAGGCCAGGGCTTCGGGGAAGATGGACGATGGGTCCACCGGATCCATCAGGTAGATGGCGCCATCAAGGGTGCGCTCGTCTCCCTCCATGCCCACCACCTCGGCCACCAGTCTCATGAGACCGCCCTCGCGGCCGTAGGGATAGCGCACCAGGCCTTTGTAGCCCTGGAGCATGCTGGCCGCCGTGATGGCGTCATAGGTGCGGCCCACGGTATGAAAGCCGAGTTTGAGCTCGCGAATTCCGGCCTCGCAGGCGCGCAGCAAGGCAAACAGCGCAGCGTCCTCGGTTTGGTGGTGGAGTTTGTTGGCGGCAAGACCCAGGCAGATCGACATAGTGAACTAATCCTTCAAACAAGCTTCAAACGCTCGCAAACCCTGCGCAATCAGCTATCTATTTGCGGTTTGAAACACCCGCAAGAATATCGCCAATTCATGCACCCCAGATGACTGGGGCCGGGTCAGACAGCCATACTTGCACAGCACTTGACAGCCGCCCTCTTGCGCCGCCCCCTTCTCATGCCCACGACCTCACGCTTCTGGAGCCCCCGCCGCATCGCGGCAGCACTCGGTCTGGCCTTGCTGCTGGCGCTTGTGAGCTGGGGCATGCGCGAGCTCGATGCCAGGCAGCGGGTCTGGATTTTTCAGCCCAGCGACCGCAGCTGGCCCGGAGCCAACACGGCCGGCATGCAGGAGCGATGGATAGACTTTCGCAGCCGTGACGGCAGCGCCGCCAGGCTGCACGCCCTGTGGATGCCATCCAGCGATGCTCGTGCCCCGCTGCTGCTGTTTCTGCATGGTGCGCGCTGGAATGTGGCTGGCTCCTCGCCACGCATACGACGCCTGCAGGCCATGGGCTTTTCGGTGCTGGCCGTGGACTACCGCGGCTTTGGCAAGAGCAGCCCGGCCCTGCCCTCGCAGGCCTCGGCCGCCGAGGATGCGCGCGCCGCCTGGGACTGGCTGGGCCGACAGGCCGCAGGCAGGCCACGCTATGTCTTCGGCCACTCGCTGGGCGGTGCCGTCGCTATCGATCTGGCCAGCTCCGTCAAGGATGAAAGCGGGGTGCTGGTCGAGTCCACCTTCACCAGCATTCCCGATGTGTTCGACTCCATGCGCTGGGGCTGGCTGCCCGTGAACTGGTTGATCACGCAGCGCTTCAACTCGGTAGGCAGGGTGGCGGACATCGGCTCGCCGCTGCTGGTCGTGCACGGCACGGCCGATCCGCTGATTCCGGCCCGGCTGGGCCAGCAGCTGTTCGATGCGGCGCGCGAGCCCAAGCGCCTGATCCTGGTCGAAGGTGCCAGCCACCACAACACCCAATCCAAGGCCCTGGCCCAGTATCGCCAGGCCCTGCATGAGCTGTTCGGCCTGAATCCGCGCTGAGCGGCATCGCTACAGACAGTCTCGTCAGCATACGGATCAATGGGCAGGTTCTGATAGTCTGTCTGGCTATGTCTGCGCCGCCTGCCCTGAAATCAAAGCCCAATCCCACTCACTCCCTTGATGAGCAAGCGAAGAGTGATCCTGAATCTGCAGTCTTCGTGATTCTCACGCTAGGGCTGCTGCTGGGTCTTCAGCCGCTGGCAACCGACCTCTATCTGCCCGCCCTGCCACAGCTGTGGCAAGACTTTGGCGCCCCTATCTCGCAGGCCCAGCTGACACTGACCGGCTTTTTGCTGGCCTTTGGCTGCTCACAGATTCTCTGGGGCCCGCTGTCGGACAGGCTGGGCCGCCGCCCGGTCTTGCTGCTGGGCATCAGCGGCTATGTGATCGCAGCGCTGGGCTGCGCCAGCGCCCAGAGCATGGAGTCCTTGATTGCCTTGCGCAGCCTGCAAGGCGCAGCCCTGGGAGCCGGTGTGGTATGCGCTCGTGCCGTGGTGCGCGATCTCTACGCACCGCATAGGGGCGCGCAAGTCATGTCCAAGGCGCTGACGGTTCTGGGCGTGCTGGCCTTTCTGGCCCCCATCAGCGGCGGCTTGCTCGTGGGCTGGCTGGGCTGGCGCTCCACCATGCTGGCCCAGGCCTTCATGGGCAGCCTGGCCTGGCTGCTGGTGATGCTGCGCTTCAGGGAGTCGCTTCCCCAGCGCACCCCCGAGGCACTGCAAGCGGGCAATCTGCTGCGCACCTGGTCGCGCATTGTGCGCAACCCCATGTTCCAGGCCTACAACCTGCTGACCTGCTTCAGCTATGCAGGGCTGTTCACCAATCTGGCGGCCTCTGCGTTCACCTATATCAACGTGCTGCATATGGAGCGCACGCACTTCGGGCTGATGCTGGGCGGCAATGCGCTGTGCTACATCGCCGGCACCTTTGCCTGCCGCCGCCTGCTGCGCAGCATGAGCGTGCAGCGCACCGTGGCCGTGGCAGGAGTGCTGTCGCTGACGGCGGGCTCCATCATGGGCCTGGCGGCCCTGTTCGATCTGCGCAGCATCTGGGCCTATGCCCTGCCTTTTTGCCTCTACCAGATCGCCCACGGCATTCACATGCCCTGCGGACAAAGCAATGCCATCGCGCCCTTCCCCCAGGCTGCGGGTACGGCCTCGGCCATCAACGGCCTGGTGATGATGCTCATGGCTTTTGCCATGGGACTTTGGCTGGGACTGAATCTGGATGGGGACTCCACCATGCCGCTGGCCTTCGGCATCTGGTTCTGGTCGGCCTGCACGGCCATCACGGCATGGACGCTGGTGCAGCGTTTTGGCATCAGCAAATCATGATTTGAAATAAGATGATTAGGTTATTTAAAAACCAATTTTTATTATTTTTCTTTTTATAGAGTTTTTTTGAGAATGCCTGGACTGGCCAACGCGCCGCACTTTTTGTGATCTCCAGCCATGCATTCCCGCCGCTCCTTTCTGCAGCAATCGCTGCTCGCCGCCAGCTCTGCCGGCTTCTCTTTAAGCTCTCTGGCCAAGGCCGCCGAGATCTCCGCCGTTCCTCAGGCCAGCCGCATTCTGGTGGGCTTTGGCGCAGGCGGCGGCATCGATCTGCTGGCACGCGTGCTGGCCGAAAGCATCGCCGCACAACTGGGCAAGAGCCACTATGTGGTGGTGGACAACAAGCCTGGCGCCAACGGCCAGATTGCCGCACAGACGCTGCTCAACGCCCCCAGCGACGGCAGCACCTATCTGATCGCGCCGCTGATCACCCCGGTGCTATCGCAGATCGTCTACAAAAAGCCTGGCTACGATCCAGCTCGCGACTTCTCCCCCGTGGGTCTGCTCGCGCATTTCCAGTTCGGTCTGGCCGTCCCCGCCAGGCACCCGGCGCGCAATATTCAGGAATATGTGGCCTGGCTCAAGGCCAACCCCGACAAAGCCAACTTCGGCAGCCCCGCCGTGGGCAGCCTGCCGCATTTCTTCGGTCTGCTGCTGGGCGAAGCGGCCGGTGTCAACATCGTGCATGTGCCCTACAAGGGCGGCCCGACCATGATGACGGATCTGATCAGCGGCCAGCTGGCCTCCGCCATCCAGACCACCAGCGAGCTCGCTCCGCTGCACAAGGAAGGCAAGGTGCGCATTCTGGGCACTTTCGGCAGCCAGCGCGGTCGCGAACTGCCCGATGTGCCGACCTTTGCCGAAGCCGGCTACCCCAAGGCCACGGGCAGCGGCTGGTACAGCCTGTGGGCACGCAAAGGCACTTCGCCCGAAGCCATTGCCGCGGTCAACCGCGCCGTCAACCATGCGCTGCTGGACCCCAAGCTGCAGCCCAAATGGGCGGAGCTGTCCCTGCAGCCCGACCCGCGCACTCCGCAGGCGCTGGAGCAGTTGCGCGTGGCCGAAGTCGCCAAATGGCGTCCCGTGATCAGCAACTCCGGCTTTGTCATCGAATAAGCAGGGCGAAGAACTCATGACCGCACCGAACATCGTTTTCATCCTCGCCGACGATCTGGGCTGGGCCGACCTAGGCGTCTATGGCGCCACCGATTTCAAGACCCCGCATCTGGACCGGCTCGCCGCCCAGGGCGTGCGCTTCAATCAGGCCTATGCCAACTCGGCCGTCTGCTCGGCCACACGCATTGCGCTGATCACCGGGCGCTATCAGTACCGGCTGCAGGCCGGGCTCGAAGAGCCGCTGGCACGCCATGGCGCGCAACTCGGCCTGCCGGCCGATCACCCCACGCTGCCATCGCTGCTCAAACAGGCCGGCTACGACACGGCATTGATCGGCAAATGGCATCTGGGCAAGCCGCCCTCCTATGGCCCGCAGCGCAGCGGCTACGACTACTTCTTCGGCAACCACAGCGGTGCCATCGACTACTTCACGCACAAGCCCGGCGTGGGCGAACAGTTCAGCCCCGATCTGTGGCAAGGCAACGAGCCTGTGCAGCGCACGGGCTACTACACCTACATCCTGGGGGATGAAGCCACGCGCTATGTGCATGAGCGCAAGGGTCAGGACAAGCCTTTTTTCCTGTCGCTGCACTTCACGGCGCCGCACTGGCCCTGGGAAGGGCCCGAGGACGAGCATGTCGCGCACAGCATCAAGGATCTGTTTCACTACGACGGCGGCAGTCTGAAGAAATACGGCGAAATCGTCGAGGCGCTGGACAAGGCCGTGGGCCAGGTGCTGCAGGCGCTTGATGACAGCGGCCAGGCCGACAACACCATTGTCATCTTCACCAGCGACAACGGCGGCGAGCGCTTTTCCAAGACCTGGCCTTTCACCGGCCAGAAGACCGAGCTGCTGGAAGGCGGCATCCGCGTGCCCACGCTGCTGCGCTGGAGCGCCCGCATCCGCCCCCAGGTCCAGGAACAGGTCACCGCCTCCTTTGACTGGCTGCCCACGCTGCTGGCCGCTGCCGGTGCCAGGCCGCACCCGGACTTTCCCAGCGACGGCCAGAACATCCTGCCCATCCTGGAGGGCAATGCGGCCCCCACCGAGCGCAGCCTGTTCTGGCGCTACAAATCACAGACCCAGCGCGCCGTGCGCCAGGGCCCGTGGAAATACCTCAAGATCAACGACAACGAGTTTTTGTTCAATGTGGAGGAGGACGCCCGCGAACGCGCCAATCTCAAGGAGCATCAACCCGAGATCTTTGCCGGACTGCGCAGGCAATGGGAGCAGTGGAACGAGCAGTTGCTGCCCATCACGGCCGAAAACTACAGCCACGGCCTCTCGCCCGATATTCAGGCCGACCGCTATGTGCCGGCACGACTGATCCAGGGCTAGGCAGCTCACTAAGTCCCGCCGCTGCCGCAAGGCGGCAGGCTGCGTTATCCTTGACAACCAGCAAGAACCAATGACCGACGGCCATTGGTTCTTGTGCTTTGACCTGTACGGATTTCGCCCCATGACTGCTGCCCACGCCCTGCCCTGTATCGCCATTGCCGGCCCCACTGCCTCGGGCAAGACTGCGGCAGCGCTGGCACTGGCCGAGCGGCTGGCGCAACGCGGTCAGAAGGCCGAGATCATCAGCGTGGATTCGGCCCTGGTCTACAAGGGCATGGACATCGGCACGGCCAAGCCCACTGCGGCAGAGCTGGCCGCCGTCCCGCATCACCTCATCGACATCATCGATCCGCTGCAGGCCTATAGCGCAGCCGAGTTCGTGCGCGACACGCAGAAGCTGGTCGATGAAATCCGCGCGCGCAACGCCATACCTCTACTGGTGGGCGGCACCATGCTGTATTTCAAGGCGCTGATGGACGGGCTGGACGATATGCCCGCCGCCAACCCCGAAGTGCGCGCCATGCTGGACGCACAGGCCGCCGAGCTGGGCTGGCCCGCCATGCATGCCAGACTGGCCGAGGTGGACCCCGTCACCGCCGCACGCCTGGCCCCCGGCGACAGCCAGCGCATCCAGCGCGCGCTGGAGGTCTGGCAGGTCTCCGGCAAACCGCTTTCGAGCTTTCACACGACCAAGAACAAGGCGGGCCCCGCAGAACAGATGGGACTTGCCGCGCTTTTCTCGCTGGAGCCTGCAGAGCGAGCCTGGCTGCACCAGCGCATTGCACTGCGCTTTGAGCTGATGCTGGAGCAGGGCTTCCTCGACGAAGTGCGCAGCCTGCGGGCGCGCGGCGATCTGCATCTGGATCTGCCCTCGATGCGCTGCGTGGGCTATCGCCAGGCCTGGGAAGTGCTGCAAGCGTTTGAAGCCGATCCCGGCAAACCGCTGGACATGGCAGGCCTGCGCGAGCGCGGCATCGCCTCCACACGCCAGCTGGCCAAGCGCCAGATCACCTGGCTGCGCTCCATGCCCCAGCGCCATGCCATTGCCTGCGATGCGCCGGGCGCCCAGCAGCAGCTGCTGGATGCAGCCATGGCGGCTATTGACGCAGCACAGCAGGCCGCAAGCTAGAGAGCTGCCGCAGCAGCGCCCGTCGTTAAGATCGCTGCATGGCTGCCACCCACTCATCCCACGCCCACCCACTGCTGCAGGTCAGCGACCTTGCCAAACGCTATGGCGAGGGCGAGGCCCAGACCACGGTCTTCGCGCAGGTGAGCTGCGAGATAGCCGCCGGCGAATTTGTCGCCATCGTCGGCAACTCCGGCGTGGGCAAGTCCACCTTCCTCAACTGCCTGGCCGGGCTGGACAGCTGGCAGCAAGGCCGGGTTCTGCACAGCGGCACGGATCTGTCCACGCTCGATGAAGCCCGGCGCGCCATCTGGCGGCGCGCGCATCTGGGCTTTGTGTTCCAGGCCTTTCATGTCCTGCCCCATCTCGATGTGGCGCAGAACGTCGCCCTGCCGCTGATGCTGCTGGGCCGCATGGATGGCGAGGGTCAGCAGCGCGTGCAGCAGGTGCTGCAAGCCGTGGGACTCGCGGGTCTGGGCCAGCGCCTGCCCCAGCAGCTCAGCGGAGGCCAGCTGCAGCGCGTGGCCATTGCGCGTGCCCTGGTGCATTCACCGCCTCTGCTGCTGGCCGACGAGCCCACGGGCAATCTCGACCCGTCCACTGCCCAGCAGATCATGGATTTGCTGCTGCAGCAAACCCGCGACAACGGCACGGCGCTGGTACTGGTCACCCATTCCGCAGAAGCGGCCAGACGAGCCGACCGCGTGCTGCGCCTGACGGCAGGCGGCATGCAGGCCGAACTATCCGCATCCCAGCAAACCACCCTAGGCCTGTGACTTCACGCCCCCCGCTTCTTCTGCTGCTGACCAGCTTTTCCTGGCAGGAGCTGCGCCAGCATCCCTGGCGCACGGCCACGGCGCTGATCGCCATCATGCTGGGCGTGGCGCTGGGCTTTGCCGTCCATGTGATCAACCAGTCGGCGCTGGACGAATTCTCCAGGGCGGTGCGCAGCGTCAACGGCCAGCCCGATCTGCAGCTGCACGCCATGCAGGGCGGCCTGCCGCTGGCGCTCTATCCCCAGGTGGCGCAGGTCCGGGGCGTGGCCAGCGCCGTGCCCTGGGTCGAAACCACGGTATTGCTGCCCGGCAGCACTGCAGACGCGCAGACGCGCAGCACGCAAGGGGCGGCGCAAGGGGCGGCGCAAGGCGTGAGCTTGCGCGTGCTCGGCAGCGATGCTCTCAAGCTCGCCCCTGTCGCCCCGGCCTTGATGCCGCGCCTGTTTGATGGCGGCGACCGGCTGGATCTGTTTGCACCCGACGCCGTGTTTCTCAATGCCGCCGCCTTGCAGGCCCTGCGACTGAGTCCTGAACAAGCCGTCAATGCCCCCATGCAATGGCTGCTCAACGGCCAGGCCCAGCAACTTCGCATTGCGGGCACGGTTGCCGCCAGCGGCGCACCGGTCGCGGTCATGGACATTGCCGCACTGCAGCAGAAGCTCGGCCTGTTTGAGCGCATCGACCGGCTGGACCTTTTGCTCACCGACAGCGCCAGCCGCAGCCAGGTGGCCACCGCCCTGCACGCGGTGGCGGCCTGGCAAGAGCAGATACTGATCCAGCAGCCCAGCGACGATCAGCAGCGCGTGGGCGAGATGTCGCGCGCCTACCGCGTCAACCTCACTGTGCTGGCGCTGGTGGCCTTGTTCACGGGAGCGTTTCTGGTGTTCTCGGTGCTGGCGCTCAGCGTGGCACAGCGCGCGCCGCAGTTTGCGCTGCTGGCCGTGCTGGGAGCCACGCCACGCCAGCGCATGGCGCTGGTGCTGCTGGAAGCGCTGGCGCTGGGGACGCTGGGCAGCCTGGCCGGTATTGCGCTGGGCACGGCGCTGGCCTGGTTGGCGCTGCAGTTGCTGGGCGGCGATCTGGGCGGTGGCTTTTTTGCCGGCGTGCAGCCTGCCCTGCACTGGAGTCCTGTGGCGGCGCTGGTATTTGGCCTGCTGGGCCTTGCCGCCACGGTGGCCGGCGCCTGGTGGCCCGCACGTGCCGCCATGGATTTGCCGCCAGCGGCCACGCTCAAGGGGCTGGGCAGCACGCATGAGAGAGCGCCGCGCCTGTGGCCCGCTGCGGCGCTGCTTGCAGCCAGCCTGGTGCTGGCCTTTATGCCACCGGTGGCAGGTGTCCCGCTGGCGGCCTATCTGGCCGTGGGCCTGCTGTTGCTGGGCGGCATGGCAGCCCTGCCCTGGCTGCTGGGTGTGGTGCTGGGACTGGTGCCCAAGGCCTTCTCGCGCCAGCCGCTGGCCATGCTGGCGCTGGAGCGCGCGCGGCGCATGCGCCACGCCACTACCGTGGCCGTGGGCGGCGTGGTGACCAGCCTGAGCCTGGCGGTGGCGCTGACGGTGATGGTCACCAGCTTTCGCGGCAGCATGATGGAGTGGCTGGACGCCGTGTTGCCTGCGCCCATGTATGTGCGCGCCGCCGGCGGCTCCAGCCGCGTCGATGCCGCCCTGCTGCCGGCCGACGCGGCGCAGCGCCTGGAGCAGTTGCCCGGCATAGCGCGTGCCCAGGCCATGCGCAGCAGCCAACTGGTGCTCAGCCCAGAGCGCCCGGCCCTGAGTCTGCTGATTCGTCCTCTTCAAGGTGAGCAGGCCATGCAGCTGCCCTGGGTGCAGGGGCCGCTGCACCAGGCCCGCCCGGGCATTCCTGTGCACATCAGCGAAGCCGTGGCCCAGCTCTATGGTTTGAAGCCCGGTGACAGCTGGCCACTGCTGTCCAAGGCTTTCAGCCTTCAAACCCAGGACCATCAAGCGTCAGAGGATTCTTTCTACATAGCATCCGTGTGGCGCGACTATGTGCGTCAGTTCGGTGCCGTGGCCCTGGACTGGAAGGACTATCTGGCGCTGGTGGGCAAGGCTGGCAATGCGGCACAGATCAGCGAGATCGCCGTCTGGCCAGCGTCCCCGAGCCAGCTGTCTGGCACCGATCTGCAAGCGGCGATAGAGCAGGCCCTCGGCACGCCCGGGCAGCCGCCCCCGGCGCTGGAATTTGTCAGCAGCCAGGCGCTGCGCGAGCGCTCCTTGCGCATTTTCGATCGCAGCTTTGCCGTCACCTACTGGCTGCAGGCCGTGGCCATAGGCATAGGCCTGTTCGGCATTGCCGCCAGCTTCAGCGCCCAGGTGCTGGCCAGGCGCAAGGAGTTCGGGCTGCTGGCCCATCTGGGCCTGACGCGGCGCAATGTGCTGAGCGTGGTCGCCGCCGAGGGACTGGCCTGGACCATGCTGGGCACCATCGCGGGCACGCTGCTCGGGCTGGGCGTGGCGGTGATCCTCGTGCATGTGGTCAACCCGCAGAGCTTTCACTGGACCATGGAACTGCGCCTGCCCCTGCTGCGCCTGCTGGCTCTGGGCGCGGCCGTGGTGCTGGCAGGCGTCATTACCGCATGGCTGGCCGGGAGCCGGGCCGCCAGTGCCGACGCGGTGCTGGCCGTCAAGGAGGACTGGTAGCTATACCTGCACCCCTATCAGCGTTTTTCACATGATTGCGCCATTGCGCAGCGCACAATGAAATCTTCACCGCTGCGAGGAGTTCGTATGCAAATCCAGCCCTATCTCTTTTTCGATGGTCGCTGCGAAGAGGCTCTGGATTTCTACCAGGCCGCTCTGGGCGCCGAGGTCACCATGCTGATGCGCTACAAGGATGCTCCACCGCAGCCCGAGCCATCGACCCAGCAAGGCTGCGGCCCGGGCCAGATGGATCCCGAAAAAATCATGCACGCCAATGTCCAGATTGGCGAGACGCAGATCATGGCATCTGACGGCATGAACGGCGGCAAGCCCGACTTCAAAGGCTTTTCTCTGTCCATCACCGCGCCCAGCGAGAATGAGGCCGACCGCATCTTTGCCGCCATCGGCCAGGGCGGCAAGGTACAGATGGCGCTGGACACCACGTTTTTCGCACGTCGTTTTGGCGTGGTGACCGACCGCTTCGGGGTCAGCTGGATGGTGATCGTTCCCCTGGTCGATATAGGCTGAGGCGGCGCAAAGCAGCACCTCGCGATCATGGCGTTGCGCTGATCGGCTGGGCGACAATGGGCGATGCCTTATCAGCCCACGCCCTCCCCGCCTCAACAACCGGCACTGCTGGCCCTGTCACGCAGGCAGTCCCTGCAGACGCTGGCTGCTGCCGGTCTGGGCTGGGCGGCTCTGGGCCTGCCTCTGCCAGGCATGGCGTTGCCCTCCAGAACCTTGCAGTTTCCTCGCGACTTCGGCAGCCACCCTGATCTGCAGACCGAGTGGTGGTACATCACCGGGCAGTTGCAGGCCGGCGGCAAGCCCTGGGGCTTTCAGCTGACGTTCTTTCGCTCACGCATCGAAGCCGCACAAGGCCTGCAATCGGCGCTCGCGGCCAAGCAGCTGATCTTCGCCCATGCGGCCCTGTGCGATGTCGAGGGCCAAAAGCTGCGCCACGACCAGCGCATGGCGCGCGCGGGACTGGGCCTGGCCGGAGCCAGCGAAAACGATACCGATGTGCATCTCAACGACTGGTATCTCCAGCGTCGACCCGTACCAGGACGAAGCGCCAGCGAAGCCAGCCGCTACGGCGCTTTGCTCAGCAGCCAGGACTTCACACTGGATCTTGAATTTGACAGCACGCAGCCATTGCTGCTGCAGGGCTTGAATGGTCTTTCACGCAAAGGCCCGCGTGAGGAACAGGCCAGCTACTACTACAGCCAGCCTCAGCTCAAGGTCGGCGGCTCCATCACCGTGGACGGGCAAAAACTGCCTGTGCAAGCCAGCGCGCACAACCGCGCCTGGCTGGACCATGAATGCAGCGCGGCCATCATGGACCCAGAGGCCCAAGGCTGGGACTGGATTGGCATGAACCTCGATGACGGCAGCGCCCTCACGGCCTTTCATCTGCGCCAACGCAATGGCTCGGCACTGTGGGCCGGTGGTTCATTTCGCGCGCCGAACCAGAACGCGCAAATCTTTGCAGCCGATCAGGTACGGTTCAAACCGCTGCGCCACTGGAGCAGCCCGCACAGCAAAGCCAGTTACCCTGTGGCCTGGAGCGTGCAGACACCGGCGGGCCGTTTTGAGGTTCATGCGCTGGTGGACGACCAGGAACTGGACAGCCGCGCCAGCACCGGCGCCATTTACTGGGAGGGTCTGTGCGAGCTGCGCAACATCGGCTCCGACGGCAAAAGCCGCCGCGTAGGCAGCGGTTACCTGGAAATGACCGGCTATGCGAATGCGCTGAGGCTTTAGATCAGCCCCGCTCCTTGCAAACCAGAGCACTGAGCTGAGCGAGCAGCAGCTGCAGATGGCGCGCGCGCAGGTTGTCGCCCAACAGGTCGACCTGCAGCAGGCTGTGCCAGGTCGCTGCATGATCCACGCGGAAGCCGGACAGGGCCGAAATCAGATAGTGGACATCGACAGCGTTCAGCTGATCCTTGAACAGGCCCTGCGCCACGCCGCGCTGCACGATGCGCTCGATCGGCTCCAGCGCCGCCTTGCGCAGCAATTCGGTCTTGGATATCTGACCCAGCATCTCGCCGCCCTGGAAATTCTCCTGCAGCACCAGTCGCGTGAACTCCTGGTTCTGCTCGTGATACTCGAAGCTCTTTTGCGCCAGCGCATGCAGCGCCTGCAAGGGCTCCAGCGCATCGAGATTGAGCTGCTCCTCGGACTCGCGGATATCCGAGTAGCTCTGCTCGATGACCGCCAGATACACGTCTTTCTTGTTGCCGAAGTAGTAGTAGAGCATGCGCTTGGCGCAGCCCGCCTTGGCGGCAATGCGCTCCAGCCGTGCTCCGTCATAGCCGAAATTGGCAAACTCGGTCTTGCCCGCGTCTAGCAGGGCTCGGCGCATATCGGCCGATGCCTCGTCTGCCGAAGGCTGCTGGCCCCATGAATTTTCAAGACCTTGCTGCTCGCTCACAACCACATCTCCATTGACTCAAGCGCGCCAGCGTAACACGCAGCGCAGACATGAAAAAAGCCCACCACGCTTCCCACTGCGTGTGGTTGCTGCCCCTCCAAGAAGGACGCTTTTCATCCTGGGGCTGCCCGGCAATGAAAAAAGCCATGGCTCTTGCGAGCCATGGCTGGTCGGTTCAATGCATCCGTGCTTATTTGACGCTATCGGGCAGCGCGTAGGCAATCACGTAGTCGCCGCGGTCGGGCGACTGACGGGCACCGCCGGCCGAGATGACCACATATTGCTTGCCGGTTCTGGGCGACTTGTAAGTCATGGGGCCGCCCTGGCTGCCGACTGGCAGGCGGCCCTTCCAGATTTCCTTGCCGGTGGCGCTATCCCAGGCGCGCAGATAGTAATCCTGCGTGCCGGCAAAGAACACCAGACCGCCCTGGGTCGCCAGCGTGCCGCCCAGTGTGGGCAGGCCAACAGGCATGGGCATGCGCATCTTGATGCCCATGGGTCCCTGGTCCTGCACCGTGCCCACGGGCACCTGCCAGACCACTTGCTGGGTCTTCATGTCGATGGCAGTCAGCGTACCGAATGGAGGCTTCTGGCAAGGAATGCCCAGAGGCGACATGAAACGGTCCTTGATCACCGCATAGGGAGTGCCGCCCAGCGGCACCTGACCCATGCCGGTGTTGGGCGCTTCACCACCGTCGGACAGCTTGTCCTTTTTCTGCTGGGGCATCATCTGCACCCACAGGCCCAGACGCATGTCGTTCACAAAGATCAGATTGTTGCCTGGATCCGCAGACAGACCGCCCCAGTTCATGCCGCCCAGCGAACCCGGGAAGCTCAGCGACACATCGGTACCAGGCGCGGTGAACAGGCCTTCATAGCGCATGGACTTGAACTTGATGCGGCAGATCAGCTGATCCACCGGCGTTGCGCCCCACATATCGGCTTCGGTCAAGGTCTTGGTGCCGATCTGCGGCATGCCCACGGACAAAGGCTGGGTCGGAGCGTACTTTTCGCCGGGAATATGAGCGGGCTTGACGGCAATGTCCTCCACCTTGGTCAGCGGCTTGCCGCTGTGGCGGTCCAGCACGAAGATCTGACCGGCCTTGGTGCCGACCACCAGCGCCGGGGTCGTCTTGCCATCCTGCCCGGGGAAATCGATCAGCGTGGGAGCCATGGGAAGGTCGAAGTCCCACAGGTCGTTGTGCACTGTCTGGTACACCCATTTCTCCTTGCCCGTGGCGGCATCCAGCGCGAGGATGGAAGCACCGTACTTCAGGTCCGCTGCAGAGCGCGTGGCGCCATACAGGTCCACCGAGGCAGAACCCATGGGCAGGTAGACGGTGTTGGAGCTTGCGTCGTAGGTCGTTCCCGCCCAGACATTGGCCGATGAGCGGGTGTAGGTCTGGCCGGGCTTGAGCACTTCATTGGGCGTGGCCGAGCCGGAGTCGAACGCCCAGCGCTGTGCACCGCTCACCACATCAAAGCCGCGGATCACGCCACCGGGCATGTCCACCTGCACGTTGTCGGCCACGCGGCCTCCGATCACCACCGTGGTGCCGGCCACCGTGGGGGCCGATGTCAGGGTGTAGTAGGCGGGATTGGGGACATTGCCAATGCCCTGCTTGAGGTCGACCACGCCGTGATCGCCAAACTCGCCGCACAGCTCGCCGTTGTCTGCGTTGATGGCAAACAGACGCGCATCGATGGTGTTCATCAGAATGCGGCGCTTGCAGGTGGCGCCAGCAGGCAGGCTCACCGCCTGCACAGGAGTCGATCCCGGCACGCTGGGCTGAGCCAGTGCGGCATCCGCATCAAAGTAGGCAAGGCCTCGGCAGCGCTCCCACACACCGCCCACATGGGAGTTGGTGTCATGACGCCACAACTGCTTGCCGGTGTCGGCGTCCAGCGCAATCACGTTGTTGCTGGGCGTGCAGACAAACACCTTGTCGCCCACCTGCAGCGGCGTGGTCTGGTCTTCAGCGCCGGCACCTGTGGACTTGGGTACGTCGCCGGTACGAAAAGTCCAGGCTACCTGCAGCTGGTTCACGTTGTCCACGTTGATCTGATCCAGCGCGGCAAAGCGGTCATTGTTGCTGCTGTTGCCGTAATGGCTCCAGTCCTTTTGCTCGCTGGCCGCATCCACGGGCTTGCGTGCCACGGCAGACTGGGCCTGCACCTCGGGGTGAATCTGGAACATGGACACAAAGGCCGCCATGCCGGCCACCAGCATGACCGCCGCTGCCGCAAATGGCGCTTTGCTCGACGACACCTTGCCCGGCTCGCCGGCCTTGCGCAGCAAGGGCATGCTGGCGAGCACCGCCACGGCAGCAAAGGTCAGCGCCAGCAGACGCGAAATCAGGCTCCAGTAATCCAGACCGACTTCGGCCAGCGCCCACAGCACGGTCGCGCCGAAAGTGCTCAGGTAAAACCATGCGCCGCTCCTGCGGCGGCGAACCATTTGCACGCCGGACAGCAGCAGACCCAGGCCGGCGAGCAAAAAGTACCAGCTGCCGCCCAGGCTGATGAGCTTGCCACCGCCTATCAAGAAGAACAGGCCGGCAAGCGTCAGCGCCGCCCCCAGAACCCAGAGCCAGATGCGCGCGGCCAAGGGCTGCGCCTGCTCCTGATGTGTCATATCGAACCTCGAACTGTATGAGCCCGCGCGCGCACCGGCCTCCGGCGACGGCAAGGCATTTTTTGAAATGAGAAAAAAAGTCCATTGTTGTGAGAAATAAAGTCCATCGCTTGCAAACGTGTACCAGTAATTTCAGAAATATCTGAAACTTCCTACCCCTGACCGGAGTGATCCCAATCAAAAAAGGCCGCAGATGCGGCCTTGGAAGCAAGAGTGAAGCGCCTTATTTGCGACGCAGCAGCCAGGCGATCAACTCGCCCATGATGCCCTTGCGGAACAGCAGCACACAGAGCACAAAGATCAGGCCGGTGACGATGGTCACCGATTCGCCCAGCGTGCCGAACCATTCCACTCCCGTGGTGTGAGCAAGAAAGGTACCGAACTCGCCGATCTTGTTTTCCAGTGCCACCACGACCGCCGATCCCAGCAACGGACCGGAAAGCGTGCCCAGCCCCCCCATCAGCGTCATCAAAATCACATGGCCGGAGGTGGTCCAGTGCACATCGGACAAGGTGGCAAAGCCCAGCACCAGAGTCTTCAGAGAACCGGCCAGACCCGTCAGGGCCGCAGAGATGACAAAGGCCAGCAGCTTGAAGCGGTTGACGTCATAGCCCAGCGAGATGGCTCGCGGCTCGTTTTCCTTGATGGCCTTGAGCACCTGGCCGAACGGCGAGTGGATGGTGCGCACGATGAGCAGAAAAGCCGCCGCCACGATGATCAGCGCCACGTAGTACATGACCAGGTCGCTGCTCAGATCGATCACGCCGAACAATTTGCCGCGCGGCACGCCCTGCAGGCCGTCTTCGCCGCCGGTGAACTTGGCCTGCAGCGCGACAAAGAACAGCATCTGTGCCAGCGCCAGCGTGATCATGGAGAAATAAATGCCCTGGCGACGGATGGCCAGCCAGCCAAAGATCAGGCCCAGCAGACCGCCGATCACCGTGCCCAGCAACATGCCGACTTCGGGCGTGAAGCCCCAGGCCTTGATGCTGTAGCCCGCCACATAGGCCGCACCGCCCAGAAACGCGGCGTGGCCGAAGGACAGCAGACCCGTATAGCCCAGCAGGAGATTGAAGGCCGAAGCAAACAGTGCGAAGCACATCAGCTTCATGACAAAGACCGGATAGGCACCGAGGAAGGGAGCAACTATCAGGCCCAGCAGCAGCAGGCCATAGCCCACGGGGGCAATGCGTTGAACAAGCGTCTTGGATTTCATGTCGTGCCCCTCTTATTTTTCTTTACCGAACAAGCCAGCGGGGCGAATCAGCAAAACAATGACCATGATGAAAAACACGACGGTGGACGATGCTTCGGGCCAGAAAACCTTGGTCAGCCCTTCGATGACGCCCAGCGCCAGACCTGTGAGGATCGAGCCCATGATGGAGCCCATGCCGCCAATCACCACCACGGCAAACACCACGATGATGAGGTTCTGCCCCATCAGCGGCGTGACCTGGTAGACGGGAGCGGCCAGCACGCCGGCAAAAGCTGCCAGCGCGGCACCGAAGGCATAGGTCAGCGTGATCATCACGGGCACGTTGACGCCGAACGCCTCGACCAGGCGCGGGTTTTCGGTGCCGGCACGCAGATAGGCGCCGATGCGCGTCTTCTCGATCACAAACCAGGTTGCCACGCACACCACGATGGAAGCCACGACCACCCAGGCACGGTAATTGGGCAGGATCATGAAGCCCAGATTGGTCGCGCCTTCGAGCAGCTCGGGCGTGTCATAGCCCAGGCCCGAGACGCCGTAGACGGAGCGGAACACCCCCTCGATCAGCAGCGACAGCCCCAGCGTCAGCAGCAGGCCGTAGAGATGATCGAGCTTGTAGATCCAGCGCAGCAAAAAGCGCTCGATCAACACCCCCAGAATCCCCACCAGCACCGGCGACAGGATCAGCATCACCCAGTAGTTGATGCCGAAATAGCTCATGGCCATCCAGGTGCACATGGCCCCCAGCATGAACAGGGCGCCATGCGCAAAGTTGATGACATTGAGCAGGCCGAAGATCACGGCCAGGCCCAGACTCAGAATTGCGTAGAACGAACCGTTGACCAGCCCCAGAAGGAGCTGGCTCATCAGGCCGGGCAATGAAACGCCGAAGATTTCCATGAGAGATACGCTGGTGAGGGTGAGGTGTGCATCAAACCGGTAGTGCCATTACTTCCAGAGCGCGCACTTGGTTTCGGCCTTGGTGGTCCAGACCGTCTCGGCAGGCAACTTGGTCAGCACCTTGAGGTAGTCCCAGGGCTTGGTGGATTCGCTGGGCTTCTTGGCTTCGACCAGATACATATCGTGGGCGAACGTGCCGTCGGGACGGATCACGCCCTTGCCGTAGAAGTCGTTGATGGGCGTGCTCTTGAGGTGGGCCATCACCTTGTCGGCATTGGTGGTCTTCACCGCCTCCACGGCCTTGAGGTAGTTCATCACGGCCGAGTAGTCGGCGGCCTGCACATCGGTAGGCATGCGCTTGGTCTTGGCAAAGAACTTGTTGGCGAACTTGCGCGATTCGTCGTTCATGTCCCAGTACCAGCTGGTGGTGTGCAGCAGGCCTTCGGTGTTCTTCAGGCCCAGGCTGTGGATGTCGGTCAGAAAGACCAGCAGACCGGCGGTCTTCATGGTCTTGTTGATGCCGAACTCCTTGGCGGCCTTGATGGCATTGATGGTGTCGCCGCCCGCATTGGCCAGACCCAGGATATGGGCCTTGGAGCTTTGCGCCTGCAGCAGGAAGGACGAGAAGTCCGAGGCATTGAGCGGGTGCTTGACCGAGCCCAGCACCTTGCCGCCCTTGGCGTTGATGACCTTGGTGGTGTCGGCCTCCAGTGCCTGGCCGAACGCATAGTCCGCCGTCAGGAAGAACCAGTCCTTGCCGCCGCGATCCACCACCGCACCGCCGGTGCCCTTGGCCAGGGCCACGGTGTCGTAGGCGTAGTGCACGGTATAGGGGTTGCACTGCTCGTTGGTCAGCGCGGAAGAACCCGCGCCGCTGTTGAAGTGAACGCGCTTTTTCTCGTTGGCGATCTGGGACACCGCCAGTGCCGTGCCGGAATTGGTGCCGCTGAAGACCATCGAGATGCCCTGCGTATCAATCCATTCGCGCACCTTGGAGGCAGCGATGTCGGCCTTGTTCTGGTGGTCTGCGCTGACCAGCTCGATGGGCTGGCCCAGGGCCTTGCCACCGAAGTCGTCAATCGCCATCTGCATGGCGACCGCACCGTTCTTGCCCTCCACGTCGGCGTACAGGCTGGACATATCGGTGACAAAGCCGATCTTCACCTTTTCCTGGGCCTGGGCCAGAGGGCTGGACAGACCGGCCACGGCCAGCATGCACGAGAGAACGCTCAGTTTTGCTTTCATCTTTATCTCCACGGGTTGGGTCTTTGTTGTGAACGAATGGGAATTGCTTGCAGGCTCAGACACCCAGCAGCTCGTTGAGCACGGACATCTTCTCGTCCAGTTCGCTGGCTCCGAAGCGCAAGGCGACATGGCCATGCTCGACCACATAGAAGCGGTCGGCCAGCGGCGCGGCAAAGCGGAAGTTCTGCTCCACCATCACCACGGTGTAGCCCTTCTCGCGCAGCGTGGTGATCATGCGAGCCAGGGTCTGGACGATGACGGGGGCCAGACCTTCGGAGATCTCGTCGAGCAGCAACAGGCGCGCGCCCGTGCGCAGGATGCGCGCCACGGCCAGCATCTGCTGCTCGCCGCCCGACAGGCGTGTGCCCTGGCTGTTCCTGCGCTCATAGAGGTTGGGGAACATCTGGTAGATCTCGTCGATGCTCATGCCCGGCTGACCGGTCTTGAGCGGCGGCGGCAGCATCAGGTTCTCCTCGCAGGACAGGCTGGAGAAAATGCCGCGCTCCTCGGGGCAGTAGCCCACGCCCAGGTGGGCGATCTTGTGCGTAGGCATGTGAATGGTTTCCACGCCGTTGATCCTGATCGAGCCCTTGCGCGAGCCGGTCAGCCCCATGATGGCGCGCAGCGTGGAAGTGCGCCCCGCGCCATTGCGGCCCAGCAGGGTCACCACCTCGCCGGGATTGACCACCAGATCCATGCCGTGCAGCACATGGGATTCGCCATACCAGGCATTGAGTCCCGAAATTTCCAGCGCCGGAGTACTTGTCTTATTCATTGTTCATCTGATCTCAAAACTGGCACGAACCCAAGTCAGAAACACCAGGCAAGGGCCGCCCCGCAGCGATGGTGTTGTCCCCCTCAGGGGGAAGCCGCGTGAGCGGCACAGGGGGAGCCTTCAATGCACCCCCTGCAGTTGCCCGTCCGTGGTCCCCATATAGGCTTCCATCACCTGCGGATTGCGCGAAACCTCTTCGTAGCGCCCTTCGGCCAGAACGGCGCCTCGCTGCAGCACGGTGATGCGATCGGCGATGGTGGCGATCACCTTCATGTTGTGCTCCACCATCAAAATGGTGCGACCGGCAGAGACCTTCTTGATGAGCTGCGTCACGCGGTCCACATCCTCGTGGCCCATGCCCTGCGTGGGTTCGTCCAGCAGCATCAGCTCGGGCTCCATGGCCAGCGTGGTGGCGATCTCCAGGGCGCGCTTGCGACCATAGGGCAGGTTCACGGTCACCTCGTCGGCCAGATCCTGCAGACCGACTTCGGTCAGCAACTCCATGGCGCGGTCATTGAGCTGGTTGAGCGTTTTTTCGCTGGTCCAGAACTGGTAGGCCGTGCCCAGCTTGCGCTGCAGGCCGATGCGCACGTTCTCCAGCAAGGTGCAGTGCGGAAAGACGGCGGAAATCTGAAACGAGCGAATCACGCCACGCCGCGCAATCTGCGCCGGCGCCTCGCGGGTAATGTCCACCCCGTTGAACTGAATGCTCCCGGAAGTGGGCTCCAGAAACTTGGTCAGCAGATTGAAGCAAGTGGTCTTGCCCGCACCATTGGGTCCGATCAGCGCGTGAATGGAGCCACGCTGCACGGCCAGATCCACCTTGCTGACCGCGGTAAAGCCTTTGAACTCTTTGGTGAGTTGCCTGGTTTCGAGAATAAGGTCGCTCATGCGCTGGCCGTCAGTCCTGAATGCTGCAAAACAAAGAGGAGCGCAACTTGCTGTGCTTCCTCTGCCTGAGCGGCATCTTGGTCTTTCATGCTGCAGTGCCGCAGCGGGAAACTCCTAGGAATGGAGAGCTGCCGGACGTATGCTTTCCCTAATCCCCTGGAAAACAAATAGCAACAACATAAGTAATTGCAAACTTCAAACTCATCGCATCTGCAAGTCGCACCAGAGATAGCGGCATCCGCAGGAATGTCCAGCATCCAGTTCGAAATCTCTATAAAGCTTATGCCTTATACATATTGCGCTATCAATATTAATAAGACTGGGCGAAATATGTCCCCATCGCACAGCGCTCCCCAGATTGGCCCTGATGTCGTAAACCCTGAGCCCCTCAATTCCCACTGAAGTAACTAGGTTACTAGCCCAATGCCCGCAAATATGCTTGCCATTTGTCGCCCTTAAAAACCAAGGGCGACAAAGAGCGGCCATATCGCTATTAATTCAAGAGCTTACTCCGCTTTATATATAACATTTTCAGGCATTTTTATATTTCAAATACATACTCAGTAAGCGATAGCAGCTATTAAATTATTTATCCATCGATGCCTGAGCCCATGCCTGCAAGAGCTGCCGCGCTGCTCTTGAGTTCCGTCGTGAAAACGCATGGAATAAAACCCCTTGCAGAACTGTTTACTGCAGGTCAACCACAAGGAGAGACTTTATGTTTCGCATCGCTTCTCTGACGTTAGCTTCCGCCGCCCTGCTGGCTGCCTGCTCGACCGGCTCGGTCACTTCGGCCAAATCCCCTGCCACCACCCTCAACGGCGTGCTGGTAGGTCCGACCCAGATGACGCTTTATGTCTTTGACAAGGATGCAGCAGGCTCCGGCAAAAGCGTCTGCAACGGCGGCTGCGCCACCAACTGGCCGCCTTTGATGGCCCCCGCGAATGCTGCGCCGATCGGCGACTGGAGCGTGGTGATGCGCGACGACGGCAGCAAGCAATGGGCTTACAAGGGCCGCCCCCTCTATCACTGGGCCAAGGATGCCAAGCCCGGCGACATGACGGGTGACGGCTTCCTCAACAATAGCTGGCATGTCGCCAAGCCTTGAGTGAAGGTCGACGCCGCCCTGGTCCATATTCCCCGCCTGCGCCGCTATGCGCGTGCGCTGGCGGGCGATGCCGCGCTGGCAGACGATCTGGTGCAGGACACCCTGGAGCGCGCCTGCCAGAAGTGGGACTTGTGGCAGCCGCCGGCCGCCGCCTCGGTCGAGCAGGTGCAAAAGGCCTTGCTCAGCTGGCTGCTGACCTTGATGCACAACCTCTACGCCAATCAGTGGCAGCAGTCGTCGCGGCATCGCATGGTGGCGCTTGACGAGGCCCAGGACACGCCCCACGACCCCATGCCCAGACTGGCGCTGCAGCTGGATCTGGAGCGCGCCCTGTCCCATCTCACGCCGCAGGCACGCGAGGTGCTGCTGCTGATCGGCATGGAGCAGTTCAGCTATGGCGAAGCCGCGCAAATGCTGGGCGTGCCCGTGGGAACGGTGATGTCGCGCCTCTCGCGCGCCCGCGAGCAGCTCAGGCGCCTCATGGAAGGAGAAAGACCCGCGACGACCGTGTTGAGGGCTGTCAAATGAAGGAAAGTGCAATGACACGCCAGCGCCCCGATGAAACCACGCTGCATGCCTGGGTGGATGGAGAGTTGCAGCCCGATGCCGCTGCGGCCGTGGCGCAATGGCTGGCCGAGCATCCCGAAGAGGCAGCGCGCATGGCCGCCATCCAGGCGCAGAACGCAGGCCTTCAGGCTCTGCATGCGCAACTGCTCGATGAGCCGGTGCCGCCCCGGCTCATGCGATCGCTGCAAAAGCCAGCACTGCAGTGGCGCTGGCCGCATGCGCTGGCCGCCGGCCTCATGCTCAGCGTGGGCCTGGGTCTGGGCCTGGGTCTAGGCTATGGCGCAGGCCAGCAAAAATCCGCCTCGCACCAGGCCGACACGGCCGCTCAATTGCCGGGCTTTGTGCGCGAGGCGGCGGCCGCCCATGCCGTCTATGTGCCCGAGCAGCGCCACCCCGTCGAGGTCGCGGCGCAGCAGCAGGCGCATCTGGTGCAGTGGCTGTCCAAGCGGCTGGGCGTTGCGCTCAAGCCCCCGGTGCTGGAGGCCCAGGGCTTTCATCTCATGGGCGGGCGGCTGCTGCCCGGAGAGAGCGGCCAGGCCCGCGCCCAGTTCATGTACGAGGATCAGGCCGGCCAGCGCGTCACCCTGTATGTCTCGGTGCTCAGTCCCGAGACGGCGGCCACCTCCGCACCCGCCTCCTTTGAATGGAGCAGCGACGGTGCAAGCCATGGTTTCTACTGGATCGACGGCCGGCAAGGCTATGCCTTGAGCGCCTCCTTGCCACGCGAGCGCCTGCAGGCTCTGGCCAACGCGGTCTATCAGCAACTGAACTGAGGCCGCAGATCTCCGATCGGAGACTGGGTTGTCTTATTGCAGGCTGCCGCTGCCGCCTTCGCCGCTGGCCGACGACTCGGGCAAGGCCAGGGGCAGAACGCCAATGCCCTCTTCGATCAGCTCCATGGCCTCCCGGGCACTGGTCTGACCGCGAATGGCGCGTTCCTCGGTTTCGCCGTAGTGAATGCGGCGCGCCTCTTCGGCAAATTTCTTGCCGACATCCTCGCTGCTCTGCGCGACCTTGCGCGACCACTGCATCCACGCTGCCTGCATGGACTGAAGATGTGCGCGCGCCTCGGCGCTGATTTCGGGGCTGGCCGCAGGAAGTGCCGGCGCTGCGGCAGGGGCCGGTTGCGACACCTGGGCAGCTTTGGGTGGCTGGGCACCCAGATTCAGACGGGGAGCACTCAAGCGCTTGGTCACATCGCTGTCGCCGCAAACAGGGCATTGCACCAGCTTGCGCTGCAGCTGATTCTGAAAATCATCTTCCGAAGCAAACCAGCCTTCGAAGACATGGCCTGCAGGGCAGTGAAGATCAAGCACTTTCATGGCGCCACTCAACCCTTGCGGTGAACCAGATAGCGGTAAACGAAGCCGGGAAATGCCAGCGTCAAAAACAGCGTAGCAGTAATGGCATAGAACTCCCAGCCTTGGGGAGATATCTGGCCGGCGCGGCGCTCCAGCAGCAAGCCCAGACCACCCACCAGCAGATACAGGGCAATCATTTCCAGCAGGCGCACCCACAGCGGCTTGCGACCGGCCATGACGGGGCCGACAATGCCCAGACGCTGGTTGATAAAAGGCAAATTGGCTGCCACAAGGGCAGCCAAGATGATGAGCCAGATAGAGGCGGTTATAGACACAAAGCCATTCCTAGAAAAAGCGATGAGGGCATCGAGCCCTCATCACATTCGTCTTATCAGGAAGCCAGGGCACGCACAACGGCGTCAGCGCACAAGGCCATCAGACCGCCAGGCAAGATGCCCAGCAGCAGAACCAGCGCACCGTTGATAGTCAGCACAACGCGCACATCCAGAGGAGCAGACACGCTGGTAGCGGTGATTGGAGCATCAAAGTACATGACCTTGACCACGCGCAGGTAATAGAAGGCACCAATCAGCGACATGATCACGGCGAACACGGCCAGACCGATGTACAGGCTGCTGCCCGAAGCGACCAGTGCCTGCAGCACGGACAGCTTGGCGTAGAAGCCGACCAGCGGAGGAATACCGGCCATGGAGAACAGGCAGATCGCCATCACGCCGGCGTACAGCGGGCTGCGCTGGTTCAGGCCGGCCAGATCGGAGATCTCTTCGCTTTCAAAGCCTTCACGGGCCAGCAGCAGGACCACGCCGAACGAAGCCAGGGCGGTCAGCACATAGGTCACGATGTAGAACATCGCCGAGCTGTAGGCATTTTCGACGGTGGCAGGGTCGACCTTGCCATCCACCACACCCGACATCAGACCCAGCAGCACAAAGCCCATCTGGGAAATCGTCGAGTAAGCCAGCATGCGCTTGAGGTTGGTCTGCTGCAGACCGGCCAGGTTACCGATGAGCAGCGAGCAGACGGCCAGAACCATCAGCATCTGCTGCCAGTCGATGGCCAGCGGCAGCAGGCCGTCCACCAGCAGGCGGATGGTCATGGCAAAGGCAGCCAGCTTGGGCGCGCCGCCGATCAAGGCGGTGATGGCGGTAGGTGCACCCTGGTAAACGTCGGGCACCCACATGTGGAAGGGAACCACACCCAGCTTGAAGGCCAGACCGGCGACCACGAAGACCAGACCGAAGACCAGCACCTGGTGCTTGATTTCACCGGAATTGATGGCCTTGAAGACTTGTCCGACATCCAGCGAACCGGTAGCGCCGTAGAGCATGGACATGCCGTACAGCAGGAAGCCGGAAGCCATGGCACCCAGAACGAAGTACTTCATGGCGGCTTCGACGGACACGGTGTGGTCGCGGCGCAGAGCCACCAGCGCATAGCTGGACAGGGTCAGCAACTCCAGGCCCAGATACAGAACCAGGAAGTTGTTGCCGCTGATCATGATGAACATGCCCAGCAGGGCCAGCATGGACAGTGTGAAGAACTCACCGCCGCGCAGCATGTCGCGCTCGGCCGCATAAGGGCGGCCATAGACCATGGTGATCATCACGGCGATAGTGGCAAAGCACTTGAGCCAGTTGCCCATGGCGTCCGAGACAACCATGTTGCCCCAGCCGTAGAAGGTGTTGCCGCTTGCGGCGTACATGCCTTGCATCACCGCCACGACAAGCAGGGTGAGCATGGTCAGAACATAGGTGCCGGTGCGACGGGCGCTCTTGACGCCCAGGTCCACCAAGGCAATGACGCAGGCCATGACCAGGAGTGTGATCTCCGGGTAGATCGCCAGCCAGCTGATGTTGTCAATCATCTCGTGTCTCTCGTTTCAGTCTGGTCAGTTGAGCTTGCTCACAGCCACATGCTTGATGAGCTCTGCCACAGACACATCCATCACATCGGTGAAGGGCTTGGGATACAGACCCATGACCAGCACGGCCGCGGCCAACAGGCCAAGCACCAGGAATTCGCGGCAGTTGATGTCCTTGAGCTCAGCCACATGGTCGTTGGCCACTGCACCCAGGTACACGCGCTTGTACATCCACAGGGTGTAGGCAGCGCCGAAGATCAGAGCGGTTGCAGCGCCCAGACCAATCCAGAAGTTGTATTGCACGGCACCCAGGATCACCATCCACTCGCCGACAAAACCGGCTGTGGCAGGCAGGCCGCAGTTGGCCATGGCGAACAGCAGGGCAAAGGCAGCGAACTTGGGCATGGTGTTGACCACACCGCCGTAAGCGGCGATTTCGCGCGAGTGAACGCGGTCGTACAGCACGCCGATGCACAGGAACATGGCACCGGACACGAAACCGTGGGCAATCATCTGCACCAGGCCACCGGAGATGCCCAGGTTGTTGAACATGAAGAAGCCCAGGGTCACAAAGCCCATGTGAGCCACGGACGAATAAGCCACCAGCTTCTTCATGTCCTTTTGCACCAGAGCCACCACGCCCACGTAGATCACGGCAATCAGCGACAGCGTGATCATCAGGCCCGACCACTCATGCGCCGCATCGGGAGCAATGGGCAAAGAGAAGCGCAGGAAACCATAGGCACCCAGCTTCAGCATGATGGCGGCCAGCACGGCGGAACCGCCGGTAGGCGCTTCAACGTGAACGTCGGGCAGCCAGGTGTGGACCGGGAACATGGGCACCTTCACCGCAAAAGCGGCGAAGAAGGCGAAGAAGATCAGCGTCTGTGCGGTACCGGACAGGGGCAGCTTGTGCCAGTCCAGGATCTCGAAGCTGCCGCCCGACTGGGTGTACAGATAGATCAGGGCGACCAGCGTGAGCAGCGAGCCCATCAAGGTGTACAGGAAGAACTTGAAGGCTGCGTAGATCTTGTTCGGACCACCCCAGATACCGATGATCAGATACATCGGGATCAGAGTCGCTTCGAAGAACACGTAGAACAGCATGCCGTCCAGAGACGCGAACACACCGATCATCAGACCCGACAGGATCAGGAAAGCGGCCATGTACTGGTTAACGCGCTCGGTGATGCTGGTCCAGGAGGCGATCACCACGATGACGGTGATGAAGGCCGTCAGCGGCACAAACCACATGGAGATGCCATCCACGCCCAGGTGGTAGTGGATGTTGAAGCGCTCGATCCAGAGCGCGTTCTCCACAAACTGCATATTGGCAGTCGTGGTGTCGAAGCCGGTGACCAGAGGAATGGTCACCGCAAAACCGATCAGCGCACCGATCAGTGCCAGCCAGCGCACCGCGTTGGCCTGCCCTTCTTTGCTGAAGGCCAGCAGGAGGGTGCCAAAAGCAATCGGCACCCAGATAGAAAGACTCAACAAACCCATTTTTGTTCTTCCCCTACTACTTGTTGAGCCACACGAAGTACGTCATGAGGGCAACGATACCCAGCAGCATGACCAACGCGTAGTGATAGAGATAGCCTGTTTGCAGGCCGCGCACCCACTGACCGAGCTTGGCCATGAGCTTCCAGGAGCCGTTGACGATGGCGCCATCGATGATGGCCTGATCGCCGGCCTTCCAGAAGAAGGTACCGAAGGCACGGGAGCCGCGGGCGAAGATGTTCTCGTACACCCAGTCCACGCCGTACTTGCCTTCCAGAACCTGGTAGAGACCAATCTTCTTGGAGAAAGCCATGATGGCAGCAGGAATCTCGGGCTTGACCATGTAGAACACATAGGACACCACCACACCGGCCAGAGCCAGCCAGAACGGTGCAGCCGTGAAGCCGTGCAGCGCCATGGGCACCCAGCCGTGGATCTGCTCGGCCAGTTCGGCCATGGCGCCATGCTTGGAGCCATCGACGTGGATCACGCCCTTGAAGAAGTCGCCAAACAGCATGGGCATCAGCGCAATCGCACCAATCACCACCGAAGGAATGGCCAGCAGCACCAGAGGACCGGTCACCACCAGAGGCGACTCGTGGGGCTTGGCATCATGGCCATGCCCGTGGTCGTCGTGACCGTGGTGGTCATCATGGTGGGCATCGGGGTTCTGGTCGTAGCGTTCCTTGCCGTGGAAGACGATGAAGTACAGGCGGAAGGAGTAGAAAGCCGTGATGAACACACCGGCCAGCACTGCAAAATTGGCAAAGCCGGCAGCAGGCAGGTTGGAAGCATGAACCGCCTCGATGATCGCATCCTTGGAGTAGAAGCCCGAGAAGAACGGCGTGCCGATCAGCGCGAGATTACCCAGCAGGAAGGTGATCCAGGTGATGGGCATGTACTTGCGCACGCCGCCCATCCAGCGGATGTCCTGATTGTGGTGCATGCCCATGATGACGGAGCCGGCACCGAGGAACAGCAGCGCCTTGAAGAAGGCGTGGGTCATCAGGTGGAACACGGACACCGAGTAGGCCGACACACCCAGAGCGATGGTCATGTAGCCCAGCTGGGACAGCGTGGAGTACGCAATCACGCGCTTGATGTCGTTCTGGATGATGCCCAGGATACCCATGAACAGCGCCGTGATGGAGCCGATCACCAGGATGAAGTTCAGCGCCACATCCGACAGCTCAAACAGAGGGGACATGCGCGACACCATGAAGATACCAGCCGTCACCATGGTCGCCGCGTGAATCAGCGCGGAGATAGGTGTGGGGCCTTCCATGGAGTCCGGCAGCCAGGCGTGCAGCGGGAACTGGGCCGACTTGCCCATCGCGCCGATGAACAGGCAGATGGCAGTCACGGTCACCAGCAGCCAGCCCGTACCGGGCAGCTGGGTGTTCTGGATCTCCGGCAGCTTGGCGAAGATTTCAGAATAGTTCAGCGTGCCGGTGTAGGCAGCGATCAGGCCGATACCCAGAATGAAGCCAAAGTCACCCACGCGGTTGACCAGGAAGGCCTTCAGGTTCGCGAAGATGGCCGTGGGCTTCTTGTAGTAAAAGCCGATCAGCAGATAGGACACCAGACCCACGGCTTCCCAGCCGAAGAACAGCTGCAGCAGGTTGTTGCTCATCACGAGCATCAACATGGAGAAGGTGAACAGCGAGATATAGGAGAAGAAACGGTTGTAGCCGTCATCTTCTTCCATGTAGCCCATGGTGTAGATGTGAACCATCAGCGACACAAATGTCACCACGCACATCATCATGGCCGTGATGGAGTCGATCAGAAAACCGACTTCCATCTTCAGGCCACCGACAACCATCCAGGTGTAGATGGTCTCGTTGAACTTTGCGCCGTCGAATACGACAGCCTGGAACGTGAGGGCCGACAGAACGAAGGCCAAGAGCACGCTCAGAATCGTCAGGGAACTGCTGCCGGTGCGACCAATCTTGTTGCCGCCAAAGGCCGTGCCCCAGATACCCGCGAGTGCGGAGCCGACCAGCGGTGCCAAAGGCACCGCAAGCAGCATGGATGCAGAAAGGGTTTGACTCATTTCTTGAGAACCTTGCAAGTTACGGCGGACTCAACCCTTGAGGGCGTTGAGATCTTCCGCATCGATGCTTGTCTTGTTACGGAACAGCAGCACCAAGATCGCCAGACCGATGGCCGATTCAGCAGCAGCCACTGTCAGGATGAAAAACACGAACACCTGACCGTGCATGTCGCCCAGATAACTGGAAAACGCGACAAAGTTCATGTTCACGGCCAGCAGCATCAGCTCGATGGCCATGAGCAAGACAATCAGGTTCTTGCGGTTCAGAAAGATGCCAACCACGGAGAGTGCAAACAGCATGGCACCCAGCGTCAGGAAGTGGCCCAAAGTCAGCGTCATGCTTTTGTCTCCACAGCAGGCGCTGTAGCCGCGGCTTCAGCGTCAGGTTTTTGTGCAGGCTTGGTGCTGTCGACCTTGACCAGCTTGATGCGGTCAGAGGCGCGTACACGAATTTGATCTGCAGGGTTCATGGCCTTGCTGTCCTTGCGCTTGCGCAGCGTCAGGGCAATTGCGGCAATCATGGCCACCAGCAGGATCACGGCCGCTATTTCCACGGGATACAGGTATTCCGTGTACAGCAGCTTGCCCAGAGCCTGTGTGTTCGAGTAAGGAACGGTCTGGCCGGCTGCATTGACCATGGTCGCACCAACAGCCTTGGCGTCTTCGACATCGCCGAAACCGCCCATCAGCACCATGCCCATTTCAAAGGCGATCAGCACACCGATCAGGGCTGCGAACGGGAAATGCTTCCAGAAGCCGCGGCGCATGGAGTCGATACGGATATCGAGCATCATCACCACGAACAGGAACAGCACCATCACAGCGCCCAGATAGACCAGCACCAGAGCGATGCCGAGGAATTCAGCCTTGAGCAGCAGCCAGATGGCGGCCGCTTGCGAGAAGGCCAGAATCAGATTGAGCACGGCGTGCACAGGGTTGCGAGCCGTGACAACCCGGAAGGCTGCAAACAGCAGCACGACCGAGAACAGATAGAAAAAACCAGTTTTGGCGTCCATGGATCGAATCTTTTCAAGTGATCAAGGAGCCGCTTCAGCGGTACTTGGCATCTGCTGCCTTGTTGGCAGCGATCTCGGCTTCATAACGGTCACCCACTGCCAGGAGCATGTCCTTGGTGAAGTAGAGATCACCGCGCTTTTCGCCGTGGTATTCGAAGATGTGCGTCTCCACGATGGAGTCCACCGGGCAGCTTTCTTCGCAGAAGCCGCAGAAGATGCACTTGGTCAGATCGATGTCATAGCGCGTGGTACGGCGCGAGCCGTCGTCACGCACATCGGACTCGATGGTGATGGCCATGGCAGGGCACACGGCTTCGCAAAGCTTGCAGGCAATGCAGCGCTCTTCGCCGTTTTCGTAACGGCGCAGGGCGTGCAGACCACGGAAGCGTGGCGATTGAGGTGTTTTTTCTTCAGGGAACTGCACCGTGATCTTGCGACGGAAGGTGTAGCGACCAGTCAGGGCCATGCCCTTGGCCAGTTCCCAGAGCATGAAGCTCTTGAGGAAATCCTTGAAGGAGAAAGGTGTTGCAGCTACTGCAGACATACGTACTCCGCTTATTTCCAGATGTTCCAGGGCGAGTACAGCCAAGCACCCACAACCACCAGCCACACCAGGGTGACAGGAATGAAGATCTTCCAACCCAGACGCATGATCTGGTCATAACGGAAGCGCGGGAAGGTCGCGCGAATCCAGATGAAGCACGACACCACCAGGAAGGTCTTGATCGCCAGCCAGATCCAACCGGGGATGAAACCCAGGAAGTCGAACGGAGGCAACCAGCCGCCCAGGAACATGATCACGGCCAGGATGGAGACCAGCCACATGCTCGCGTATTCGGCCAGGAAGAAGACCGCAAAGCCCATGCCCGAGTACTCGACCATGTGACCGGCCACGATTTCGGCTTCGCCTTCAACCACGTCAAACGGGTGACGGTTGGTTTCGGCAACGACCGAGATCAGGTAGACGATGAAGATGGGCAGCAGCGGCAGCCAGTTCCAGGACAGGATGCTCACGCCCATGGATGCGAACTGACCCTGACCCTGGCTCATCACGATCGCCGAGAGGTTCATGCTGCCCGTGACCATGATGACCACCAGGAAACAGAAGCCCAGCGCGATTTCGTAGCTCACCATCTGAGCGGAGGCGCGCAGCGCACCCAGGAAGGCGTACTTGGAGTTGGAGGCCCAGCCCGCAATGATCACGCCATAGACCTCGATGGAAGTGATGGCCATCAGCAGCAGCAGGCCCGCATTCACGTTGGCCAGGGCCACATCGGGAGCGAAGGGAATCACCACCCAGGCCGCCAGGGCAGGCATGATGGCCATGACAGGACCCACATAGAACAGGCCCTTGGCAGCTGCCGTGGGCTGAATCAGCTCCTTGGTCAGCAGTTTCAGGCCGTCAGCCAGAGGCTGCAGCAGACCCGAGGGACCCACGCGGTTGGGGCCCAGACGGATTTGCATGAAACCCAGCAGCTTGCGTTCCCACAATGTGAGGTAGGCCACGGCACCCATCAGGGGAGCCACGATGGCCACGATGCCGAGCAGAATCCAGATGACGGGCCAGGCCACATCGGTCCAGAAAGGAGCGGCGGACAGGCCCGCGCCCCAGGCTTTCAATGCGTCGATCATGCGGCGCCTCCCTCACGAACCTGACGAGCGTCAGCCGTCAATTGCAGCGATGTAGCGCGGCGCACGATGCTGTCGAGCTGGTAAATGCTGGCGACTGCAGGCGCAGTCACATTGCCGGCGGGCACTGCGCTCACGGCCTGGGCCGCATTGCTCAGCACATTGGCAGGCACCTGGGCAGCGCCGCCAGTGGCCTCAGCCAGCACGTCTTGCGACGTCTCATAGTCCACGCCCGGCACACCCATCAGATTGGCCAGCACGCGCAGCACCTTCCATGCGGGACGCGTGTCGGCCAGAGGCTTGACGACGGCGTGGAAGCTCTGCAGACGGCCTTCGGCATTGACAAAGCTGCCCGAGGTTTCCGTGAACGGAGCAATGGGCAGCAGCACATCGCTGAATTCAAGGTTGGCCTTGAAAGGGCTCAGTGTCACCACCATCTCGGCCTTGTTCAGACCGGCGATGGCGGCCTTGCCGGCAGCGCTGTCGAACTCGGGCTCGTTGTTCAGCAAGATGGCTGCCTTCAGGCCGCCGTCAATCATTTGAGCCGCATTCAGACCGTTGCCAGCAGGCATGGCCTTGACCCATTGCGCGCCCACGGTGTTGGCGGCTTCGGTCAGATAGCCCACGGCAGCGCCGGTCTGCTCGGCAACCCAGCTGGCCAGAGCCAGCAGTGCGGAAGCCTGGGCATGGTGTGCTGCGGCATTGCCCAGCAGCACGGCCTTTTGCTCGCCGGCCAGCAGGGCAGCGGCAATCGCCTTGGCTTCGTCATGGACCTGACCGGCTACGGGAGCCGTCACGCCCTTGGCCTCGGCCACGGCGGCGGCCACATCGGCCAGGGCCTGAGCCCAGTCACCGGCAGCGACCACCGATGCGTTGACGGGCAAGGCCCAGTCATAGACGCGATCGTTGATGGCGAAGACCTTGCAGCCCTTCTTGGCAGCCTGGCGAATGCGCTGTGCGAACAGCGGATGGTCCTTGCGCAGGTTGGAGCCCACGATCAGCGCCGACTGCAGATTGCTCAATGCAGCGATGGGCAGGCCCAGCCACTGAACGCCTTGCGTGGCAGTGAACTCGGCATTGCGCAGACGGTAGTCGATGTTCTCGCTACCGATGCCGCGCACCAGCTTGCCAGCCAGGAACAGCTCTTCCACTGTGCTGTGAGGGCTGACCAGAGCGCCGATGGTGCTGGCACCATGGTTGCTCTTGATCTGCTGCAGGCCGTTGGCCACATACTCCAGAGCGGTCTGCCAGTCGACTTCCTTCCACTCGCCGCCCTGCTTGAGCATGGGCTTGGTAAGGCGTTCGTCGCTGTTCAGCGCTTCGTAGGAGAAGCGGTCGCGGTCGGCAATCCAGCATTCGTTGACCTCTTCGTTCTCGAAAGGCACAACGCGCATGACCTTGTGGTTCTTGACCTGAACGATCAGGTTGGAGCCTGTGGAGTCGTGAGGAGCCACCGACTTGCGGCGCGACAGTTCCCAGGTACGGGCGCTGTAGCGGAAGGGCTTGCTGGTCAACGCGCCCACGGGGCAGATGTCGATCATATTGCCCGACAGCTCGGAGTCCACGCTATCGCCCACCACGGTGGTGATCTCGGAATGCTCGCCGCGGTGAATCATGCCCAGTTCCATGACGCCGGCCACTTCCTGGCCAAAGCGCACGCAACGTGTGCAGTGAATGCAACGGCTCATTTCCTCCATGGAAATCAGCGGCCCCACGTTCTTGTGGAACACCACGCGCTTTTCTTCTTCGTAGCGCGAAGAGCTGCTGCCATAACCCACTGCCAGATCCTGGAGCTGGCATTCGCCGCCCTGGTCGCAGATGGGGCAGTCCAGCGGGTGATTGATGAGCAGGAACTCCATCACCGACTGTTGTGCCTTGATGGCCTTCTCGCTCTTGGTGCGCACGATCATTCCTTGCGTCACTGGCGTGGCGCAGGCGGGCATGGGCTTGGGAGCCTTTTCCACATCCACAAGGCACATGCGGCAGTTGGCCGCAATGGATAGCTTCTTGTGGTAGCAGAAGTGAGGAATATAGGTGCCGGCCTTCTCGGCTGCATGCATGACCATGCTGCCTTCCGTCACCTCGACCTTTTTTCCGTCCAGTTCAATTTCAACCATATGCTTGTCTCGCGATCAGGCGCTTATGCAGCCTGTTTGGAAGCGTTCTGGATCTTCGCTTCGAACTCGTGGCGGAAGTGCTTGATCATGGCGCGAACCGGCATGGCTGCCGCGTCGCCGAGCGCACAGATGGTGCGGCCCATGATGTTCACGGATACCGAGTCCAACAGCTCGATATCTTCCGGACGGCCTTCGCCGTGCTGAATACGGTTCACCACGCGCCACAGCCAGCCCGTGCCTTCACGGCAGGGCGTGCACTGGCCGCAGGACTCGTGCGAATAGAAGTACGACAGACGCAGCAGGCACTCGACCATGTCGCGCGAATCATCCATCACGATCACGGCACCCGAACCCAGCATGGAGCCGGCCTTGGAGATGGAGTCATAGTCCATCGTGCAGTCCATGATGATGTCGGCAGGCAGCACGGGCGACGAAGAGCCGCCGGGGATCACGGCCTTGAGCTTGCGACCGGTGCGCACACCGCCCGCCAGCTCCAGCAGCTTGCTGAAAGGCGTGCCCATGGGAACTTCGTAGTTGCCGGGCAGGTTCACGTCGCCGCTGACCGAGAAGATCTTGGTGCCGCCGTTGTTGGGCTTGCCGCATTCCAGATAGGCCTGGCCACCGTTGCGGATGATCCAGGGAACGGCCGCAAAAGTCTCGGTGTTGTTGATGGTCGTGGGCTTGCCGTACAGACCGAAGCTGGCGGGGAATGGCGGCTTGAAGCGGGGCTGACCCTTCTTGCCTTCCAGCGATTCCAGCAGCGCGGTTTCTTCGCCGCAGATATAGGCGCCAAAGCCATGGTGGGCATGCAACTGGAAGCTGAAGCTGCTGCCCAGGATGTTGTCACCCAGATAACCGGCCGCGCGGGCTTCTTCCAGGGCTGCCTCGAAGCGCTCATAGACTTCGAAGATCTCGCCGTGGATGTAGTTGTAGCCAATGCTGATACCCATCGCGAAAGCGGCAATGATCATGCCTTCGATCACGATGTGAGGGTTGAACATCAGGATGTCGCGGTCCTTGCAGGTACCTGGTTCGCCCTCGTCGGAGTTGCAGACCAGATGCTTCTGACCGGGGAACTGGCGGGGCATGAAGCTCCACTTCAGACCCGTGGGAAAGCCCGCACCACCGCGGCCACGCAGACCGGATTCCTTGAGCGTCGCGATGACCTGATCTTGCGTCAGGCCTTCGCCGCCGTCCTTGCCCAGCAGCTTGCGCAGGGCCTGATAGCCGCCGCGTGCTTCGTAGTCCTTGATGGACCAGTTGCTGCCGTTCAGATCTGCATAGATCTGGGGGTTGATGTGACGGTCGTGGAAGCAGGTTTCATTGCCGGTCGACGCGAACTTGGCCAGCACGGCATTGGCGGCAGGATTGTTCAGAATCGTGCTCATGCCTTGCCCTCCGCTGCGCGCAGGCCGTCGACCAGCTCGTCGAGCTTCTCATTGCTCATGAAGCTGCACATGCAACGGTCGTTGACCAGCATCACGGGCGAGTCGGCGCAGGCGCCCAGGCACTCGGACTGCTGCAGCGTGAACAGGCCATCCTTGGTGGTCTCACCCATCTTGATGCCCAGCTTGTGCTCCAGGTGGTGCAAGGCCTTGTAGCCGTCACGCAGCTGGCATGGCAGATTGGTGCAGACATTGAGCTTGTACTTGCCAACGGGCTGCTGGTTGTACATGTTGTAGAAAGTGGTGACTTCGTGCACCGCAATCTCGGCCATGCCCAGGACTTCGGCAATCACTGCCTCGCTTTCCTGGCTGACCCAGCCCTGCTCCTGCTGCACGATAGACAGGCAAGCCATGACGGCAGACTGTTTCTGGTCAGCCGGATACTTTGCCACCTCACGCGCAAAGCGTTCTCTGGTCGCTTCGGTAATCATCGGTCAACGTCTCCAAACACGATGTCCAGGGTACTGAGCACCATCACGGCGTCAGCCAGCATATG
This sequence comes from Comamonas testosteroni, assembly GCF_030505195.1. Classification (NCBI taxonomy): domain Bacteria; kingdom Pseudomonadati; phylum Pseudomonadota; class Betaproteobacteria; order Burkholderiales; family Comamonadaceae; genus Comamonas; species Comamonas testosteroni. The sequence goes on from NZ_CP129672.1 coordinate 1,417,481, forward strand.
GCCACGGCTCATTTCATCGAGAGCAGCCATGTGCGCAAATCCTGGTGGACGAATCTTCAGTCGATAGGGCTTGTTGGCACCATCGCTGATCAAATAAATGCCGAACTCACCCTTGGGATGCTCGACGGAAGCATAAGCCTCGCCTTCGGGAACCTTGAAGCCTTCGGTAAAGAGCTTGAAGTGGTGAATCAGCTCTTCCATGTTGGACTTCATGGCTTCACGGCTTGCGGGTGCAACCTTGTGATTGTCCGTGATCACCGGGCCGGGATTGACACGCAGCCAGTCCACGCATTGCTTGATGATCTTGTTGGACTCGCGCATCTCGGCCATGCGAACCAGATAGCGGTCGTAGCAGTCGCCCGTAGCGCCCACCGGAATATCGAAGTCCAGCTTGTCGTAGACCTCGTAGGGCTGCGTCTTGCGCATGTCCCAGGGCAAGCCGGAGGCGCGCAGCATGGGGCCGGTCAGACCCAGGTTGATGGCGCGCTCTGCAGACACCACGCCGATGCCGACGTTGCGCTGCTTCCAGATACGGTTGTCGGTCAGCAGGGTTTCGTACTCGTCCGCGCACTTGGGGAAGCGCTGCGTGAAAGCATCGATGAAGTCCAGCATCGAACCCTTGCGGTCTTCGTTCATGGCCTCCATGGAGCGCACATTGCGCACCTTGCTGGCCTTGTACTGGGGCATGCTGTCCGGCAGGTCGCGATACACACCACCGGGACGGAAGTAGGCCGCGTGCATGCGCGCGCCCGAGACGGCTTCGTACATGTCCATCAGCGCTTCACGTTCACGGAAGCTGTAGATCAGGATGGTCGAGCTTCCGGCATCGTTGCCCGAGGAACCCAGCCACATCAGGTGATTCATGATGCGGGTGATTTCCGAGAACATCACGCGGATGTACTGGGCGCGAATGGGCACTTCGATGCCCATCAGTTTTTCAATGGCCAGGCAGTAAGCGTGCTCGTTGCTCATCATCGAGCAGTAATCCAGGCGGTCCATATAGGGCAGCGACTGGATATAGGTCTTGCTTTCGGCCAGCTTTTCGGTCGCGCGGTGCAGCAGACCGATGTGCGGGTCGGCGCGCTGCACCACTTCGCCATCGAGCTCCAACACCAGACGCAGCACACCGTGCGCTGCCGGGTGCTGCGGACCAAAGTTCAGGGAATAGTTCTTGATTTCAGCCATGGTCTTCCGTCAAAAGGCGACGTGCGCCTTTAGTGCAGGCCTCCGCCGTAGTTTTCTTCACGAATGATGCGAGGCGTGATTTCGCGCGGCTCGATCGTGACGGGCTGGTACACCACACGTTGCTGCTCGGCGTCGTAGCGCATTTCCACGTGGCCGGACAGAGGGAAATCCTTGCGGAACGGATGGCCGATGAAGCCATAGTCGGTCAGGATGCGACGCAGGTCTTCGTGACCTTCGAACACGATGCCGAACAGATCGAAGGCTTCGCGCTCGAACCAGTTGGCCGAGTTCCAGATGGGGTTGATCGAGGCCACCACGGGGAAGTCGTCATCCACGCAGTACACGCGCACCCGCAGGCGCTGGTTCAACGTCAGAGACATCAGGTGGGATACAACGGCAAAACGCGGACCGTCCTTGCCGACTTCCGCATAAGTGGAGTAGTCCACGCCGCACAGATCCAACAGCATCTCGAACTGGCAGTCCGGGGCATTGCGCAGAATCTGCATCACGTCCAAATACTTGTCCGCGGATACTTCCACCGTCACTTCGCCGTAGGCCAAAGTGACAGAGCGCACCTTGTCACCCAAGGCAGCCGTAACCACATCCCGAAGCTTTTCGGGGTGAATTGCAATTGCAGTCATCTCAGCCCTTTAAACGCGAGCGATGGTGTGGGTACGACGAATCTTCTGCTGCAGCTGGATGATGCCGTAGATCAGCGCTTCCGCTGTCGGTGGGCAACCAGGCACATAGACGTCGACGGGAACAATGCGATCGCAACCGCGCACCACCGAGTAGCTGTAGTGATAGTAACCACCGCCATTGGCACAGGAGCCCATGGAGATGACCCAGCGCGGCTCGGACATCTGGTCATAGACCTTGCGCATCGCGGGAGCCATCTTGTTGCACAGCGTACCGGCAACAATCATCAGGTCAGAGTGGCGGGGGCTGGCACGGAACACTTCGGAGCCGAAGCGACCGATGTCATAGCGGGCAGCGGCTGCGTGCATCATCTCCACCGCACAGCAGGCCAGGCCAAACGTCATGGGCCAGATCGACCCTGTCTTGGCCCAGTTCACCACCGTGTCATAACTGGTGGTGACGAAGCCTTCCTTCATCACGCCTTCGATCATCGTGTTTCCTCAGAAAAGCTGCTCATTCCCAATCCAGGGCGCCTTTTTTCCACTCGTAAGCAAAGCCCACGACCAGAATGGCCAGGAAAATCAGGACAGCAACAAAACCCACGCCGCCGACATCTTTGAGTGCGACAGCCCAGGGAAGCAGAAATGCGATTTCCAAATCGAACAGAATGAACAGGATGGCGACCAGGTAATAGCGCACATCAAACTTCATTCGAGCGTCTTCAAACGCCTCGAAACCGCATTCATAGGGGGAGTTCTTGGCAGCATCAGGGCGGTTGGGACCCAGCACGTAGCCGAGGACCAGGGGTACAACACCCACAGCCATGCCAATAAGAATGAACAGAAGAACGGGAAGGTACTGATCGATGTTCATCGAGTGGGCCTTGTTATGAAAACATGCCTCACCGATCACTGCCTGATCAGCAGGGCAGGTTTTTAGTTATATGTTGGTGCCGTCGGCGAGACTCGAACTCGCACAGCTTTCGCCACTACCCCCTCAAGATAGCGTGTCTACCAATTCCACCACGACGGCATCGTCTCAAAGTCTGGCAATCTCTGGAACCTTCGTTGCAAAGATTCTGATCCCCAGACAATCCTTAGATTCTAGCCTGAAAAACCCCACTCTCCGGGGTTCCTCAGGATTTTCTCAAATTATTTTGTTGGGATCTGGGCTGCACCCTCTGCAGGAGCAGCAGGAGGCACGGCAGCACCACCGGTAGTTGCTGGCGGCACATCGGCAGCAGGCGCAGGAGCCGACACAGGAGCTGCGCCTTCCAGCACACTACCCGAACTCACTGGGCGAGCGTTGCCCAGATAAGCCAGTGCCAGTGTCGCCACGAAGAACACCGTGGCCAGAGCGGCCGTGGAGCGCGACAGGAAGTTGGCACTGCCCGAGGCGCCAAACAGACTGCCCGACGAGCCGCTGCCAAAAGAAGCCCCCATATCGGCACCCTTGCCGTGCTGCATGAGAATGAGGCCGATCATGCCCAGAGCGGCCAGCATCTGGACCGCGAGAATGACGCTGGAAAAGACGTTCATATCAAAACCTAAAAGTCTGAATCATTGCGCACCGCACCGGAGTGCGGCGCAGACGAATTATTGCGCTGCCGCAATAATAGTGAGGAAATCCGGGGCCTTGAGAGCCGCGCCACCGATCAGGCCACCGTCAATATCGGCCTGAGCCAGCAGTTGCGTCGCATTGCCTGCGTTCATGCTGCCGCCATAAAGCAGGGGCACGCGATCAGCCTTGTCGCTGGCCGCTGCCAGCTGCGCCCGCAGCACGGCATGCACCTGCTGGGCCTGCTCGGGAGTGGCAGTCTTGCCGGTGCCTATGGCCCAGACAGGCTCATAGGCCACGACCAGCTCGCTCACGCAGTGGCCGACCTGATGAATCACGGCTGCCAGTTGACGCCTGACCACGGCTTCGGTCTGACCTGCTTCACGTTCCGCCAGGGTCTCGCCCACGCAGACGATGGGCGTGATGCCCTTGGCCAGCGCGGCCTGAGCCTTGCTGGCAACCACGGCATCGGTCTCGCCATGATACTGACGACGCTCGGAGTGACCGACCAGCGCATAGCGCACGCCGAACTCCTTGAGCATGGCAGCCGAAACCTCGCCCGTGAATGCGCCCTGCTCGTGCTGGGACACATCCTGAGCGCCCACACCAATGGCAGCACCCGCAAGCTCCGCCTGGACTTGAGCCAGATAGGGCGCAGGAGCAGCCACAGCCACACCCGCCTTGTTGTCAGCAGGCAAGCCCTGCTTGATGGCCTGCAGCAAAGCGGCATTGGCAGCCAGGCTGCCGTTCATCTTCCAGTTGCCAACAATGAGTTTTTGCTTCATGTTTCCCAAGTCAAAACGATTTTTCCGGTGTGCTGGCTGGACTCCATCAGCGCATGAGCCTGCGCCGCATCAGCAGCATCGAATTCACGATAAATGGCTGGGCGCACCTTGCCGGACTCCAGCAGAGGCCAGACATTGCGCTTAAGCGCCTCGGCGATCGCCGCCTTGAAGGCCACGGAGCGCGGGCGCAGCGTGGAGCCGGTCACGGTCAGTCGCTTGCGCAGCACCAGGCCGGCATCGAACTCAGCCTTGACACCGCCCTGCACCGCAATGATGACCAGACGGCCATCAGGAGCCAGGCACTGGACTTCGCGCGCCACATAGCTGCCGGCGACCATGTCGAGGATGACGTTGACGCCTTCGCCCGACGTGATGCGCTGCACTTCTGCCGCAAAGTCCTGTGTCTTGTAGTTGATGGCGTGATCGGCTCCGAGCTTGAGGCAGTCCTCGCACTTGGCATCACTGCCCGCTGTGACAATGACCGTCGCACCCCAGGCCTTGGCCAGCTGAATCGCCGTCACGCCAATGCCGCTGCTGCCGCCCTGCACCAGCAAGGTTTCGCCGGGCTGCAGAGCCCCCCGGTCAAACACATTGCTCCAGACCGTGAAAAAGGTCTCGGGCAAGGCAGCCGCCTGCACGTCGCTGAAGCCCGCCGGCACCGGCAGACACTGGTCAACGGGCGCAGCGCAGAAACTCGCATAGCCGCCACCGGCGACCAGCGCGCAGACACGGTCGCCGAGCTTGAAGCCCGCCTTGCCCATGGCCGCCTCATCGCCCGCCACGATCACACCCGCCACCTCAAGCCCCGGAAGATCGGAGGCACCAGGAGGCGGTGCGTAATGACCTTTGCGCTGCAGCACGTCAGGGCGATTGATGCCGCTCGCGGCAACGCGAATCAGCACCTCCCCCTCGGCCGCCACCGGCATGGGACGTACACCCATGCGCAGCACGTCTGGCGCACCATAGCTGGTGATTTCCACCGCTCGCATTGTGTTGGCTTGCATAGTCAGGCTTTGCTTTATCAAAGAAATCAGGCTCAAGCGCTTATGCAAAAAGCGCTAGCAACTACAAACTCAGGATCAGCCAGCAAACAACAAAACAGGAGACCGCCTCGCGGCGGACTCCTGCTCAGTCATTACTGCTGCTGTTGCTGCTGCTCGTCAGCGGCTGCGCGGTTTTCGCGCGGCTCGCGATTCTCGCGGGGTTCGCGATTCTGACGAGGAGCACGTTCACGGTACTCGCGATCGCCACGGGGTTCACGCGGCTCGCGCTCGGGCATGCCGGCGGGACGCTCGGTCAGCGCCTTCATGGACAGCTTGACACGACCCTTGTCGTCGGTTTCCAGAACCTTGACCTTGACCACTTGACCTTCTTGCAGGTAGTCGGTGACCTTTTCCACGCGCTCGTGAGCGATCTGGCTGATGTGCAGCAGACCGTCCTTGCCGGGCAGCAGATTGACCAGGGCACCGAATTCCAGAATCTTGACGATGGGGCCTTCGTAGATCTTGCCGATCTCGACTTCAGCCGTGATCTGCTCGATGCGCAGCTTGGCAGCTTCAGCCTTGGCGCCGTCGGTGGCGGCAATGGTGATGGTGCCATCTTCCTCGATGTTGATCTGGGTGCCGGTCTCTTCGGTCAGCGCACGGATGGTGGCGCCGCCCTTGCCGATCACGTCACGAATCTTCTCGGGGTTGATCTTCATGGTGTAGAGCTTGGGCGCGAAGCTGGAGACTTCGGTCTTGGCTTCACCCATGGCTTCCTGCATCTTGCCCAGGATGTGCATGCGCGCTTCCTTGGCCTGAGCCAGGGCGACCTGCATGATTTCCTTGGTGATGCCCTGGATCTTGATGTCCATCTGCAGGGCAGTGATCCCGTTGGTGGTACCGGCCACCTTGAAGTCCATGTCACCCAGGTGATCTTCGTCACCCAGGATGTCGGTCAGCACGGCGAACTTGTTGTCTTCCTTGATCAGACCCATGGCGATACCGGCCACATGCGCCTTCATGGGCACGCCGGCGTCCATCATGGACAGGCAGCCGCCGCAGACCGAAGCCATGGACGAGGAACCGTTGGACTCGGTGATTTCCGACACCACGCGGATGGTGTAGGGGAACTCTTCCTTGGTCGGCAGGCAAGCGGCCAGAGCGCGCTTGGCCAGACGGCCGTGGCCGATTTCACGGCGCTTGGTCGAGCCCATGCGACCCACTTCGCCAGTGGCAAAGGGAGGCATGTTGTAGTGGAACAGGAAGCGGTCTTCGAACTCGCCAGCCAGCGCGTCGATCTTCTGAGCGTCGCGCTCGGTACCCAGCGTGGAGATCACCAGAGCCTGGGTTTCACCACGAGTGAACAGCGCGGAGCCGTGAGTGCGGGGCAGCACGGAGGAGCGGATTTCGATGGGACGCACGGTACGGGTGTCGCGGCCGTCGATACGGGGCTCGCCCGCCAGGATCTGCGAACGCACGATGCCGGCTTCGATGTCGAACAGCATGCCTTCAACCTTGACGCCGTCGAACGCCACGCCTTGCTCGGTCAAGGCGGCCTTGACATCGGCGTAGGCAGTGCGGCAAGCCAGGGTACGCACCTGCTTGTTGCGCTCCTGGTAAGCGGCGCGCAGCTTGGCTTCGCCCAGCTCGACCACCTTGGCGATCAGCGCTTCGTCCTTGGCGGGAGCAGTCCAGTCCCATGCGGGCTTGCCGCCTTCGCGCACCAGGTCATGGATGGCGTCGATAGCGATCTTGCCTTGCTCGTGGCCGAACACCACGGCGCCCAGCATCACTTCTTCAGGCAGTTGCTGGGCTTCGGACTCCACCATCAGCACGGCGGATTCGGTGCCGGCAACGACCAGATCCATCTGCGAATCCTTGCGCAGGGTCTGACCGGGGTTCAGCACGTATTCGCCATTGATGTAACCCACGCGGGCTGCACCGATAGGACCGTTGAAAGGCAGGCCCGACACTGCCAGAGCAGCGGAGACAGCAATCATGGCTGCGATGTCGGCGTCGACTTCGGGGTTCAGCGAAATGGTGTGGATGACCACATGCACGTCGTTGTAGAAGCCTTCGGGGAACAGGGGACGGATGGGGCGGTCGATCAGACGCGAGGTCAGAGTCTCCAGCTCGGAAGGCTTGGCTTCGCGCTTGAAGAAGCTGCCGGGGATCTTGCCGGCTGCATAAGTCTTCTCGATGTAGTCAACGGTCAGGGGAAAGAAGTCCTGGCCGGCCTTGGCGATCTTGGAGCCCACCACAGTGGCCAGCACCACGGTGTCGTCGATGTTGACCAGCACGGCGCCGGAGGCCTGACGGGCGATTTCGCCGGTTTCCATGGTGACCGTATGCTGGCCCCACTGGAAGGTCTTGGTAACTTTGTTGAACATGGTCATATTGACTCCTTTATGAATAGCTGGATGCGCTGATCCAGTCTTGATTTGGAGTGCAAACAGAACACGATGCCATTCCAGTGCTGCGCTACGCGCTACAAATAGTGCAGCACTGGAATGACACAGCTTCGCTCTGTTTTGCGAACTCCGAAGTAAAAAACGCCTGAGCTAGGCAATCTAACTCAGGCGTTTCGATCTTTCACCGTGCTTACTTGCGCAGGCCCAGCTTGGCGATCAGTGCTGTGTAGCGGTCAGCGTCCTTGGACTTCAGGTAGTCCAGCAGCTTGCGGCGACGGCTCACCATGCGCAGCAGACCGCGACGACCGTGGTGGTCCTTGGCGTTAGCCTTGAAGTGGGGAGTCAGTTCGTTGATGCGAGCTGTCAGCAGAGCCACTTGCACTTCGGGGCTACCAGTGTCGTTTTCGGAACGGGCATTGGACTTGACAACTTCAGCCTTCTTATCGGCAGCGATCATTTTGTTTTCCTTAGGATTTGGCACTCAGCGGGGAGCACCTTGGTTACTTGCGCCAAGGCTGGAAAGGCCTCAGCGTGCGTCTTGCACCATGCAAAACTCAGTGATTATATCAAGAGGCGATTTATCCTCCATGCAACAGCACGACTAGGCACAAGACCAAGGCTGGCAAACCCGCTTGCCCGCTTCCAAGCAAGGCTCGGACAATGCGCCCATCACCTCCATCCAGGGATCTGCAATGACCAGCTTTCCTAGACGCCATTCGTTTGCCAGCCTCTGCACAGCGGCCCTCATGGTCTTCGCTCTCGCAGATCAGCCAGCACTCGCAGCCAATACAGGCCAACGCAAGCACAAAGCAACCAAGAAGCAAAGCAGCAAGGTCAAGATCCAGACCACCCGGAGCAGCTCGGAAGAAACCACGGCCGAACGCGAGAGACGGCTGTATCGGGAATGCCAGGGAAGACCCAACTCCGGGGCATGCGCCGGGTATGCCTACCCACCTTCCGGCCGCCGCCGCTGAAAACAACCACCGATCTCCCCAGCAAGACCACTCATCCAGTCACAAAGCATTCGGCATGCAACGAAACGTAATATGCCAGCATGCCCAATTCGCCCCTCATTCGTCGCCATTTTTCCAAAGGCTTCACAGCCATTGAACTCATGGTCACGGTTGCCATTCTGGCCATTTTGGCCGGCATTGCCGCGCCCAGCTTCAATCCAATCATTGAACGCTGGCGAGTGCGCCAGATTTCGGAAGAGTTGCAGTCCACGCTGTACTTTGCGCGGTCAGAGGCGGTCAAACGCGGAGGGGGGGTTACCATCCTCCGAAACACCAGTACCGACGGATGCACGATTTCCGACACTGACACGGATGTATGGAATTGCGGATGGCTCGTATTTGTCGACAAAAACAGCAACGGCGTCAAAGACAGCGGCGAAGAAATTCTTCAGCAAACACCGCCTCCTCGCCGCATTAAAGTCAAGCTTACAAGTCTTGATAGCAGCACCGGACAGGACAGCGGAAGCCTGACCAAGCCAGTTCAGGTCGATCGCTGGGGTCAGCTTACAAGCGACAGCGTATCTTTTTTCGCTTTCCGCCTGACGCCTTTGGATAGCAGCAACGCAGAAGCCAGTGCCAGCTCGCTTTGCGTGAGTGGCAGCGGCCGCATCAAGCGCATGAATTCAAGCACCCTCGCCTGCACCTGAGAAAACCCACAGGGGAACAGCAATGCAGCCCGGCTAGATAGATCGTGATTCTTGAAATGGAGTTCGCGTGTCTTGCTCTACCAGCAGCAGTTGCCAAAGGCAATTTTCATCTCGTGGACTCACGTCCATTGAAATGCTGATGACCATGGCAGTCCTGGCTGTCTTGACTGCAATTGCGATCCCCAGCTTCAACCCCCTATTTGATCAATGGCGCGTATATCAAGTGACTGAGGCAATGAAATCCAGCTTAATGCTTGCCAGATCCGAAGCTATCAAACGTGGTGGCAAGGTCTATCTGGAAAAGCTTCCAAAAACCACCGCCGGATGTGTAACGGATGGAACCACTCAAGACTGGGATTGCGGCTGGGTAGTCTTTGTTGATGCCAATGCCAACAAACGTTGGAATGCGGGCGAGGAAATTCAGCGCTTCGAAACTCCCAAAAATATTCTGGTCACTAAAAACCCATCCGGCGCCACTATTAGCCTGAACCGTTGGGGTCAAGCCAATGGCGCCAACCTTTTCAGCTTTTATATCTCTCCGAAAAAAACTGGAATTACGTCTCCTGCAGCCAAGGGCATATGCCTTGCTGCGGGCGGTCGCATTCGCATCATTAATCAAAAAGACATCCCATGCGTCTAACCCATACCATCCGCGCAAAAAAACAGCTTGGAATTACTCTGCTTGAGTCCTTGATTGCCATTGTTGTTGTTGCACTTGGCATTCTCGGCATTTTGGGCGTCCAGATGCGCACACTGACAGACACGCAGACCAGCATGCGCCGCACCCAGGCCATTAGGCTAATTGAAGATCTAAGCGAACGGATGAAGGTCAACCCCAATGCTCTCCTAAGCATTGGAGATTACACATCCACCTTTACAAAAAAAGCTGCCGACTACGCCAGCGCTGACTGCTCAACAGCAGCATGCCTCCCCAGCAAACAAGCCAGTTTTGACTTAAAGATCTGGAAAACGACGCTCCAGCAAACACTTCCATTAGGGCAAGCTCAGATTTTTCTGGCCCCTGGAGAAAGCGCATCTGATGGTAATCGTCGCCAACTGGGCGTTATTATTGCTTGGCGTGAAAATGAACCAGAGGGCACCAAGACCGACATCATTGATGCCAGCAAAATAAAAAGCGCTGATGGAAAGTTTGAAAATGCAGGCGGCGATGATAACACCTGTCCTGAAAACTTCATATGCCATCTGCAATATATCTCCGTCTCTGCACGCTGCGCACCATATGGCGATAGCTCCAACCCCACCGTCTATTGCTCATGAAAATAACGAAACACATCAAACTGCGTCCGAAACCACTCCACTATTCGAGCAAATATAGACGCCATACCCCAATTCAACAACGAGGTGTAACTCTACTAGAAATGCTAGTGGGTCTAGTTATTGGATTGCTGGTAGTAGCAGTTGCAGCCGGCGCGCTAATGGTATCGCGCGGTGTTTCAGGCACTGTCAGCGATGTAATTGGAATTCAGCAGCAAGGCGCTCATATTATTCGCATATTAGCCTCGCAACTGCGCCAAGCCGGCTCTCTGTATTTGAACCCCAACCCAAGTTCCGCTTCATCCTCAGCAAATGATGCGCTCAGCGCCGTAGTTTTTGAAATCAAAGCAAAATCCAAAGATGACAAAGGAAATAGCTTCGATCAATCAAATACTCTAATCGGAGGAGCTGACACGCTAACCACCGGATTCAGACGATATCAAGATAATGTCTTCTTCTCCAGCAAATCCGGAAGCAACACAGATTTTCTGGCTCGAAATTGTTTAGGAGCCCCAGGAAATGAAAGCACAGATGAACGTGTAGAAAGCATTTTCACATTTTCCGAGGGCAACCTTCGCTGCGCAGGCAATAGTAGCAATGCACAACCAATTGCACAGAATGTTGCTGAGTTTCAAGTCTCTTACCTTGTTCAAACTGTTGCCTCAGGTACTGGCTCCAGCATTCAGCGTGTAAAAGCAGCAGACATGCCCACAGAAAATACTGATCCAAAGTGGCGTCAAGTTCAAGGTGTAGAGATTTGCTTTGTTCTTTATGGTAATGAACTTATAGACCTCAAAGACCTCCCCAAAGCAACGAGAAGTTACACGCAGTGCGATGGCCAAAGCAAAGACCTCACCGAGCTCACCGGCGCTCGCAAGAGTCGCATCCACTTGCTTTTTCGCAATACCTTTCAGCTACGTAGCCAAGGCTTGCTCTGATTTATGCAATCTCACAACACCCCACTGCGACCAAACCGCGTGCAACCACAAATTCAATTCACAAATAAGAATGGGCAACAAGGAATCGCATTATTTTTGGTGATTATTTTTGTCATGCTCTCAATGCTCTTGGCACTGTGGGCATCACGCACCTCTTTATTTGGCGAAATGATTGTTGGCAATGATGCAGATTACCAACGAGCCTTTGAAGCAGCTCAAGCACTACTGCAGGATGCTGAACTGGATATTCGCGGAGAAACCTCCAGTGGCACAGCATGCAGTGCACCACCATGTCGCACCTACAGCTCCGCATTGCAGTTTCCGGGGGATTCTCAAGAAATCAACCCCTTGATTACAAAACTGGAAGCTGAAGCCACAAGATGCAAAGATGCCCTTTGCGCAAGACGTGTGGGCCGACAGGATTTCTGGAATTTCGCGACACCAGAAACTTCTATATCACCTGCGGCAGATGCAAGTCTTGGCGAAGTACCTCTTTCGGCAATGACACCCGTTGGGGCACGTTATGGCCAGTTTACAGGTGCCGCTCATAAGACAGACAACGGCCAGTTAAACCCGATACTCGCGGAAACCGCCGATGGTAAAGGTGGTTGGTATTGGATTGAGGTCATGCGCTACAGCGATGCTGCCAAAACTGCGAATTTAATTACAGATTCAAGCACCAGCCAACTACCTCTTAATCTTGATGTATATGTAATTTACAGAATTACAGCCTTGGCAAAAGGACGAAAAGATGGAACTACCGTTGTATTGCAGGAAACTTACGCTCGCCAGCGCATGAAGGACTGAGCACAACCATCAGTCAGAGATTTTAACGGTTCTTCTTCAAAAAAGAGATCAATAATTTTCTTCTATTTCATATTCAACAAAATTGAAGCACCCATGTCCCAAATTACAGTTTTTCCATTTCAGAAGAGACTACTTGCCATTGCCATTGGAGCAATACTCACACCCACGGCAACTTGGTCAATAAATTTAGTACAAGAACCCCCTCTTCCCACATCAAAGTCCGCTTTCGTCGCACCCAATGTAATTATCTCAATTGACGACTCTGGAAGTATGGACTGGGGCGTGAAAACCACGCAAGATGGTCCAAGCACTACTGGTCCTGGATATACAGAACCTGACAGCGACGGCAAATGGAAAAGCAATGCAAAGCGCATCAATGTCCTCAAATATGCTCTAAAAGCAGTATTTAACGACAAAGAACTTATTCCAGACAATAAAATACGCATTGCTTGGCAAGCAATGCATGATAATGGCGGGTCAAAAAATAGCACCGCAGATAGTGTTGATTCAACCTCAATGAACACTAATTCGATGCGCCCCATTGATGCAAAAATAAGCACTAGCACCCAGCATAGAGACAACTTCCTTAGCTTCGTAAATAGCTTGAAAGCTAATAATGGAACACCTTCACACAAGATGTTTAGTCAAGCCGATTCCTATATGCGAAGACCTTTGGGCAGAAATAGCCCTTGGTCCAGTGACCCCGGCGGAACAGGAAGTAAAAGCACTGAGTATTTAGGATGCCGTCGAAATTACCATATCATGATGACTGATGGTGTTTGGAACGGAACAACCTCAGGAGGGGATCAAGATGGTCAAAATTGGCCTGCACTCAATGGTCGCCAAGCATATGATACGTCATCAGATCAGACAAAGATCTATTATGACGCATACTCCAACATGGCCGCTGACTGGGCCTTTAAAAGCTGGATGAATCCACTCCAAGACCCTACAAAGCTTAAAGACTCTGACAAACTCAAGCCCTCGCAAATCTATACAGAAGCGAGCGCCACTCAAAATTTTTCAGCCACAAAGAATGTAGGTATTTTCGAAACGCGCCCTGTATATGGAGAAGTTTGCACTCAATGGAACCGGTGGAATCAATGTACAAAATATGAAACCAAACAAACAGGCACCGAACAAATTCAAGTTGGGACACGACAAGAGACAAGATCTGTCAATTTAAACAAATATTGGAATCCTGCATACAACCCTGCTACGTGGCCTCATATGGTCACTTACACAATTGGTTTCAGCGAACAAGCAGTCTCCTGGAACCTGAGTCCCGATATCATTGCCCCCAGCAACAAAGTTCCATTTGGATATACAGATGGATTCATTGACTTAATCACTGGCTGGGTGACTTGGCCAGACCTACTCTCAAGCGCACATCACAAGTCCGACTCAAATTCGGACCGTGCACTAGACTTATGGCATGCAGCCATTAATGGACGAGGGCGCTTCTATGCAGTGACAGAAGCAGAAGACCTAGCCAAAGCATTTCGCGAAATCATTGGCAAGATCAACGACGAAAGCGCCCCACTTCCCGACAAAATTGCTGGCGGTGGCAGCACCAGCGGCTACAACGTTTCACAGAATAATGCCGGTATCTATGCCTCAGCCTATAGCCCCAAGGATGGCTGGAGCGGCTATATCACCGCCACTCGCGCACTTGAGCCAGAAACATACGCCTGCCCCACTAAAGACGATCCAGAAAAGACCTGCATCCGCTTTCCCGATGTAGTTTCCGGCTGGGACGGCAAAAGCACGGCAGAGAGGTTAGATGCTCTGCAGCCAACGAATGGCCAACCCGATGGTCGACTGGTGCTAAGCTGGAGCGACGAAAGCAATGCAGGCATTCCTTTCAAATGGTCCACAACAGCTAGCCCGATAGGCTACAGCACGACCCAAATTAAGACGCTGATCGGCAGCACTGCCGCAGGTGCTCTGACGGATGCCGATAGAGTCCTGGGACAAAACATCGTCAACTACATCCGAGGTGACCGCTCACTCGAAGGCACCACGGATGCCAAACCCCTGCGTGTACGCGCAAGTCGGCAGGGAGACATTGTGAACTCTGAAATCTGGTACACCGGTGGCCCGATCAGCAACTATTCCATGGGCTATTCGGCCTTTGTGACTGAGCAGAAAGACCGCAACCCTGTTCTGTATGTTGGCGGCAACGACGGTATGCTGCACGGCTTCTCAGCCACCAATGGCAGTGAATTGCTGGCCTATGTACCCCGTGGCGTCGTAGGCGGACTCAAGAAGCTGACAGATAAGGACTATCTACATCAGTATTACGTCGATGGTTCACCAATGACCGGAGACATCAAGGATGGTGATAACTGGAAGACAATGCTCGTCGGCTCACTGGGAGCGGGAGGCAAAGGTTATTTTCTATTGGACGTAACCAATCCAAGCAGTTTCACCGCAGCAGCAGTCATAAAAGATCGCACCCGCAGCAATAGCGAGGCAGCCCCCACCTGTAGCGCGCTAACCGGAACTGCACAGCAAGATTGCGCCGCCACAGTAACCGAAGATGGCGATATCGGCAATATCACCGCCCGGCCTGGACGCAACCCCGCCAGCCTGCAAGAAGCAACGCAAATCACGCGCCTGAACAATGGGCGTTGGGCAGTGCTAATGGGCAATGGCTATAACAGCACCAATCAACGTCCCGTGCTGCTGGTGCAATATCTGGACGGCGACAGGGCTCTTAAACGCATTCAAGCCACCACTGCCACGACCGGCACAGGCAATGCCAGCGACAACGGATTGGCATCGCCCGCATTGGTGGACCTTGATGGCAATGGCAAGACCGACGTCGTCTATGCTGGCGACAATTTGGGCAATCTCTGGAAATTTGATCTGACTAGCACCGTCGACAGCAACTGGGCCGTAGCCTATGGCTATGACAAGCCTCTGTTCGCCGCACGCGGCCCTGCCACACTGACAAGCACCACTCGCGACCAAGTGCAACCGATTACGGCTCCGCCAATTGTGCGAGCCAATGACCGAAGTATGACTATAGGCTCAGGAACAGATGCTAAAAGTATTCCCTTGGGAGGCATGATGGTTGCATTCGGTACAGGCCGGAACCTCACGGCAAATGACCGCCGCACCGACATCACGCAGAACGTCCAAACACTGTATTCAGTCCTGGACAACACACGCTATCGAATGAATACGGACAAAACCGCCTTGGAGGTTCACCCAGGCTCAGGCGACTGCACTACAAACCCAGCATGCATCCCAACACCTGCGCCTGTTGGCACCATGAACAGCACAGGGAAGCTGCTTGCACAGCAAAGCATTACTGTGCCCACCGGGGCTACCAATGATGACGCAACCGTAACTGCCAATCAGGAGCTGACCGCTGCAACCTGGAAAAGCTATAAGGGGTGGTATCTAGACCTACCAGCCGCTGGTGAGCGCCTGCTCAAACCCATGCAGTTCTTTGATGGCAGCAATATTTTGGCAGTTTATAGTGAGTCGCCCTCTGGCACCAAGAATGCCGAGAGCGACAACATCAACGAGAGTTGTGTACCTGTCAAAGTGGACACCAGTGCCGGAGCTCAATGGCGCACACTTATCAATATCATGGATGGCAAGCGTCCCACCATTCAGCTCGTGGACACCAATAACGACGGCTTCTACAACAGTTCGGACATGAACATTGCACGTGTAGCAGTCAAGACCGGTACACCACTGCTGATTACAAAGCGCGATCGTATTACCGACCTCACTGGCGGCGGTGGACCGCGCGACACATTGGCACGCATGCCCGAACAATCAACACGCCCTAGCTGGCGCCAAATCAAATAAGAAGGGAAACCATGACTTATCGAATTCGCACCGATCAACAGGGCTTTACTTTGATTGAGCTGATGATCGTGGTTGCTGTCATTGGCATTCTCGGCGCCATCGCCTACCCGAGTTATACGGAATATGTGCGCCGCGGCCATAGAGCTGATGCTCGGACAGGACTGTTGCAAGCGCAGCAATGGATGGAGCGCGCAGCAACGGCAACAGGCGTCTACCCAAGTGCTATACCAGATACGCTAACCTGGGCCAGCGACACAAACAAGCGTTACACCATCAGCCTCAATAAAGATGGTAACAAGGACACTCAACTGGCATTTATTTTGAGTGCTGCCCCAAAGTCTCCCGGCCCACAAGCCAGTGACAAATGCGGCACCTACACCCTGAGCAATACAGGCTTGCATGGAGCCAATGGTAAAAAGTCCGGGGAATCTGGTTACGACACAGATTGCTGGGGCAAGTAAGCCCGACGCCTCTGCATTACCATCCTGGGCATGACACCCTCTGCCCACTTCATGAACAAAGCGCTTGAGCAGGCTGCTCAGGCGCTTTTTCTTTCCTCACCCAATCCGCGTGTTGGCTGCGTGATCGTCGATGCCTCGAGTCGCATCATCGGCCAGGGCTTTACCCAGCAGGCCGGTGGCCCGCACGCCGAGGTGATGGCTCTGCGCGACGCGGCTTCCAAAGGCAACGATGTGCGTGGGGCCACGGCCTATGTGACGCTGGAGCCCTGCTCGCACCACGGCCGCACCGGCCCCTGCTGCGACGCCTTGATCGCAGCCGGCATAGGCAAGGTGGTGGGTGCACTGACGGATCCCAATCCGCAGGTGGCCGGCCAGGGCTTCGAGCGGCTGCGCGCCGCGGGTGTCGATGTGGAGATAGGCCCCGGCGGAGCTGAATCACGCGAACTCAATATCGGCTTTTTCAGCCGCATGATTCGCGGCACGCCCTGGGTGCGCATGAAGGCCGCCAGCTCGCTGGACGGCGTCACGGCCTTGCACAATGGTCAAAGCCAGTGGATCACCTCGGCGGCAGCGCGCGCCGACGGACATGCCTGGCGTGCCCGCGCCTGCACGATCTTGACCGGAATAGGCACGGTGCTTGAAGACAATCCGCGCATGAATGTGCGGGATGTAGACACGCCACGCCAGCCGCGCATTGCCGTGGTGGACAGCAAGCTGGATATGCCACTGGATGCTCATGTTTTGAAAGCACCTAGCGCATGCTTTGTATACACTTGCAGTACAAATCAATCCAAGATCGAGCAACTGCAAGCGCTAGGCGCTATGGTTATTGCTATGCCGAATGCAGCGGGCAAGGTCGATCTGGCAGCCATGTTGCGCGATCTGGCACAGCGCGGCACGAATGAGCTGCATGTGGAAGCAGGCTTCAAACTCAACGGCTCACTGATTCGCGAAGGTCTGGTCGATGAGTTTCTCTTCTATCAAGCCCCCAGGCTGCTGGGCACGGGTGCTATGGGCATTGCCAACTTCGGCCCGCTCGACAGCCTGGACCAAGGTCTGCCACTGCAGTTCCACGATGTCGCCCGCCTGGGACCGGACCTGCGCATTGTTGCCAGAGTCCAGGGCCGAGAGCAGTTCTAGCGCAGCCTGTGTCCGACATGTGCACTCGGTCATCATGGGTTACAAAGCAGCAATGACGGCTTTTATCCCCACATCGTCACGACTGCAGCCGTTGCGGCGGCCAAAGTGTCTGGCACTGCTTGCCGGCGCTTTTATCGCGTTGCTGCTCACGGGTTGCGCGGCATCGCTACCCAAGGACGTGGAGCGCCCCGTCAGCACCGCACTGAGCCAGCCCCAAGGCACCGAGCTGGGCCTGCTCGTCTCTCAGGCTCGCCCGGCCCGGGCAAAGCCAGATGCCTCGGCTTTTGCCTTGCTCTCCGGCCCCAGGCATGCCCTTAGCAGCCGCATGGCGCTCGTGGAGAACGCACAGAAGACGCTGGATCTGCAGTACTACGCCATCCATGCCGATCAAAGCACCGGGAGACTGCTGCGCGCGGTCGTGCAGGCGGCCCGGCGCGGCGTGCGCGTGCGCGTGCTTCTGGACGACTTCCACAGCACGGGGCCCGATGCGCAGGTCATGCGCCTGGCTTTTGTGCCCAATGTGGAGATGCGCATGTTCAATCCGCTGGCCGGCTCGCGCGCCTCCACCATCGGCCGGGCCTGGACGCTGCTGACCGACTTTCAGCGCGCCCAGCAGCGCATGCACAACAAGCTGTTCGTGGCCGACAACACCTTGGCCGTGATTGGCGGACGCAACCTGGGCGATGCCTACTTTGATGCCTCCAATGTGGGCAATTTTGTCGATCTCGATGTTCTGGCCGGCGGCCCCGTCGTCAAGGATTTGTCGCGCAGCTTCGACCGCTACTGGAACAATGTGCGTGCCTACCCCGTGCAGTCGCTGATCAGCGAGCCGGACCTGCTCAAGCTCAAGACCCAGTTTGACCAGGAAGACGCCAAAACCGAAGCCGCGCCAGCCCCGGACACCGGCATCGCCGAACCGGAGTCCGAAGGCGGGTCCATGAACCTGAACCAGATCCCTTGGATCTGGGCCCAGGCCATGGTGCTGGCGGACAGCCCGACCAAGATCCCCGCCGAAGGTGCGGAACGATCGGCCGCCAGCGAGCACGCCGAGTCAGCTGTGCTCAAGGCCAACGACGCCTACAGCCCGCCCCCCTCGGCCACGCCGGCTCTGAATGCCGAATCGGTGGTCGATGGTCTGCTGGCTCTGATCCGCTCCGCCAGGCAGGACCTGCTGGTGGTGTCACCCTACTTTGTCCCGGGGACGGAGATCATGGACGCCTTTCGCGCCGCGCGCAGCAAGGGCGTGCGCATCCGGGTGCTGACCAACTCCCTGGCTTCCAACGATGCGCCGCTGGCCCATGCCGGCTATGCGCGCCACCGCAAGGCGCTGCTGGAGATGGGCATCGAGCTGCATGAAATGCGCAGCGAAGCGGCCAACGTACGCTCGGCATTGCGCGCAGGCACCACAGGCTCCAGCGGGGGCAGTGCCGGGGCTTCGCGGGCCATGCTGCACACCAAGCTGCTGGTCATAGACGGACGCCTGGTCGCCGTGGGCTCCATGAATCTGGACATGCGCTCACAACTGCAGAACACCGAGATCGCCGTACTGATCGCCAGCCGCCGCTTCAGCCAGCTGGCCGGCGACAGCATCGACGAAAGCCTGCCCGAAAACAGCTGGCGGGTGGATCTGGACCCCAAGGGGAAGCTGGTCTGGCGCGCCCCCCTGGACAGCGGGCTCAGGGACTCCTACTCGGAGCCCGATGCCAGCCTTGGACTACGCCTCATGCTGCAGCTGCTCGGGCCTCTGGCTCCGGACAGTCTGCTTTAGGCGTGGTTTGCGGCCAAGCCCATTCCTGCTGCAGGTCCCGCAGCGGCAGCGCCTGCACCCAGTCGCTGATGGCGCGTTGATCGGTCTGGGTACGCACTTCCTGATAAGCCAGCTCGGCCTCCGGAAAGCGCCTGCGCATGAGATTGAGCCACTGCTTGAGGCGACCCGCACGCTGGCGCGGCTCCAGATCCTCGCAGACCATATACCAAAAACGCTGCACCTGGGGCACCAGCGCCAGCCAGTCAATACCAGCGGCCGCCGTGCCACTGCCCTGCCCCACGGCGCGGCGCACGGCCAAGGCCAGACCCGGGTCGGCCACAATGCCGCGCCCGAGCATCAGATCCTCGCAGCCCGATACTTCGCGGCAGCGCAAGGCCTCTTCCACAGTCCAGATCTCGCCATTGGCCACCACATTCACGCCCACCGCCTCACGGATGCGCGGAATCTCTTCCCAATAGGCCGGCGGACGATAGCCGTCCAGCTTGGTACGCGCATGGACGACGATCTCACAGGCACCGCCTTGCTCCATGGCCTGGGCGCACTCGATCATCAACGCGCGGTCGTTAAAGCCCAAGCGCATCTTGGCCGACACCGGCATCTGCGCGGGTACGGCACTGCGCACGGCGTCCACCACGCGCACGATCTGCTCGGGATCCTGCAGCAGCGATGCACCGCCGCCATGGCGGTTGACCACCTTGGCCGGGCAGCCGAAATTCAGATCGATGCCCTCGGGCCCCAGGCGCGCCAGATTGGCCGCGTTCTCGGCCATGCTGACGGGGTCGGAGCCCAGCAGTTGCGCCCGCACCGGCACGCCGGCCAGCGTCCTGCTGCCGTTGCGCAGTTCGGGCATGGTACGCAGATAGACCTTGTCCGGCAGCAGCGAACCGCTGATGCGAATGAACTCGGACACGCAGCGATCCGCGCCGCCCACCCGGGTCAGCACATCGCGCAACACAAAATCCAGCAGCCCTTCCATGGGCGCAAGCAGCAGTCTCATTTCAGATTCAAGTCAGATTGACCTGCAGCGCTTATTCAGAAAACGCCAGCAGCTATTAATTCAGAAGCAGTTGGCAAGCTTGGGCAGCAATGACAGGGCGATCCACTGCGAATTGGCGCAGATTCACACCAGTGTCATCGTCAGCTCATGCAATAGCGCATCCGCACTTGTAATGCGCCAGACAGAACCAGCCATGATTTTGCAGAAAACCGCCAAGGCCCAGGAGGAACTTCAGCCCGGATCGCGCCAGCTGCCGCAGCGCGCGCGCTCCCTGCTGTTGCTGGCTGGCGGCAAGAGCATGGAGGAACTTGCCGCCATGCTGGGCAGCGATCATGCCGCACTGGCCCAGCAATTGGTGGAGCAGGGATATCTTCAGCTGGTGCCGACCAGCGCCTCCAAAGAGCGCAGCATGGCCACTCATCCAGCAACCTCTCTCGCCAAGGTTGGAGACGGCCCGGCTATACCAGCCCTGGCGCCAGCCGAGCAAGCCGCCAGCTCGGTGCCGGCCATCAATATGGCGGGCACGCGCATGTACTTATTCGATATGTGCGAGCGCCTGTTTGCCAACCGCCACGAAGCCCTGGCCCAGACATTGCGTACCCAACTGCGCGAGGCCAGAGACCTGAACAGCTTGCGCAGCGCAGGCATCAGCCTGTTGGTGGCGGTAGAGGAATATGCGGGCGAAGAGCGCGCACATTCGCTGCGCGAGAGGCTGGCGGCACTGCTGGCGCATGGGGAAGCCGCCAATCCACCCTGCCAGGAACTGCAAGGCGCAACGGCCTAGCAGCCTGGCTGTCAGCCGGCGTTGGCCAGACGCCAAAGCGAGGTCACTTCGGCAGAGCGCGCAATGTGCAGAGGGTCTTCTCTGTCCAGTACCTTGCCATGGTGCGGGCGGATATCGTCGCGTCCCAGCACCTTGAGGCCAGCCGCTTCAATCCAGCCCAGCAACTCGTCACGCGTGCGCAGCTTCAGATGCTCGGCCAGGTCGGAGATGATGAGCCAGCCCTCGCCGCCCGGCAGCAGGTGCGCCGCCAGCCCTTGCAGAAAACCGCGCAGCATGCGGCTGTCTTCGTCGTAAATCGCCTGATCGAGCACCGATGCCGCTTTTCCCGGCAGCCAGGGCGGGTTGCAGACGATCAGGCCGGCCTGCCCTTGTGCAAACAGATCGGCATGCTGCAACTGCACCCGGGAAGCATGACCCAGGCGCTGCAGATTCTCGCAGGCACAGGCCAGCGCACGCTCGCTGGTATCGGTGGCGACCACCGACTTCACGCCGCGCTTGAGCAGCAATGCCGAGAGCACGCCCGTGCCGACACCAATATCCCAGGCCTGCTCCAGACCGGCAGCGGGAATGCTCGCACGCGCCACCAGATCGAGATACTCACCGCGCACGGGCGAGAAAACACCGTAGTGCGCATGAATGCGGGCGCCATCCAGGGCAGGGATCTCCACCCCCTTCTTGCGCCACTCATGGGCGCCGACCACGCCCAGCAGATCGCGCAGCGGCACCAGCACGGACTGCGCATGCGCTTCGGCCGGAACTGCGCCCCAGGCCTCGGAGCAGGCCAGGCTCCAGTCCGGAGCCCGGCGCAAGGCGCAATGCCATTGCACATCCAGCTCGATCAGAAGGCTGGCCAGCAAACGTGCACGCTGAGCCTGGGACTGGCGGTACAGATGAAAAGCGTGGGGAAAGCCTGATGCGGCAGGGCTCTTTGCCGGGCTCTTGCGTCGCGACTTCTTGTCGAGTCTGCGGCCCAGCGCCAGCAACAGCTGACGCGCATTTTGAAAATCACCGCGCCACAGCAGCGACGCACCTTCGCTGATATGGCGAAACGCCGTATCAGCGGGCATGGTGTCATCGGCAACTTCGATGCGGCGGGGCTTGGGCAAGCTGCTTTCGCTGCGCCACAAAGCCGTATGAGCCTGAGCTTGCTCCTGCCATTGCAGCAGGTCGAAAGCAGATGAGGGAGCGCAGACCGAGGCCGCGAGCTTGCTGTTAGGAGACGTCACGGCCTGTCTTTCAGTGAGTGCTGAACGCTGTAATCAGCCGTTCAGAGGACGCTTGACGCGCACTTCTTCAATCTTGATGCTGCCAATCACAGCCGTCTTGGCCGTGGACATTTCACGCTTGAAGCCTGCCATTTCATGGAAACGCAGGGCACGCTCGTTGCGCAGCGGAATCCAGGCTGTCACATTGGTGCAGCCTTCCTCCAACAGACCATCTCGGGCGGCGTCCCACAGGGCAACGCCAACCCCTTGACTCCAGTGCGAGGGAGCTGCATAGATAGCCCAGATCTCGCCTGTGGTCTGGCGGGACTTTTCATCACGGGAACGGTCAAAGCCGACAAAGCCAACGATCTTGTCGCCGTCGATGGCGACCTGGACCTGTGGCTCACAGTATTCAATAGCTTCGCGCCAGTAAGCCTGGCGCTTTTCAACCGAGGACATGGCCTTCAGTTGATCATCGGGAACCAGACCTCGATAAGCCTCCAGTGCGGAAGCAGTATGGATCTGGGCAATCGCTTTTGCATCGCGAAGAGTAGCGGGACGGACCTGGATACTAGACATGGAAAAACCGGGGCAGAAACATGTAAGAATAGAAGGGCGTAATTGTCTACAGATTCAGAGTTTTGGCACGCGGCGCCATGGTTAGCCATTTGCTCAACTGCGGCTGTTCGCAATTTCTTGCTATGGCGCAGTCTATGTGCTATGCGCTCCACTAAGCAGAGCAGCAAGCCCGCAACCATCAATGGTTTGCGTCACATTTGATGACAAAATGGCAAGCACTCAGGACAGCATCGAAGCGCTCAATCCCCGTGCGACGGCCAAGAAATTTCAGAGCCAGCGTCGTATCAGGTCCATCACACGGTCGAATTTGTCCCCGAACGGTGGGTACAGCAAGGAAGTCGCCGCCCAGCGCGACTGCACGAAAACCGCCTTCTGGTGCACAAAGCGCAAAAAGCCCTGCTCTGCGTGATAGGCACCCCAGCCGCTGTCGCCCACACCACCGAACGGCAAGTTCTCGTGCGCCACATGCAGCAAGGTGTCGTTCACGCAGACGCCTCCGCTGACGGTGCGCATCAACACCGCATCGCGCTCGGCCTCGTCGTTGCCAAACCAGTACAGCGCCAGCGGACGGGGGCTCGCGTTGATGGCATTGATCACATCTTCAATATGCTCGTAGGAGATCACGGGCAGGATGGGGCCGAAGATCTCTTCCTGCATCAACTGCATTTCGCCCGTGGCACCGAACACCAACGCCGGAGCGAACTGCCGCTCCACGGCCTCGCCCCAGGCCGTGGTGTCACCGTCCGCAGCGGGGGCAGCCGCTTCATGCATCCAGTGCACCTGCGCTCCCAGGCTTTGCGCCTGGCGCAGCATCTGCTTGAGTCGTGCCAGATGGCGCTTGCTGATGATGGCTGTGTAGTCCGGGTTGCCCGAGATGCGTGGGTACAGCTGTTGCACCGCCGCCTGATAGGCCTCGGCAAACTCCTGCTCCTTGCCGCGCGGCAGCAGCACATAGTCGGGAGCGATGCAGGTCTGCCCGGCATTGACCAGCTTGCCGTAGGCCACCTTGAGCGCAGCGGCCTGCATATCGCAGTCCTGCGCAATGATGCAGGGCGACTTGCCCCCGAGCTCCAGCGTGGTGGGCGTCAGGTGCACGGCTGCCGCCTGCGCCACGCGCCGCCCCACGGCCGTGGAGCCGGTGAACAGCAGATGGTCGAACTGCAGGCCAGAGAACTGCGTGGCCACGGCCACATCGCCCTCGATCACGCTGAACTCTTCGGGCGCAAAGAACTGGGCGACCAGCTCGGCCATTTTTGCCGAAGTCTGCGGCGTCAGCTCGCTGGGCTTGAGCATCACACGATTGCCCGCCGCCAGCGCCGTGATGGCTGGCGCCAACGATAGCTGCAGCGGATAGTTCCAAGGCGAGATGATGCCCACCACGCCCAGAGGCTGGCGCTCCACCCAGGCCTTGCCGGGCTGCAGCATCAGCGGCGTGCGCACGCGCTGGCGCTTGCTCCACCGGGGCAGATGCTTGAGCGTGTGCTTGAGCATGTTTCGCACCAGCATCAGATCCAGCATTTCGGTCCAGCGCTCGGAGCGCACACCAAAGTCCTGCTCCACCGCCGCGCACAAGGCCGGGCCATTCTGGTCCAACAGCTTCTGCAGACGCAGCAGCCTCTCCCGGCGCACCAGCAAAGGCACATCGACCTGCGTGCGGCTGGCTTGGTACTGCAAGTCAAAAATGCGGTGCAAGTCCATGTAGTTCATGCCTGTCTGAAAATCCCAAGATCACAGTCCCGACCATACCGCGAGACTGCGTAAACACAGCGTAAAAAAAGAGCCTGATGCAACACTGCACAGGCTCTTGTGTGTAGACCGCGAAACCAGCCTGCGGCCTTTTGTGCCTCACTGGCTCCAAAGTATGAAGCCTGAGCAAGGGCTTGTCATTACGACTCGTGCACCTCGCGCGGCTGCACATCGGTCACATCGCCGCTACCAGGCAGAACGCCGCGACGCCCGCGGGCTTCACGCCCATCCATTCTGGCGTCGGCATTGCCCGACGATTGCGCCATCCACTCGGCCCCCGATCGGTACACCGTCTGCCAGCCGGCAAAGGGGCTCATGGCACCCATGCTCATGGGCACCACGGGCTGGCCCGTGAGTCTGGCCCACAGGGCGCGCACGCCCCAGGCCAGGGCGATGAGGCAGGCCACGGCCATCAGGCACAGGAAGAACACCAGGCCCACCAGCATCAGCATGATGCGGACGGCCCAACGGGTTGCAGTGGCGGCGAAATCGTTCAAAGCAATACCTCTTTCTAGGGTTCGGGGCCTCAGGCAGTGCCTGCGGACTCGAACCGGAACACCCCGGGATCATTCACCGGGTCGACTGTCACAGCTATCGTACTCTTGGGCGGGAACTTTCCTTCGAGTAACAACTTGGACAGCGGGTTTTCAATACGCTGCTGGATGGCGCGCTTGAGCGGACGGGCACCGAACACGGGATCGAAGCCCACCTTGGCCAGCTCGGCCAGGGCTTGCTCGGACACCTGAATGCTCAGCTCCATCTTCTGCAGACGGCTTTCCAGCAACTTCAGCTGAATTCTGGCAATCGCCTCGATGTTCTTGGCATCCAGTGCATGGAAGACCACGGTTTCATCGATACGGTTCAAGAATTCGGGTCGGAAATGGTTTTTAAGTTCCCCCCAGACCGCGTCCTTCACATCATCGGCGTCCTCGCCCACCATGGCCTGTATCAGATGCGAGCCGATATTGCTGGTCATCACGATCACGGTGTTCTTGAAGTCCACCGTACGACCCTGACCATCGGTCAGGCGGCCATCGTCGAGCACCTGCAGCAGCACATTGAAGACATCGGGGTGGGCTTTTTCCACCTCGTCCAGCAGCAGCACGCTATAGGGTTTGCGACGCACGGCCTCGGTCAGATAACCGCCTTCTTCGTAGCCCACATAGCCGGGAGGCGCACCGATCAATCGTGCCACAGAGTGCTTTTCCATGAACTCACTCATGTCAACCCGCACCAGATGCTCCTCGCTATCGAAGAGGAACCCTGCCAGCGCCTTGCACAGCTCGGTCTTGCCCACGCCCGTGGGGCCCAGGAACAGGAAGGAACCCGTGGGACGGTTGGGATCGGACAGACCCGAGCGCGAGCGACGGATGGCATTGGCCACGGCGGCAATCGCCTCTTCCTGGCCCACCACACGCTCGTGCAGCTTGTCCTCCATGTGCAACAGCTTGTCTTTCTCGCCCTGCATCATCTTGGCAACGGGAATGCCCGTGGCACGGCTGACCACCTCGGCAATCTCCTCGGCCCCCACCTGTGTGCGCAGCAGCTTGTGGGCGGGCGCACCGTCCTGGCCTTTTTCCTTGGCCTGGGCTTCATGCAACTGCTTTTCGAGCGCGGGCAGTTTGCCGTACTGCAGCTCGGCCACCTTGTTGAAGTCACCCTTGCGCTTGAACTCTTCGATCTGGATACGCAGCTGATCCACCTCCTTGCGGATTTGCTCGGAGCCCAGCGCACTGGCCTTCTCGGCCTTCCAGATCTCCTCGAGGTCGGCGTACTCGCGCTCCAGGCTTTCGAGCTCTTCCTCGATCAGCTGCAGACGCTTTTGCGAAGCCTCGTCCTTTTCGCGCTTCATGGCTTCACGCTCGATCTTGAGCTGAATCATGCGGCGCTCGAGCTTGTCCATCACCTCGGGCTTGGAGTCCATCTCGATCTTGATCTTGGCCGCAGCCTCGTCGATCAGGTCGATGGCCTTGTCGGGCAGGAAGCGGTCGGTGATGTAGCGATGGCTCAGCTCTGCTGCAGCAACGATAGCGGGGTCAGTAATGTCGACGTTGTGGTGCGCCTCATACTTCACCTGCAAACCGCGCAGGATGGCGATGGTGTCTTCGACCGAAGGCTCGTCCACGATCACCTTCTGGAAACGGCGCTCCAGCGCGGCATCCTTTTCGATGTATTTGCGGTACTCGTCCAGCGTGGTCGCACCCACGCAGTGCAGCTCGCCGCGCGCCAGGGCGGGCTTGAGCATATTGCCCGCATCCATGGCGCCGTCGGCCTTGCCGGCACCCACCATGGTGTGGATTTCGTCGATGAACAGGATGACTCGCCCTTCTTCCTGGGCCAGCTCCTTGAGCACGGATTTGAGGCGTTCCTCAAAGTCACCTCGGTATTTGGCACCGGCCAGCAGGCCCGCCATGTCCAGCGACAGCACGCGCTTGTTCTGCAAACTCTCGGGCACTTCGCCGGCCACGATGCGCTGGGCCAGGCCCTCGACAATGGCGGTCTTGCCCACGCCGGGCTCGCCGATGAGCACGGGGTTGTTCTTGCTGCGCCGCTGCAGCACCTGGATGGCGCGGCGGATTTCGTCGTCGCGGCCGATCACCGGATCAAGCTTGCCGCTGCGGGCGCGCTCGGTCAGGTCCATGGTGTATTTCTTCAGCGCTTCGCGCTGGCCTTCGGCTTCTGCACTGTCCACGTTCTGCCCTCCTCGTACCGCATTGATGGCGGCTTCCAGGCTGGATTTGCTCACGCCGCTTTGCTTGAGCAAGGCCCCGGCACGCGTGGCCGAGCCTGCGGCGTCAGCCAGCGCCAGCAGGAACAACTCACTGGCGATGAACTGGTCGCCGCGCTTGAGCGCTTCTTTTTCGGTCGCCTGCAGCAGGCGGGCCAGCTCGGAGCCTACCTGCACATCGCCTTGCTGCTGCACGCGCGGCAGATCAGCCATGGCCTGCTCGGCCAGGTTCTTGAGTTGCTGCACATTGCCGCCGGCGCGCTGCAGCAGCGCACGCGGGCCGTCATCCTGGCGCAGCATGGCCACCAGAAGGTGCAAGGGGTCGATGCTGGATTGGTCGGCACCGAGCGCAAGAGACTGCGCGTCGGCCAAGGCTTCTTGGAATTTGGTCGTCAGTTTGTCAATTCGCATGGTGTGTCGCTTTCGCTCCATATCAATGTCATTGCGATTTATCTGATAGCCGTGCGGGTATTTTCAAGACCAGAGCCCGCAACAAAGCGGCAAGACGGCTTCAAGCGCGACCTTGTTTGCGCAGGATCAAACGGTGCATCTGCACGCAGGCCACACCCGAGCATGGCGCGCCCAGCCATACCGCCGTGTAGGAGCAAGCCCACAATGCACCCGACTTCGGCAAGCTGGATCAGCCGGTTCCACGCCCGTAAACGAGCGATACAGTCCATCAGAAACCATAGCTGCTACTGCTTGATAGATAAAAGACCGAAGGCGTTCATTCATAGAATTTCGTCCAGCACAGTTAGGCAACCGCCACCATCCAAGCCTGCTCACCAGGCAAGAACCAGCATTGAGAGAGCCGCCCGACAACGGGGCTCCGTCCCGCCCATGGCAAGCCGAACAGTGCCTTAACGGGTCCAGCGCGCCAGCGCCTGCTCGTCACTGATGCGAGCATCCACCCAGCGTGCGCCCTGCTCGGTCTGCTCTTTTTTCCAGAACGGCGCTTCGGACTTCAGATAATCCATGATGTATTCGCAGGCCTCGAAGGATTTGCCGCGGTGGGCGCTGGTCACGGCCACCAGCACGATCTGGTCCATGGGCTGCAGCAGGCCGATACGGTGAATCACGCGCGCCCCATAGATACCAAAGCGCGTCACGGCCTTGTCGATGATGGCCTCGATCGACTTCTCGGTCATGCCGGGGTAATGCTCAAGCTCCATGCTGGAGACGGCATCGCCCTCGTTGCAGTCGCGCACCGTGCCGACAAAGCTGCAGACCGCGCCCACGCGTGCATCGCCGGCGCGCAGGGCGGCAATCTCGGCCGAGAGGTCAAAGTCCTGGGTCTGAATGGATACACGTGCTGCAGTCATGCCTGCATTGTCGCAGGCCAGCATGGGCATGTCTGGCGCATTAGCATTGCGCCATGGCCACACAAACCATCAATTTGCCAGAGTACACGCTGTACCCCTCTCCGCGCAATGAGCACCGGATGATTTTCGAGTTCCAGCTCTTTGTGCCCTATCCCTATGAGCTGATCCACCTGCCCGACTACAACTTCAAGGGCAAGGCCACGCTGTTTGCCGCCCACCGCAAGCGCGACAACAAATCGGGTCAGCTCATCACCTGCGAGCTGGCCGTGGACATCGAGCGTTTCGAGCGCCTGTTCGAGCCGAGCTAAGCCATGGACGACACCAGCCAGATTCAGCCGCCGCCCAGCTTTGCCGAGCTGTTTCGCACGCGCAGCGGCAAGCTGTCCGCCCCGATTGCCGAGGTCGTCGCACGCTACGAGCTGTGCGAAGACCTGGCAAGCCATCTGACCGAGCAGGCACAGACGCTCTATCACTCGGGAAACTCCTCCGAAGAGCAGGTGCTGCTGGGCATGCATGCGGGCCTGGCTGCGGAGGGCTCGGTCGTCACGGCGCTTGAAGCGGTCTGGATCGTTCAGCGCCTGGCCGAGCTGCTGGAATGGCGTGCACCGCAGTTCCCCATTCCAGCAGACCCGGCCTGAAAACCTGGACAGAACCGATTTTCAGCGCTGTCAGAGCAGCATTATTCGGCCCAATTTCAGGAGCCTGCCGCTCTGGAGCAGATCAGAAGGCCCCGGCAGGCGCATGCAGCCGCTGCCAGGCCAAGGCCCGCCAGCCAGGCGTTCCATAGCCAGCGACCAGATCTCGCCCTATGGCGGCCCAGGCCGGGTCGGCCGCGCTCAAGCCCAAGGCCTCGATGAACGGCGCTTGCACGATGAAGCACTGGCGCCGATAAGGCAGCAAAAAACCATCCACCTGCTGTGCGAGCACACTGCGCGCCTGTGCGTACTCGCTGAACCAGATGTGCAAAAGAATGCCGCTACGCGGCGCATGCCAGAAGCTGCCCATGTCATCACCGGCAGCCGCCAGCGCTCCCAGCACCAGACGCGCCTGCTCCCAGCCGGCAAAGCCGACCTCGCGCGCCGCCTGATGCAAGTGGTCGCGCAATGAGGCCGAGCCCGCAGAACCCTCGCGCCGCGCGCGGCTCAAGCGCACGCGGGCACGCACCTTGATCTCGTCGACCAGGGCCTGCGGCGACAGGAATCCTGAAACAGAACTGGCCCCCATGGCCGGACCCGACGGGTCAATGGCTACAGCGCCATCGGGCAGTGCTTGGCCTGCGCTCATGGCATTCACGGCTTCGCGGCTCATGGCTGCACCCCTTGCAGCTCTTGTTGCCACAGGGACAGCAGAGCCTGAAGTTCGGCGTCATAGTCGAACAAGGGATCCTCGCGCTCCTTCACGCGGTCCAGTACCTCAAAACGAAATGCCTGCGCGCCATGGCGCGCCCAGGCCTGGGCCAGGGCCACATCGCGCCGGGAGCCATTGCTCAGCTCGAACCGCAGGCGGTTGAGTATTGCGTCCACATTGCGGCTGGCACCCAGGCGCAACAGGTCGGCGGCATCGCAGCGCACCGCGTAGATGCCCATGGCGGGAAACGCCTGTTTGTAGTCCCGCGTCAGCGCGCGCCGCGCCTGGGGATGAAGAGATGAAGTCATGACAGTGCTCCAGGTTGCATCGGAGCCTCCCGCGCAGGGCCCGTAAAACAACCATGGTCTGACAGAACATCGACATCGAGCGTGAACACGCCGCCTAAAGCAAGGGTGAGAGCCTCTTGTGCGGGCAGGCGCCCCTTTGCACCTGTGAGCCGCGATTCTAGAGCAAGAGCCTCAGAGCAGTGCAGGTTTCAGTTGCTCGACCAGCTTGCGTCCGAAAGCCACATCGGGCTGCAGACCGTAAAGAATGCGATAGACGATGGGTGCCACCAACTGGTCCAGCATGGTGTCCACATCGGGACCCGACTCGCCACGCGCCCGGGCCCGGCTGAGCACTATGCCAAGCTGGTCGCGGATGATGTCCACGCAGGCGCAGGTCACCTGGTCTTCCTGGGTCGCCACCAAGGTATCGCGCAGCAAGGTGCGCCCCAGGGGCGAACCCATTTCCTCGATGTATTGCTCGGTCCAGGCCTGCAGATCGCCATGCAGGCTGCCCGTGTCCGCAGGCTCGGCAATGGGACGGATGCGCTCCAGTGCCACATCGGCCAGCAACTGCGGCAGATCGCCCCAGCGGCGGTACAGCGTGGAAGGAGTCACTCCGGCTTCGGTGGCGATCAGGGGGAAGGTGAGCTCCTCGCGCGGCATGCGCTCCAGCAGTTTCCTCACCGCCTGATGCACGCTGGCCTGTACACGGGAGCTGCGCCCGCCCGGCCGGGATTGGACTGGGTCTTTTGCAATCATGGTCATTAAAGCTAAATATTTGCGTTAGTGAGAAACTAACGCAGAATACGCAAACGCAAAAAATTTGCTTTTATGGTAGCGGAGCCTGCTTTTCCATGCCCACATCCTCTATATCCCTGACTGCCGCGTCCACCACCCGCAGCATGGCCGCCGTCGCGCTGACCCTGGCCAGTTTTCTGGCCGCCTCCAGCGCTCCAACGCCCTTGTATCGGCTCTACCAGCAGGCCTGGGGCTTTTCTTCGGGCATGCTGACCCTGATCTTTGCGGTCTATGCCTTCAGTCTGCTCGTCGCCCTGCTCACCATGGGCGCACTGTCCGATTACCTGGGCCGGCGCCCCGTCATTCTTGCCGCCCTGGGACTGGAGGCAATCTCCATGCTGATGTTCGCCCATGCACAGGATGCGCAAGCCTTGCTCTGGTCGCGCGTGGTGCAGGGCTTTGCCACCGGCATGGCCAGCGCAGCCCTGGGCGCGACCCTGCTCGATCTGGACCGCGAACGCGGTGCGCTGATCAATACGCTGTCTCCCATGCTGGGTATGGCAGCCGGCGTGTTCGGCGCCAACCAACTGGCAAGCCACGGTCACGACGGGCTGCACCAGATCTACTGGTGGCTGCTGCTGGTATTTGCGGCATCGGCCTGGGCCATTGCAGTGATGCCTGAAACCGTCAGCCGCCGCAGCGGAGCTGCGGCCTCCATGCGCCCTCGCATCCGCCTTCCCCCGCATATCCGCCCGGCGTTCATGCGCATGGCACCGCTGGATATTGCCGCCTGGGCGCTGGCAGGCTTTTATCTCTCGCTAGGCCCAACCCTGCTGCGCGTGATCACCGGCTCCACCCTGATGGCAGGCCTGGCAGTGTGCATCAACACTCTGAGCGCCGCAGCGGCCATCTGGCTGCTTCGCCACTGGACGGCCCAGCGCATGCTGCGCTTTGGTGGTTCGATTCTGCCGCTGGGCATTGTGATTTTGCTGCTGGGCGTGGCCAGCCACAGCCTGACGCTGATGGTGGCCGCCTCCATCATTGCCGGTGCGGGCTTTGGCGTGGGCTTTCAAGGGGCACTGCGCAGCGTGCTGCCACTGGCCGAGCCGCATGAACGCGGCGGCCTGCTGTCCACCATCTATGTGCTGAGCTATCTGGCCTTCAGCCTGCCGGCCATTGCGGCAGGCCTGCTGACCCAGAGCCTGGGGCTGGTGCCCACCACCTATGGCTATGGTCTGATGCTGATTGTGCTGGGCTTGCTGGCACTGGCTGCTACAAGGCAGAAAGCGGTCACCCTGCATGGCGCATAAGATGTGCGCTGCGGCTTTGCTCTGTATTGCCTGAATCATTCTCACCCGACCTTCATCAAAAAGCCGTGCAGCTGACGCAGCACGGCTTTTGGGGTCGGCATCACGGCCTCAGGCCTGGATCGGCTCCGAAGCCTTCCAGTGCGCATAGCGGTTCAGAATGCGCTGCACCTGGCCATGGGTCCACTCGCCACCCTTGGCGGCCGCAATGCCCCGCGCATTGAGTTCGGCCGCCATGGCGCGGTGGGTCAGACCTTGCTGCTGCAATTCGGCGAACAGCGCTTCGTGCTGCCTGGCAAAGGCATCGGCCGCCGATTTGCGTTTTTCCACCGTGGCGCGGATATTGGCCGCACCGGCCGTGCCCAGCTTGACTCCGCGCTCGCGCGCTTCAGCCAGAGCCTTGCGGGTGCGGGCACTGATCTCGGGGTTGACTTCGGGAGTGGACAAATCGGCGGTTTCGCTCATGGCATTAGAGATGGGTATATGACTCAGGGACTGACCCCGCAACCATTGCGGGGACAGCACAGCAGCGGTGTGCGAGGCAACAAGCGGCAAAGCTCCTGGAGCCGCCGCCACGCGCTCAAGGGCTGATCAGCCGCCCGTCACAGGCGGGAAGAACGCCACTTCATCGCCATTGCTGAGCACGGCATCGGCATCGCAGATATCCTGGTTCAGCGCCATGCGCACGGCCTTGCCGGCAGCCAGCACCTGGGCAGCCGCATCGCTGCGGCTCATCAGTTGCTCGCGCAATGCTCCCACGGTGGCAGCCGGGGTCTGCAGGCTTTCGCTGCCCGTACCCAAGGCTTCCCGGATAGAGGCGAAATATCGAATCGTAACGGTCTTCATCTCCAACTCCATCAGGCCATGAGTTCGGCAAACGGGATAAAGCGCACGCTGTCTCCCATGGCAATCGTGGTGCCGGCAGGGTTGTCCACCACGCCGTCGCCCCAGGCCGTGGAAGTCAGCACGCCCGAGCTCTGGTTTCTGAACAGCTCCAGCCCGCCACGCTCGTTGTAGCGCACCCGCAGAAACTCTCTGCGCTTGTCGCCCTTTGGCCACTCGAAATCGGCGCGCGCATCGATGGCACGCGGCAGCACATGCTGCACGCCTTGCAGACGCAGCAAAAAGGGGCGCACCAGCACCTGGAAGGTGACAAAGCTGGAGACCGGATTGCCCGGCAGCCCGATGAAGTGTGCAAAGCCTGTGCCGGACTCGCGATTGACGCGGCCATACGCAAAAGGCTTGCCGGGCTTGATGTTGATCTGCCAGAGATCCAGCTGCCCCAACTCCTGAACCGCGGGCTTGATATGGTCTTCCTCGCCCACGGAGACGCCGCCGCTGGTGACGATCACATCGTGGTCCATGGCGGCATCGGCCAACGCTGCAATCGTGGCCTCGCGGTCGTCGGGCACTATGCCCAGATCCGTCACCTCGCAGCCCATGCGCAACAGCAATGCACGCAGGAAGAAGCGGTTGCTGTTGTAGATGCTGCCAGCTGGCATGTCCTGCGGTGCCACGGTGCCGGGCATGACCAGTTCATCGCCGGTGGAGAACAGGGCCACTCGCGGCTTGCGTGCCACCTGCAGGCTGGCGAAACCCATGCTGGCAGCCAGACCAAGATGGGCCGGCGTGAGGCGGGTGCCGCCCTCGATCACGGTCGCTCCCTGCGTGATGTCCTCGCCCGCGCGGCGAATCCACTGACCGAGCCGTGGCTCGACCT
This sequence comes from Comamonas testosteroni, assembly GCF_030505195.1. Classification (NCBI taxonomy): domain Bacteria; kingdom Pseudomonadati; phylum Pseudomonadota; class Betaproteobacteria; order Burkholderiales; family Comamonadaceae; genus Comamonas; species Comamonas testosteroni. The sequence goes on from NZ_CP129672.1 coordinate 1,451,678, forward strand.
TGATGCGCACGCGGCCGTCATCGAGCAATTCGCAGTCCTCCTGCATGACGATGGCATCGGCCCCGGCAGGCACGGGCGCGCCCGTGAAAATCCGGGCGACGGTGCCAGCGGCCAGTGCCTCGGGCGAGGTGCCGGCAGGGATGCGCTGCGACACCGGCAGTACCGCCGTGCCGCCCGCACATTCGGCGGCGCGCACGGCATAGCCATCCATGGCCGAATTGTCCTGGGGCGGCACTTGCAGCGGCGAGACGGCGGCCTGCAGCAGCACGCGGCCATCGGCATCAAAGGTGTCCACCATCTGCATGCCGGCCTGGGGCCGGGCATGGGCCAGCAGCTCCTGCAGGGCTTCATCCAGAGGTTTGAGCGGCTTGCGAGGCGTCTGTGGTGCTTGCATTGCTGTGTCTTTCCTTAGTTCTTGTATTGCAGAGAATCCGAATGAGCCAGCAGCCATTGCAGCACCAACTGTGGCTGGTTCAGATCCAGCACGGGCTGCAGAGGCGCTTGCGGCAGGTCATGGGCAGCGTCGGTGGCCACGGCCAGCACCCGAGGGTCATGCGGAAACAGAGGCTCCAGGCTTTTGCCTCTATTGAGCCTGTCCTGCTGCTGCCGCCAGACCTCTATCTTGGGCAACTCGCCATGCTTGAAGCCTTCAACCAGCACCCAGTCCACGCTGGGGTCCAGCTGCGCCAGCATATGGTGCACGCTCAGCGGTACAGGCTGCTCGTATTCGCGCATCAGCGCCAGGCGCCTATCGGAGGCGAGCAGCACTTCATAAGCGCCAGCCTTGCGATGACGCCAGCTGTCCTTGCCCTCTTGGTCCACATCAAAGTCATGGTGGGCATGCTTGATGACCGAGACCCTGAGGCCGCGCTGCTTCATCAGCATCACCAGCGCCTCGACCAGGCCGGTCTTGCCCGCGCCCGAATATCCGGCAAAGCCTATGACCTTCATCTTGATTTCAATATATTTTTGATAGCTACCAATGCTCTACGGGAAAGCGCAGAACACCAATTTTATTCAAAGAAAAAAAGCACCTGTCGCCAAGCCACAGGTGCTTTTCAAGCTTAGCGCCGCAGGACTTTATCTGCAGTTTGCGGCGATAAAGGCCTTGACCTTGTCCACGTCGGAAGCCATGACGACCACGCGCTTGGGCAGGTCTTCGATGCCGTTGAACTTGACGGGACGGTCGGGCTGGCGGCCCAGCGCCTCTTCGATCGTCGCGGCAAACTTGATGGGCAAAGCGGTTTCCAGCACCAGCATGGGCTCGGCGCCCAGATGCTCGCGCGCCACCTTCACACCGTCGGCGGTATGGGTGTCGATCATCTGATCAAAGCGCTCGAAGGTGTCCTTGATGGTGGCCAGTCGGTCGGCGTGGGTGCTCTTGCCGCTCACAAAACCGTACTTGCCGGCCGCATCCTTGAAGGCGGGGTCAGTGCTCAGATCGAACTTGCCCGCCTTGGCCACGCCTTCAGCGAACAGTTGCCTGGTGCGCACGCCGTCACGCCCAACCAGGTCGAACACAAAGCGCTCGAAATTGCTGGCCTTGGAGATGTCCATCGAGGGGCTCGATGTCTCGTAGGTGTTGGCCGAGCCACGCACCTGGTAGATGCCGGTGCGGAAGAACTCGTCCAGCACATCGTTTTCGTTGGTGGCAACCACCAGCTTGGCAATCGGCAGACCCATCTGGCGTGCCACATGGCCTGCGCAGATATTGCCGAAGTTGCCCGAAGGCACGGTGAAGCTCACCTGCTGGTCGTTGGAGCGGGTGGCTTGCAGATAGCCGGCAAAGTAGTAGACCACCTGGGCCAGCAGACGCGCCCAGTTGATGGAGTTGACCGTGCCGATCTTGTACTGGGCCTTGAAGGCGTGGTCGTTGGAGACGGCCTTGACGATGTCCTGGCAGTCGTCGAACACGCCTTCGATGGCGATGTTGTGGATGTTCTCGTCCTGCAGGCTGAACATCTGCGCCTGCTGGAAGGGGCTCATGCGGCCGTGGGGGCTGGTCATGAAGACGCGCACGCCCTTTTTGCCGCGCATGGCGTACTCGGCCGCGCTGCCGGTGTCCCCGCTGGTGGCACCCAGAATATTGAGCTCCTCGTTGCGGCGGGCCAGTTCGTACTCGAACAGATTGCCCAGCAGCTGCATGGCCATGTCCTTGAAGGCCAGCGTGGGGCCGTTGGACAGGGCTTCGATGTGCAGCACACCGTCCAGTTGGCGCACGGGCACAATGGCGTCGCTGCCAAAGACTTCCTTGGTATAGGTCTTGGCACACAGGGCGCGCAGATCTTCGGCGGGAATGTCGTCGATATAGAGCGACAGAATCTCGAAGGCCAGCGCTGCATAGCCCTGGGTGGCCAGTGTCTCGCGCAGCTGAGTCAGCTTGGCATCGTCGATCTGGGGGTACTCGACGGGCAGATACAGGCCGCCATCGGGAGCCAGACCGGCCAGCAAAATATCGCAAAAACGCTTGCGGTCAGCATGGCCGCGGGTGGACAGATACAGCATCTCAAACTCGCCAAAAACTAAAATTCGGAACGGGCAGCCAAACGAACAGAAGTCATGCCGCCAAGCTGACCATTATCGGTCAGCAAGCCCGATCTGACTGTGCGCGAATGCAGAGACCGGCCAACGCCATTGCCTCATATCGCGCTGAACGGGGACTCAGGGCTGGAAATAGCGCTGCGCCCCCGGCTTGATATAGGGCTTCAGCTCCTTGAACGGGACACTGACGCCGCTGCCAAGGCACACTCCCATGGCATGACCTATGCCGGAGATCACAAAACTCATCTTGTCGGGCTTGTCGAACATCAGCGCCATGTACTGAGGCAGGAGCTCGGTGCACTCCTTGTCATCCTCGGAATACCGGCTCACTGCCTTGCTCAGAAAACGCGACAGCCGATCACCGTATTCCAGCGTGTACTCGCCATATTTCACGTCCTTGAGCAGGCGGGTGAAGTCCATATAGCCACCCCGCAGCAAATCCAGCACAAAGGGGTCGTAATGATTGTTGGGGTGCGCGCCGCCGCAACCGGTTGAACCGGACTCCACCACACTCATCAAGGCGCTTGAGAGGTACGTCACCTTGATCGACTCGTTATTGAAGTCCCCCAGTGAGCCTGCCGCCGGGCCAGCGTTCTGGTAGATCGAGCCCACACAGGCCAGCGCCTCCAGGCTCATGCCCCAGTGGCGCTGCTCCAGAACGGTATTGGTCTGCGCCAGAATTTTGGTATTCGGATGACGCGTGAGGCGCGGATACCAGAACTGGGTACGCGCATCGCGCACCGGCCTCCAGGCCAGAGTGGGGCTGACCACCACTTCCTTGCCCTGCTCCAGCTTTTGCTCGGCGACTTTCAGATAGTCGTAGGGCGTGGCCTGTGCCGAGATGGCAACGCCCGATGCAATACCGCTGCCCGCACCTTGCACAATCGCCAACGTCACGGCCTCCACACCGAATGGCGCTATCTTTTCAGGGTCGTACTGCGCAATATGGGTAAGGGCTAGCGGCAGTTTTTTGCCATGAATATCATCGACCCATTCACCTGCCAAAGCAGTGCCTTGCTGGCGCAGCTGCCAAACGATGCGGCGCTGTTGGGAGTCGGTCAACACGGGAGGCTCGCCACCGCTTTCACGCGCCCAGTCGTTATTCAAAGGACGTGCCTCAGACAGCGCATTCAGCGCGCCCCGGAGCGGAATATCCACTCCATGCCGCAGATAGAAATAGCGCCCCTGGCGTTCACCATCCTCACCCGGCTTGCCCAGCTCCATCACCACCGCCGAGCCGCCCAGCGTGCCACGATAGACGTCGACGGGCGCCGCTTGCGCACCCGCTGCCACCCAAAGCAAAAAGGCTGGCGCCATAGGGCACCAGCCTTTGAAGGAGTTTGCAATACCAACACCGCACGAAACAGGGAATAAACCGGTTTGAGTGCGACGGTACATGCTCAAGCCCTTAGTTCAGCTCTTCCTTGCGGATGCGGGTGATGGGAGCCAGCACCGTGGGCAGAGCCTGGATTTCGGCCAGGGCCTTGTCCATATCCCCTTCACGCGTGTCGTGCGTGAGGATGATCAGGTCGGTCTGGGTCGAGCCTTCACCGCCCACTTCGTCGGCTTCGCGCTGCAGCACTGCATCGATGCTGATGCCGGCACCTGCCAGCAAGCCGGTGATCTTGGCCAGCACTCCGGCTTCATCGGCCACGCGGATGCGCAGGTAGTAGCTGGTCACGACCTCGGCCATGGGCAGCACGGGCAGCACGTTGCCAGCGGCAGCCAGGGTGCTGCTCTGGAAGGCCAGGGCAGGTACACGGTGGGCAGGGTCGGAGCCGTCCATGCGGGCGATATCCACCAGGTCAGCCACCACGGCAGAAGCGGTGGGCTCGGACCCGGCACCCTTGCCGTAGTACAGCGTGGTGCCCACGGCATCGCCGTTCACCACCACGGCGTTCATCGCGCCTTCCACATTAGCAATCAGACGCTTGGAAGGCACCAGCGAGGGGTGCACGCGCAGCTCGATGCCCTTGTCCGTGCGCTTGGTGATGCCCAGCAGCTTGATGCGGTAGCCCAGCTGTTCGGCGTAACGGATATCGGCACCTGCCAGCTTGGTGATGCCTTCCACATAGGCCTTGTCGAACTGCACGGGAATGCCGAAGGCAATCGCGCTCATCAGCGTGGCCTTGTGGGCTGCATCCACACCCTCGATATCGAAGGTGGGGTCAGCTTCGGCATAGCCCAGACGCTGCGCTTCCTTGAGCACCACGTCGAAGTCCAGGCCCTTGTCCCGCATTTCGGACAGGATGAAGTTGGTCGTGCCGTTGATGATGCCGGCCACCCACTGGATGGAGTTGGCGGTCAGGCCTTCGCGCAAGGCCTTGATGATGGGAATGCCACCGGCCACGGCGGCTTCATAAGCAACCATCACGCCCTTCTCGGACGCTGCCTTGAAGATTTCCGTGCCGTGCACGGCCAGCAAGGCCTTGTTGGCGGTCACCACATGCTTACCGGCCGCGATGGCTTCCAGCACCAGGGCCTTGGCAATGCCGTAGCCGCCGATCAGCTCGACCACCACATCGATATCGGGGTTGGCGATGACTTCACGTGCATCGCCGACCACCTTGACCTTGTCACCCACCACGCTCTTGGCGCGTTCGGTATCCAAGTCGGCGACCATGGTAATTTCAATGCCACGACCCGCACGACGGCGAATCTCGTCTTGATTGCGTTCCAGCACATTGAAAGTACCGCTGCCTACGGTGCCAATGCCCAACAGGCCTACTTGGATGGGTTTCATAAGTTCTAAGGTCAAAAAAGCGCTGAAGCGCTTGAAAATCAAGCGCCATCAGCTATCAAAAAGATGTGTTACGCGGCTTTCTCAGCCTTGGCAGGCTTGAGTGCCTTTTCAGCCGGCACGGCCTTGGGCTTGTCCGTGCCATGGCGCTTGCGGTACTTCTCGAGGAAGGCGGCCAGCCGGTTGATGGCCTCGCGCAGATCGGCCTCATGCGGCAGGAAGACGATGCGGAAGTGATCAGGCTCGGGCCAGTTGAAGCCCGTGCCCTGCACCAGCATGACCTTGGTTTCCTGCAGCACTTCGAGGAAGAATTCCTGATCGTCCTGGATAGGGTAGACGGCCGGATCAAGGCGCGGGAACATGTACAGCGCCCCCTGGGGCTTGACGCAGCTCACGCCGGGAATGGCGTTGATCAGCTCCCAGGCCAGATCGCGCTGCACGCGCAGGCGTCCGCCCTCCTGCACCAGGGCATCGATGCTCTGGTGACCGCCCAGTGCCGTCTGCACCGCCCATTGGCCGGGCACATTGGCACACAGGCGCATATTGGAGAGCATGTTCAGGCCCTCGATGTAATCCTTGGCGGGCTTCTTGTCGCCCGAGATCACCATCCATCCGGCACGGTAGCCGCAGGAGCGGTAGGCCTTGGAGAGGGAATTGAAGGTGATGGTCAGCACATCGATGGACAGGCTGCCCAGCGGCGTGTGCTTGGCATCCTCGTACAGCACCTTGTCGTAGACCTCATCCGCGAAGATGACCAGTCCATGCTCGCGCGCCAGCTCCACGATCTGCAGCAGCAGCTCCCTGGAATACAGCGCACCCGTGGGGTTGTTGGGGTTGATGACGACGATGCCCTTGGTGCGCGGCGTGATCTTGGCGCGGATGTCGTCCATATTGGGCATCCAGCCATTGGACTCGTCGCACATGTAATGCACGGGCGTACCGCCAGACAGGCTGGTGGCAGCCGTCCACAGCGGATAGTCGGGCGCAGGCAGCAGCATCTCGTCGCCGTTGTCCAGCAACGCATTGGTTGCAAGGCTGATCAGCTCCGAGGCACCGTTGCCCAGATAGATATCGTCCAGCGTCACGCCCCTGATGCCCTGGCGCTGGGTTTCGTGCATCACGGCCTTGCGCGCCGCGAAGATGCCCTTGCTGTCGGAGTAACCGGCCGAGTTGGGCAGGTTGCGGATCATGTCCTGCTGCACTTCCTCGGGAGCATCGAAGCCGAACACGGCCAGATTGCCGATATTGAGCTTGATGATCTTCTGGCCGTCGTCCTCCATCTTCTTCGCCGCGTCCATGATCGGCCCGCGGATGTCGTAACAGACGTTTGCTAACTTGGCGGATTTTTGAACGGTTTTCATGCGAATCAATACAAAAGGATTTCAGGCACGCCAGGGCGCATTAAGTGCCATGGTGAAACCTATAATTTAAGCACAGTTCCGCGCTGCAGCAATGTCCCCACCCTCTCTGTATGGAGACAGCAGCCATCGCACCCGTCCAGCGCGCCGATTGCGCACACTCTCCATCATGAAATTTCAGGCAGACAAATCCGATGCGCAAACCATCACCGGCTATGGCCCGGGCTGGATCGCCGTTGACAAGCAAAACCATGAAACCAGTCTGCTGGTAGGCACCCGCGGCCTGCTGACCGAGTGGAACTGCACCCGTTTCGAAGACCTGACGGCCGAGCATTTCGAGGAGCTTGCCAAGCTGGATGCGGAAGTCGTCCTCTTTGGCAGCGGCAGCAAGAACCGCTTTCCACCCGCAGCCTGGCTCAGGCCGCTGATCGCCAAACGCATTGGCCTGGAGAGCATGGACACCGCATCAGCCTGCCGCACCTATAACGTTCTGGCCAGCGAAGGCCGCAACGTGGTCGCAGCCCTGCTGATAGCATAGCCTTGTAAGCTTACATTGAGAGAAATACGTATTTCAGGGTAAAATCGCAGGTTGCGGTTGGGGGCAATCGATTGATAAAAACAAAAATACCACCGACGCCCTCGGCATTTCAACGAACACACCCGAGAGATACAAGCGCATGGCGATCGTTGTCAACAAACCACTTCCAGAATTTGAAGCCAATGCCACCGGCGGCGTCAAGGTGTCCAACACCTCGCACAACGGCCAGATTCTGATCCTGTATTTCTACCCCAAGGACAACACGCCGGGTTGTACCACGGAAGCAATGCAATTCCGCGATAAGTACAAGGATTTCGTGAAGGCTGGCGCCACCGTGTTTGGTGTGTCGCGCGACAACATGAACTCGCACAACGACTTCAAGGAAAAGCTGGAACTGCCCTTCGAGCTGATCGCTGACACCGAAGAAAAGATGTGCCACATGTTCGGCGTGGTCAAGAACAAGATCATGTATGGCAAGAAGGTCAAGGGCATCGAGCGCTCCACCTTCCTGATCGGCGCCGACGGCATCCTGATGCAGGAATGGCGCGGCCTGAAGGTGCCCGGCCATGTGGACGAAGTTCTCAAGGCCGTCAAGAGCCTGAAGACTCAAGACAAGAAAGTGGCCTGAGCCACTGCCTGAGACAGAAAACCTTGCATTCATCTACACGCAAAGTATTTCAAAGTCTTTAAACAAGGCAAAACAGGAAATACTGCATTCAGGCCCTCGCAGCCTATGCATAATGGGGCATGCCTCAGTGCTACGCAGTATTCTCTGTTCACCCCACCAAAGCCGCCTCGGTTTCCAGGCGGCTTTGTGCTTTTTGAATCTTGTTGAGAACGGTTCGTCCACTATGCCCCTGCCCCCCGCACCCGGCCACCGCGCCGCAAAGCTCTCCGCAGAAGCCTTTTCGTCCATCCGCAAGACTGCCAGGCAGACTGCAGAGCTTGACGAGGATCTGAACCCCTCCAACGGAGTCGCCCTGAATGCGACTCCAGAGACCGCCCCTGCGGCCACCAGGCCGCGCCGCAGCACCAGCAAGCCGCGCAAGACCGCCACAACGACTGCCGCTGCTGCACCCACGGCCGCAGCTTCGACTGCCGCAGCTTCGACTGCCGCAGCTTCGGCTGGCGCAGCATCGGCTGCCTCCGCAAAGACAGGGCCCGCTGCCGCAGCACCCGTCAAACCCGCCGACGCGGCTGCCAAGCCTGCCCGCCGCGCCCGCAATACGCGCACAGGCCCGACCACGCTGTTCGTGCTGGACACCAATGTGCTGCTGCACGACCCCAGCAGCCTGTTCCGCTTCGAAGAACACGACATCTTCCTGCCCATGGTGGTGCTGGAAGAGCTGGACAACCACAAAAAGGGCATGACCGAAGTGGCGCGCAACGGCCGCCAGGTCAGCCGCACGCTGGACTCCCTGGTTGCCTCCCAGCCCGCCGACGGTCTGGAAAAAGGCCTGCCGCTCAATGCCACGGGTCAGCGCAGTGCCACCGGCACGCTGTACTTCCAGACCAATACCCTGGATGCATCCCTGCCCGAGAGCCTGCCTCAGGGCAAGGCCGACAACCAGATTCTGGGCGTGGTCGCCGCCTTGCGCGAGCAGCACAAGGACCGCGAAGTGGTGCTGGTGTCCAAGGACATCAATATGCGCGTCAAGGCGCGCGCGCTGGGCCTGGCCGCCGAGGACTACCAGAACGACAAGGTGCTGGAAGACGGCGATCTGCTGTACTCGGGCGCCCTGGCCCTGCCCCACGACTTCTGGGCCAAGGCCGGCAAGAATGTGGAGAGCTGGCAGGAAGGCGCGATCACCTACTACCGCGTCAGCGGCGTTATCGTCGACCAGCTGATGATCAACCAGTTCGTCTACTACGAAGCGCCGGGCGAGCCCAGCCTCTACATGCGCGTGACCGAGATCCGCGACAAGACGGCCGTGCTCAAGACACTGCGCGACTTCGGCAATCCCAAGAATGCCGTCTGGGGCGTTTCCACACGCAATCGCGAGCAGAACTTCGCGATGAACCTGCTGGTCAACCCCGAAGTCGACTTTGTCACGCTGACGGGCACGGCCGGCACCGGCAAGACCTTGCTGGCCCTGGCCGCCGGCCTGGCCCAGGTGCTGGACGAGCGCCGCTACACCGAGATCATCATGACCCGTGCCACGGTGAGCGTGGGCGAGGATATCGGCTTCCTGCCCGGCACCGAAGAGGAAAAAATGGGCCCCTGGATGGGCGCGCTGGACGACAACCTGGAGTTCCTGGCCAAGGGCGATGGTGGCAATGCCGGCGAATGGGGGCGTGCCGCCACCAATGAGCTGATCCGCAGCCGCATCAAGATCAAGAGCATGAACTTCATGCGCGGTCGCACCTTCCTGAACAAGTACGTCATCATCGACGAGGCCCAGAACCTGACGCCCAAGCAGATGAAGACCCTGATCACCCGTGCCGGCCCCGGCACCAAGATCATCTGCATGGGCAATCTGGCCCAGATCGATACGCCCTATCTGACCGAAGGCAGCTCGGGCCTGACCTATGTGGTGGACCGCTTCAAGGGCTGGCCCCACAGCGGCCACATCACCCTGGCGCGCGGCGAACGCTCGCGCCTGGCGGACTTCGCCAGCGAGGTGCTGTAAGTGGCCAGCTGGATCGCGGCGCTCAAGCTCGTGCCCTGGGGCGAGGTCATCAAGGCCACGCCCCAGGTGGTGAAGGCCGCCCAGGGCATGCTCAAGAAGAAAGAGGCCCAGGCCGAGGCGCGCGAGCAGGACGCCAGCGCGCAAAGCGCTGCGCAGCGCATTTCGCCGCCGGCCTCCGCAGGCGAGCAGGCGCTGCTGCTGATCCAGCAGCAGGAAGAGCGCATCGCCCAGCTGGAGCAGTCGCAGCGCCAGTCGCTGGAGATCATCGAGAAGCTGGCCCAGCAAAATGCCCAGATCGTCGCGACCGTGGGCGCGCTGCGCACAGGTGCGCAGCGCCTGGCCTGGGCCTGCGGCGTGCTGGGACTGTGCGTGATCGGTCTTGGCATCTACCTGTTCAGCCGCTAGCGCCTGCGTCACTCAAAAACAAAGCCCGCAAGGTCTGTGCCTTGCGGGCTTTTCTTATGTCCACATTCAATTTGATAGCTGTCAGCGCCCGGTATTCATAGAGTTCAGATTCATAGAGTTCTGAAATCAATACACCACAGGCGCTAACAGCTATGATTTTTAGTATTCGTCCGTGCCATAGCCCTGAGCCAGATTCTCGAAACGCGTCTGGTTCTTCTGGAAGAAGAGCTTCACCGTCCCTGTCGGCCCGTTACGCTGCTTGCCGATGATGACTTCGGCAATATTGGGCTCCTTGCTCTCTTTGTTGTAGTAGTCATCCCGGTAGATGAACATGATGATGTCCGCATCCTGCTCGATGGCGCCCGATTCACGCAGGTCGGACATCATGGGGCGCTTGTCGGTACGCTGCTCCACCGAGCGATTGAGCTGGGACAGCGCAATCACCGGGCATTGCAGCTCCTTGGCCAGCATCTTCAAGCCCCGCGAGATTTCGCCCAGCTCGGTGGCACGGTTGTCGGAACTGGCGGCAGATCCCGATCCGCTCATCAGCTGCAGGTAGTCGACCACGATCAGGCCCAGCTTGCCGCACTGGCGCGCCAGACGACGCGCATTGGCACGCAGCTCGGTCGGGGACAGGCCCGGGGTTTCGTCGATATGCAGCGACACCGTGCGCAATCGCTCGATGGCCTCGGTCAGGCGCGGCCACTCGTCGTCGCTGAGCTTGCCGGTACGCAGATTGCCCTGGTTGACGCGACCGATGGAGCCGACGATACGAACCGCCAGCTGGGCCGCGCCCATTTCCATGGAGAAGATGGCCACCGGCAAGCCCTCGTTGAGCGCCACATGCTCGGCAATATTCACGGCAAACGAGGTCTTGCCCATGGAGGGACGCGCCGCCAGCACCACCATGTCGCCGGCCTGCAGGCCCGAGGTCATGCGATCCAGGTCGACAAAGCCCGTGGGCACGCCGGTCACATCCATGGGGTTGTCGGCCATCTCCTGGACCCGGTCCAGCAGATCCACCACCAGCGTGTCCAGCGACTGGAAGCCCTGCTTGTTGCGCGCCCCCTCCTCGCCGATCGCCATGATCTTCTGCTCAGCCTCGTCAAGGATGCGCTCCACGGTCTTGCCCTGCGGATTGAAGGCATTGGTCGCAATGTCGTCGCTGGCCGTCACCAGTTTGCGCAAGATGGCGCGCTCACGCACGATTTCCGCATAGCGGCGGATATTGCTGGCACTGGGCACATACTGCGCCAGCTGGTTCAGATACATCAGGCCGCCGATTTCCTCGGCCTTGCCCATGCCTTGCAGATGCTCGTAGACCGTGATCACGTCGGCCGGCTTGCTGGCGTTGATCAGCTTGCCGATGGCTTCGTAGATCAGCTTGTGCTCGTGTCGATAGAAGTCGCCGTCGCCAAGCAGGTCACCAACACGCTCCCAGGCATTGTTGTCCAGCAGCAGACCGCCGAGCACCGAAGATTCCGACTCCATGGAGTGCGGCGGCACACGCAGTTGCGCCACCTGCTGGTCTGCAGGCGGGACCGGGGCGAATGCATCATCTTGCAGATCAAGCGGGGGCATTACTGACGACATGAGACTCCTAGAGACAAGTCCTCCATCGTAGCGGGAGGCGGTGGCGACGTCACGGCGGGTGACTATAAAAACGCCAGCGAGACAAACAATTACCAGAAAACAAAAAACCGCCCGAAGGCGGCTTTTTGCCAATTCAGAACAAAGCCTGAATTAGGAGTGGTCGCCGTACACGGAGACGGCCACTTCTGCAGCCACGTCGGTGTGCAGAGCCACCACCACAGTGGCGTCGCCAACGGTCTTGATGGGGCCGTTGGGCATGCGCACTTGCGACTTGTTCACTGCGAAACCGGCCTTGACCAGTTCTTCAGCGATGTCGGCGTTGGTGATGGAGCCGAACAGACGACCGTCAACGCCGGCCTTCTGAGTGATCTTCACATTGGCGCCGTTGAGCTTTTCGCTCAGTTCTTGAGCGGCAGCCAGCTTCTCGGCAGCAGCCTTTTCCAGCTCAGCGCGCTTGGCTTCGAATTCAGCCTTGGCAGCAGCTGTTGCACGACGTGCAGCGCCGGAGGGGATCAGGAAGTTACGAGCGTAACCGTCCTTGACCTTGACGATATCGCCCAGGTTACCCAGGTTCACAACCTTTTCGAGCAGAATAATTTGCATTGTCGTGCTCCTTAGATCTTGTGCTGGTCAGAGTAGGGCAGCATAGCCAGGAAGCGAGCGCGCTTGATGGCTGTGTTCAGCTGACGCTGATAGATGGCGCGCGTGCCGGTCAGGCGTGCGGGCACAATCTTGCCGTTTTCGGCGATGAAGTCACGCAGGGTGTCGACATCCTTGTAGTCGATTTCTTCGACGCCGGCGACTGTGAAGCGGCAGAAACGCTTGCGCTTGAACAGCAGCGACTGGGTGTTGCGCTTAGGACGCTTGTCCTTGTTGAATTTCTTGAACGTGGCCATTGCTGGACCTCTTGAAAATTAATTTTGTTGAATATCCTGAATGTGTAAAACCAGCATCTTGCTATTGCGCGGCGTGGCCAGAAAACCTTGAAAGGTCCATTGACTACCGGGTGCTTGGCGGGCCAGCTTTTCAGCCAGGGCGCCAAAGGCAACAGCCTTGACAGATGCATTCACGTTGCGCGCACTGCCCTGCTCTTGTTGCTGCGAACTGTGTTCAATTCGCAAATCCAGGGCCGGCAATCCGGCGGGCGTGTAGCGCAAAGCAGCTTGCTCTGCGAGAAGGCCCGTCAATACAACGCGGTTTTCCACTCCTTCAGTGTCTGATGCTGTTAAGCGTGCTCGGCCTGGTTGGCCTTGCGGGCTTCTTCGCGCTCAACGCTCTTCATCATGGCGGAAGCAGCTGTATCAGCCTTCTTCTTCTGCACAGTCAGGTGACGCAGCACGGCATCATTGAACTTGAAGGCGTGTTCCAGTTCAGCCATCACAGCCTGATCGGCTTCGATGTTCAGGCACAGGTAGTGAGCCTTAGCGAGCTTGTTGATCATGTAAGCCAGCTGACGACGGCCCCAATCTTCTTCGCGGTGCACCTTGCCGCCACCAGCAGCAATCATGCCCTTGTAGCGCTCCAGCATCGCGGGAACTTGTTCGCTTTGATCCGGATGGATCAACAAAATGATTTCGTAATGACGCATAACGACTCCTTTTGGGTAAACGCCGCCCACTGCGTCTGTAGCGGTGCGGCAAGGCAAAACGTTAGATTCTAGCCGAGTGGCAGACTATCTGTACACTCTGGGGCCTATAAACCTGCGATTACCATTGGTCAATCAAGGCGAGAGGTCCTGAAATCACAAGCACTTACTCTCCTGGAATGCTCCGCAAATCTGCAGGCTCACCTCAGCCACTGCGCCCGCCGCCCTTTGTTGAGCGGCACGGGTCTTGAAATAGACCTGCCAGGGCGCATCTGGCAGACAGATTGTCTTAAGTTTTGAGAAACCTTCACCACCTATGACCGAGAACCACAACCCCAACACCATCAACGACGCCAGCCCCGAGGAACTGGAGGCGGCACTGGCAGCCAATGCGTCGGACGAACTGGGTCGTCTGCAGGCCGAGCTGGAAGAACTCAAGGCCAAGAGCGCCGATCTGGCCGACCAATATCTGCGCGCCAAGGCCGATGCCGAAAACATGCGCCGCCGCGCCGAAGAAGAGGTTGCCAAGGCGCGCAAGTTCGGCATCGAGAGCTTTGCCGAAAGCCTGCTGCCCGTGATCGACAGCCTGAACGCGGCCCTGTCCATCCAGAACGCCACGCCCGAGCAGCTGCGCGAAGGCTCGGATGCCACCCTGCGCCAGCTGACTTCGGCCCTGGAACGCAACAAGGTCCTTGCCATCGACCCCGCTGCGGGCGAGAAGTTCGACCCTCACCACCACCAGGCCATCTCCATGGTTCCCGCCGACCAGCCCGCCAACACCGTGGTTGCCGTGCTGCAAAAGGGCTATGTGATCGCCGACCGCATCCTGCGTCCCGCGCTGGTGACCGTGGCCCAGGGCTGAGCCCGCAAGACATCAGAAAACCCACCGTCAGGGCAAAAATTGTGAGTGACAGCTCTTGAAGCCGGCCACTACGCCCACAAGTGACGAATCAAGCAAACATTCAACAGATTACGGAGAGAATTATGGGAAAAATCATCGGTATTGACCTGGGCACCACCAACAGCTGCGTCGCCATCATGGAGGGTAACAACACCCGCGTGATCGAGAACAGCGAAGGCGCCCGCACCACCCCCTCTATCGTTGCCTATCAAGAAGACGGCGAAATCCTGGTCGGCGCATCCGCCAAGCGCCAGGCCGTCACCAACCCCAAGAACACCATCTACGCTGCCAAGCGCCTGATCGGCCGCAAGTTTGCCGCAGCCGAGGTGCAAAAGGACATCGACCTGATGCCTTTCCAGATCGTCAAGGCCGACAATGGCGACGCCTGGGTGCAAGTGCGCGACCAGAAGCTGGCTCCTCCCCAGATCAGCGCCGAAGTGCTGCGCAAGATGAAGAAGACCGCCGAGGACTTCCTGGGCGAAGCCGTGACCGAAGCCGTCATCACCGTGCCCGCCTACTTCAACGACGCACAGCGCCAGGCCACCAAGGACGCTGGCCGCATCGCTGGTCTGGAAGTCAAGCGCATCATCAACGAACCTACCGCTGCGGCCCTGGCCTTCGGCCTGGACAAGGTGGGCAAGGGCGACCGCAAGGTGGCCGTGTATGACCTGGGTGGCGGCACTTTCGACGTCTCCATCATCGAAATCGCCGACGTGGACGGCGAAAAGCAGTTCGAAGTGCTGTCGACCAACGGCGACACCTTCCTGGGCGGCGAAGATTTCGACCAGCGCATCATCAACTACATCATCGACGAGTTCAAGAAGGAACAAGGCGTTGACCTGTCCAAGGACGTGCTGGCCCTGCAGCGCCTGAAGGAAGCTGCTGAAAAGGCCAAGATCGAGCTGTCGAACTCCGCACAGACCGACATCAACCTGCCCTACATCACCGCCGATGCCACAGGCCCCAAGCACCTGAACATCAAGCTGACCCGCGCCAAGCTGGAAAGCCTTGTGGACGATCTGATCGAGCGCACGATTGCGCCTTGCCGCACCGCCATCAAGGATGCGGGCATCTCGGTCTCCGACATCCACGACGTGATCCTGGTCGGCGGCATGAGCCGCATGCCCAAGGTGCAGGAAAAGGTCAAGGAATTCTTCGGCAAGGAACCCCGCAAGGATGTGAACCCCGACGAAGCCGTGGCCGTGGGCGCTGCCGTGCAGGGCCAGGTGCTGGGTGGCGAGCGCTCCGACGTGCTGCTGCTGGACGTGACTCCCCTGTCTCTGGGTATCGAGACCCTGGGCGGCGTCATGACCAAGATGATCAGCAAGAACACGACCATCCCCACCAAGTTCGCGCAGACCTTCTCCACGGCTGAAGACAACCAGCCTGCCGTGACCATCAAGGTGTTCCAGGGCGAGCGCGAGATCGCCAGCGCCAACAAGATGCTGGGCGAGTTCAACCTGGAAGGCATCCCGCCCGCATCGCGTGGCACGCCCCAGATTGAAGTGACCTTCGACATCGACGCCAACGGCATCTTGAACGTGTCGGCCAAGGACAAGGCCTCCGGCAAGGAAAACAAGATCACCATCAAGGCGAACTCTGGCCTGTCGGAAGAAGAAATCCAGAACATGGTCAAGGATGCTGAGCTGAACGCAGCCGATGACAAGAAGAAGCTGGAGCTGGTGACTGCCAAGAACCAGGGCGAAGCCGCTGTTCACAGCGTCAACAAGAGCCTGGCCGAGCATGGTGGCAAGCTCGATGCCGCCGAAAAGAGCGCCATCGAAACCGCCGTCAAGGAGCTGGAAGAAGCGCTCAAGGGCGATGACAAGGACGCCATCGACGCCAAGACCACGGCCCTGATGACGGCCAGCCAGAAGCTGGGCGAGAAGATGTACGCCGACGCACAGGCCGCAGGCGGTGCCGAAGCTGCCGCTGCAGCCTCCGCCGGTGCCAGCGCATCGGCTGCCGCTGACGACAACGTGGTTGACGCCGAAGTCAAGGAAGTCAAGAAGGACTAAGCGCGGGCAGGTCCTGGCCTCAAACCATTGACCGCTTGCCGCCGCGCCGGGCTCCCAGGAGCTGGCGCGGCGTTCCTGTTCCATCCGACCGAAAACTCACATGTCCAAACGTGACTACTATGAAGTTCTGGGCGTTGCCAAAAGCGCCTCGGACGATGACATCAAGAAGGCCTATCGCAAGCTGGCGATGAAGTTCCACCCTGACCGCAATCAGGGCGACAAGGCCAAGGAAGCCGAGGAAAAGTTCAAGGAGGTCAAAGAGGCCTACGAGATGCTTTCCGATAGCCAGAAACGCGCGGCCTACGACCAGTACGGCCATGCCGGCGTGGACCCCAATCGCGGCATGGGCGGCGGCGAGGGCTTTGGTGGCTTTGCCGAGGCCTTTGGCGACATCTTTGGCGATATGTTCAACGGCGGCGGCGGTGGCCGCGGCGGTCGCGGCGGCCGCCAGGTCTACCGCGGCAACGATCTCAGCTATTCCATGGAAATCACCCTGGAAGAGGCTGCCAAGGGCAAGGATGCCCAGATCCGCATTCCGAGCTGGGACAGCTGCGACACCTGCAGCGGCAGCGGCGCCAAGCCCGGCACCAGCACCAAGACCTGCACCACCTGCAACGGCATGGGCACGGTGCAGATGCGCCAGGGCTTTTTCAGCGTGCAGCAGACCTGCCCGCACTGCCGTGGCACGGGAAAGATCATCCCCGAGCCCTGCACATCCTGCGGCGGCCAGGGCAAGGTCAAGCGCCAGAAGACGCTGGAAGTGAAGATTCCAGCCGGCATCGACGACGGCATGCGTATCCGCTCGGCCGGCAATGGCGAACCTGGCACCAATGGCGGCCCGGCAGGCGACCTCTATATCGAGATTCGCGTCAAGGACCATGACATCTTCGAGCGCGACGGCGACGATCTGCACTGCAACGTGCCCGTGAGCTTCATCACCGCCGCCCTGGGTGGCGAAATCGAAGTACCCACGCTGCAAGGCAAGGCTGCGATCGACATTCCCGAAGGCACGCAAGCCGGCAAGCAGTTCCGCCTGCGCGGCAAGGGCATCAAGGGCATTCGCTCCAGCTACCCCGGCGATCTGTACTGCCACATCGTGGTGGAGACTCCGGTCAAGCTCACCGAGTACCAGCGCAAGCTGCTCAAGGACCTGGACGAATCGCTCAAGAAAGGCGGCTCCAAGCATTCGCCCAGCGGCGAAAGCTGGACGGACCGCCTGAAGAGCTTCTTCAGCTAGGCCCCTGCACCCCACAAAAAGCCCATCAGCACTACCTGATGGGCTTTTTTCATGGCGCGCCCATCACTCCTTGCCGGCCTTCCAGTTGCGCACCTCGCGCTGCACCTTCAGCCGCTCTGCGGCGCTCAATGCCTGCTCCGCCGCCAGCATGCGACTTTGCAGCGAGGGATCCTTGGCATGAGCGATGGTCAGCCAGAAATAGGCCTTGCCCATGTCTTTTTGAACCCCCTGACCGCTGACATACATGGCTGCCAGATTCGACTGCGCCAGTGTGTAGCCCTGCTTGGCTGCGCGATCGAACCAGCGCGCCGCCTGGCCTGCATCCTGCGGCACGCCCTGGCCGTTGGCATACAGAAAACCCAGAGACGACTGAGCCGCCGCATTGCCCTGGCCGGCGGACTTTTCCAGCCACCGCGCCGCGCGCGTCAGATCCTGCGGCACCAGCGCACCTACGGCATAGATCATGCCGGTGTTGTACTGGGCGTCGGCATGGCCTTTGTCGGCCGCCTGCTCGAACCATTGCAAGGCGGCCCGACCGTCCTCCTTGACGCCCCGGCCGCTGGAGAGCATCACCCCCAGGCTGTACTGACCTGCCGCCTCGCCGCTTTTGGCCGAACGCTCGAACCATTGCACAGCCTGTGCATCATCGGCCGCCACGCCGCGACCCTCGGCATACATCAGACCCAGATTGTTCTGGGCGATGCCGTCGCCCTGATCTGCCGCCTTGCGGTACCAGTTCACAGCCTGCGCCTCGTCCAGAGCCACGCCCCGCCCATTGGCGTAGAGCACTCCCAGATCGGATTGCGCAGGGGCATAGCCCTGGTCGGCCGACTGGCGATACCAGTGCACGGCCTGTGCCAGGTCCTGGTTCACGCCTTTGCCAAAACGGTAGCGCGAGCCCAGCAGATACTGGGCCTTGGCGTCGCCCGTCTGTGCGGCTGCACGCATGGCGGCCAGCTCCTTGGCATCTTCGGCCTGGTTGCCCCTGGCCTCCGGCGTCCAATGCTCACGGCCCAGCGGAGCGGCCGCTGCCGCACCTGCTGCCGCAGCACCAGCGACCGCTGCATTGCGGCCGGCGCGCCCTTTTTTACCGGCCTTGCCGGCGGACTTTGCCGATGAAGATTTGGCAGCACCTGCAGTCGTGCTCTTGGTGGAATTGGTGGACTTGGTGGACTTGGATGATTTGGCTGGCGCGGCCGCACTGGATTTGGCCGGGGTCTTGCCTTTAGCCACAGCCGGCAAGGCAGTGCCGCCCAGCGCCAGCGCAGCTGCCAGCAGGCAGACCTGACCCCAGCAACGGCTGCGGTGCAAGAGGGGCGCTCCAGAAGCCATGGCTGGCAACTCGGAAGGCTCACTGTCGGACATCGGATGATTGGGAACTCTCATGACTCACATTTTTGCAGCGAATAGCATCGACTCCGGGCTGCTTTACTGACGATTTACTTTGTCAAAGAAATGCCGGAACTCAGGCACCGGCAAGACTTCAGCGCCTCAGTCTGGATCAGGCTCGAACGATTCTGGCATCTAGAGTCTTCGCTATGAAAATGCAAGTGCGCAAGACTGACCAATGCAACATCGCTTTTCCAGGTCTACTCAATCCATCGCAAAGCAAGAAATTACCCATCTCCAAAATTTACCCATCGCCAAGCCAGACATCTCATTCAAAGATGGATACAGCTGGATTAATCGGTAAAAATGCTGAAAACTTCTCGAAACGAGAAGACTTGAGCCTACCCCATGAAGAATTCAGAGCGCAGTTTTGCGCGCCGCATCGATCTCACCTCGCTTCAGCTGTTCGTCGCCGTGTGCGAACTGGGCAGCATTGGCCGCGCCGCTGAACGCGAGTTCATTGCAGCCTCGGCCGTCAGCAAGCGGCTGTCCGACCTGGAAGCGACGGTGGACACCGCCCTGCTCTATCGCCACAGCCGCGGCGTGACGCTGACGCCGGCCGGCGAGAGCCTGCTGCACCATGCGCGCAATGTGCTGTACGGGCTGGAGCGCATGCAAGGCGAGCTCTCCGAGTACGCCGACGGCGTGCGCGGCCATGTGCGCATGCACGCCAATATGTCGGCCATCGTGCAGTTTCTGCCCGAAGACCTGGGGGCCTTTGCGCGCGAACACAGCCAGATCAAGATCGATCTGCAGGAGCACCTGAGCCCCGACGTGCTGAGCGCCGTGGCCGAGGGCACGGCCGATATCGGCATCTGCACGCTGGGCAATATCAGGAGCAGCGAAGGCCAGCAGGCCACCGTTCAGCTGACCCAGGGCAATGTGCCGCTGCAGTACCGCAGCTATCGTACAGACCGGTTGGTCGTCGTCGTGCCCGAGCGCCATGCCCTGGCCGAACGCGAAAGCGTGGCCTTCACCGAAGTGCTGGAATGGGACATCGTCGGCCTGCATGCGGGCTCCTCGATCAGCCTGGCCATGCGCTCTGCTGCGGCCCAGGCCGGTCATCCGCTGCACCAGCGCATCCAGGTCACCAGCCTGGACGCCATGTGCCGCATGATCGACAACGGCCTGGGACTGGGCCTGCTGCCCGACCGCGCCTTCGAGCTGATGCATGGCGTGGGCCATCTGCGCGCCGTGCAGCTCACCGACGACTGGGCGCACCGCGAACTCTGCGTGGTGGCCCGCGACTTTGAAGCGCTGCCGGTGACCACCCGCCTGCTGGTCGATCACCTCTGCCCTGCCAGTGCCAAGGCCTGAGACATCGCATCAAGCCACCACAGAATCCTCCCAACAAACCAACCTCACGAGACCATCATGGGACGCACCCTCTACGACAAGATTTTTGACGAGCACGTCGTTCACACCGAGGAAGACGGCACCTCTGTCCTCTATATCGACCGCCATCTGGTGCACGAAGTCACCAGCCCCCAGGCCTTCGAAGGTCTGCGTATGGCCGGACGCAAGCTGTGGCGCGTCAGCTCCGTGGTGGCCACGGCCGACCACAACACCCCCACCGACGGCTGGGAGCGCGGCTATGACGGCATTGCCGACCCCATCAGCAAGGAACAGATCACCACGCTGAACAGCAATATTGCCGAGTTCGGCTCGGCCGCCTTCTTTCCCTTCATGGACAAGGGCCAGGGCATTGTTCACGTCATGGGCCCCGAGCAAGGCGCGACCCTGCCCGGCATGACCGTGGTCTGCGGCGACAGCCACACCTCCACCCATGGCGCTTTCGGCGCGCTGGCCCACGGCATCGGCACCTCCGAGGTCGAGCATGTGATGGCCACCCAGACCCTGCTGGCCAAGAAGGCCAAGAACATGCTGGTGCAGGTCAACGGCAAGGTCGCGCCCGGCATCACCGCCAAGGACATCGTGCTGGCCATCATCGGCAAGATCGGCACCGCCGGCGGCACGGGCTACACCATAGAGTTTGCCGGCGAAGCCATCCGCGACCTGAGCGTGGAAGGCCGCATGACGGTCTGCAACATGGCCATCGAAGGCGGCGCTCGCGCAGGTCTCGTGGCCGTGGACGACAAGACCATCCACTACATCAAGGGCCGCCCCCTGGCGCCCACGGGTGGCGAATGGGATGCCGCCGTCAGCTACTGGAAGACGCTGCATTCCGACGCCGATGCGAAGTTCGACCGCGTGGTGGAGCTGGACGCCGCCGATATCGTGCCCCAGGTGACCTGGGGCACCAGCCCCGAGATGGTGCTGGGCATCGATGCCGTCGTTCCCGATCCCGACAAGGAAAAGGACTCCAACAAGCGCGGCGCCATCGAACGTGCGCTGACCTATATGGCGCTGGAACCCGGCAAGCCCATCAACGACATCTTTGTCGACAAGGTGTTCATCGGCTCGTGCACCAACAGCCGCATCGAGGACATGCGCGAAGCCGCCGCCGTGGTCAAGAAGCTGGGCCAGAAGGTCGCCAAGAACATCAAGCTGGCCATGGTCGTGCCCGGCTCCGGTCTGGTCAAGGAACAGGCCGAGCGTGAAGGCCTGGACCAGATCTTCAAGGCCGCCGGCTTTGAGTGGCGCGAACCCGGCTGCTCCATGTGCCTGGCCATGAACGCCGACCGCCTGGAGCCCGGCGAGCGCTGCGCGTCGACTTCGAACCGCAACTTCGAAGGCCGTCAGGGCGCCGGTGGCCGCACCCACCTCGTCAGCCCCGCCATGGCCGCCGCGGCTGCCATCCATGGTCACTTTGTCGACATCCGTCAATTTGCGTAACCCCCTGAGTCACTGCGCGCCTTCCCCCAAGGGGGACGACGGCCTTTGCTGCGGGACGGCCCTTGCGGGCCGTCTCTGACGCAAGACGCGAACGTCGCCAAGACCAAAGATTCTGGAATCACACCATGCAAAAATTCACCGTGCACAAGGGCCTTGTCGCCCCGATGGACCGCGAGAACGTCGACACCGACGCCATCATCCCCAAGCAGTTCCTGAAGTCCATCAAGAAGACCGGCTTCGGCCCCAATCTGTTTGACGAGTGGCGCTATCTGGACCAGCCCGGCCAGCCCGGTGTGCCCGAAGCCGACCGCAAGCCCAACCCAGACTTCGTGCTCAACCAGCCCCGCTTCAAGGGCGCCAGCATCCTGATCGCGCGCAAGAACTTCGGCTGCGGCTCCAGCCGCGAGCATGCGCCCTGGGCCCTGGACCAGTACGGCTTCCGCGCCATCCTGGCCCCCAGCTTTGCCGACATCTTCTTCAACAACAGCTTCAAGAACGGTCTGCTGCCCATCGCTCTGCCCGAGGCGACGATCGACCAGCTGTTCAACGACGTGGCGGCCTTCCCCGGCTACGAGCTGACCATTGACCTGGAGCGCCAGGTCATCGTGCGCCCCCAGGGCGAAGAGATCGCCTTCGACGTCATCGCCTTTCGCAAGTACTGCCTGCTCAACGGCTTTGACGACATCGGCCTGACCATGCGCCATGCCGACAAGATCAAGGCCTTCGAAGCCGAGCGCCTGGCGCAAAAGCCCTGGCTGGCGCATACGCTCTTGCAGAAATAACCCCCTGAGCCGCTTTGCCTAGGCGGCCCCGCGGCTTCCCCCTTTCTCGATGCGTTGCATCGGAAGGGGGACGGCATCTTCGCTGCGGGGCGGCGGGGCCGCCCAGGCCCTTGCTTGATGCCCCTTGTTTGGGGCGTGCTTGTTTTTAGGTTGCTACCCATAAATGAGCTGCTTGCGCCTTCTATTCATACATATCAGCATTAATTCAATCTGAAATCTATGAATAACGAGCGCTGACAGCTATCAAATTAATCAAAGGAACATCATGAAGATTGCAGTTTTGCCCGGTGATGGCATCGGTCCCGAAATCGTCGCGGAAGCCGTCAAGGTGCTTGAGGCCCTGAATCTGGGTCTGGAGATGGAAACCGCTCCCGTGGGCGGCGCCGGCTACGAAGCTGCCGGCCACCCCCTGCCCCCCGCCACGCTGAAGCTGGCCCAGGAAGCCGACGCGATTCTGTTCGGTGCCGTGGGCGACTGGAAGTACGACACACTGGACCGCCCCCTGCGTCCCGAGCAGGCCATCCTCGGCCTGCGCAAGGCCCTGGGCCTGTTCGCCAACTTCCGTCCCGCCATCTGCTACAAGGAACTGACCCACGCCTCCAGCCTCAAGCCCGAGCTGGTGGCGGGCCTGGACATCCTGATCATCCGCGAGCTGACCGGCGACATCTACTTCGGCCAGCCACGCGGCCGCCGTGTGGCTCCCGATGGTCACTTCCCCGGTGCCGAGGAAGCCTTCGACACCATGCGCTACACCCGTCCCGAGATCGAGCGCATCGCCCATGTCGCCTTCCAGGCTGCCCAAAAGCGCAGCAAGCGCGTGACCAGCGTGGACAAGGCCAATGTGCTGGAAACCTTCCAGCTGTGGAAGGACGTGGTCACCGAAGTCGCCAAGCAGTACCCCGATGTGGCGCTGGACCACATGTACGTGGACAACGCCGCCATGCAGCTGGTCAAGGAGCCCAAGCGCTTCGACGTGGTGGTCACCGGCAATATGTTCGGCGACATCCTCTCCGACGAAGCCTCCATGCTGACCGGCTCCATCGGCATGCTGCCCAGCGCCAGCCTGAACGACAAGAAGCAAGGCCTGTACGAGCCCAGCCACGGCTCGGCCCCCGATATCGCCGGCAAGGGCATTGCCAATCCTCTGGCCACCATCCTCTCGGCCGCCATGATGCTGCGCTTCAGCCTGGGCCAGGAAGCAGCCGCCCTGAAGATCGAAGCCGCCGTGCAAAAGGTGCTGGCCGACGGCCTGCGCACCGCCGACATCTACAGCGAAGGCACGACCAAGGTCAGCACCCGTGAAATGGGCGATGCCGTGGTCAAGGCCCTGGCCGGCGTCTGAGAGCGTCATTACGATCCAGGCCTGGAAGCTGCTGATACCCCGCCACTGCCGCAAGGCGGTGGCTTGGGCTTGACGCATTTTTCGGCATCAAACAAACAAAACGTCAAAAATAAATCACTTATTTCGACGTTTTGACTAGAGTTTCAAGCGCTTTTAGTTCTTCAAGCTTGTGCTCTAGTCGCTAGAATGACAACTCTTATGTTTGCCGCACGCACCTTCGCTCCCGAGATCGTCACACCCGCAAAGCTTGCCGGTGTGAATGCGCGCGCAATCACGATTAAGACGATTACAGGCTGACCCAGCCCGGTTCGTCGCGCGCCCCCTCCGGCCCTGACGAGCCGGACGAATCAGTCTCAAGCTACTGTTTTCAAAACTGAAAGGGCGTTTCAAATGAGCAAGCAATTGGTAGGTTTGGTGGGCTGGCGCGGCATGGTCGGCTCCGTGCTGATGGATCGTATGCAGGCCGAAGGCGACTTCGCGCTGATCGAGCCCGTGTTCTTCTCCACCTCCAATGCCGGCGGCAAGGCTCCTGCCATGGCCACCGTGCACACCGAGCTGAAGGACGCCAACGACATCGCCGAGCTGTCCAAGTGCGACATCATCATCACCTGCCAGGGCGGCGACTACACCAAGGAAGTCTTCCCCAAGATCCGCGCTGCCGGCTGGAGTGGCCACTGGATTGACGCCGCCTCCTCGCTGCGCATGGAGAGCGACGCCGTCATCGTGCTCGACCCCGTCAACGACGACCTGATCCAGCAAAAGCTGGCCGCCGGCGGCAAGAACTGGATCGGTGGCAACTGCACCAACTCCATCCTGCTGATGGGTCTGGGCGGTCTGTTCAAGGCCGGTCTGGTGGAATGGGTCTCCTCCATGACCTACCAGGCCGCATCGGGCGGTGGCGCCAACCATATGCGCGAGCTGCTCAAGGGCATGGGCGTGGTGCACGCCGCCGTCGCCGACGAGCTGGCAACCCCTGCTTCGGCGATTCTGGAAATCGACCGCAAGGTAGCCCAGACCATCCGCGAAGATGTGCCCACCGAATTCTTCGGCGCGCCTCTGGCCGGCGGCCTGATCCCCTGGATCGACGCGCAGCTGCCCAACGGCCAGTCCAAGGAAGAATGGAAGGGCCAGGCCGAGGTCAACAAGATTCTCGGCACCGAAGCCACCATCCCCGTGGACGGCCTGTGCGTGCGCATTGGCGCCATGCGCTGCCACTCCCTGGCCCTGACCCTGAAGCTCAAGAAGGACCTGCCCCTGCAAGAGATCGAAGCTCTGATCAAGGGCGGCAACCCCTGGGTCAAGTTCGTGGCCAACGAGCGCGCCCTGACCGTCAAGGAGCTGACTCCCGCAGCGACCACAGGCGGCCTTGACGTTGCCGTGGGCCGCGTTCGCAAGCTCAATATGGGCCCTGAGTACGTTTCGGCCTTCGTGATCGGCGACCAGCTGCTGTGGGGCGCTGCCGAGCCGCTGCGCCGCATGCTGCGCATCCTGCTGGCTGCCTGATCTGCGCCACCAAGCCCGCAGCGGGCTTGATCCAGCGCAGCAAAGCGCCGCTCATCCGCGTGATGAGCGGCGCTTTTTTGCTTCCCAGACTCCGGGCTTGGGCGACAATTGCCCACCTATCCGGGCGAATGCAAACCGTCAGCAAACCTACATTAGGTTTCAGCTCGTTGCCAATCGACAACAATTGAGAGCCTTGCCGACCCTGCAATTGCTCACATTGCAATAGCGTCGTTGACAATGCAAACTGTGTCCGCCGGGCCGAGAGACCTTTGCCGCGTGCTGGAATTTCCAATTTTTATGTGCACCGCAGCCACAAACCCGATCAAGAACAAGAGGGCTGTAGGCTGCACGAATCAAGTCTGAGCCCTATGCAACGCTGGAAACTTTCTGCGCTCGCCGCAGCCTCCCTCGCACTGTCAAGCCTGCCGGCCACCGATGCATGGGCATTGGCACTGGGCCGCATCACGGTGCAGTCGGCTCTGGGCGAGCCCTTGCGTGCCGAGGTCGAGATCCCTCAACTCAGCGCTGCCGAGGCCGACAGCCTGCAGGCCGCTATCGCATCGCCAGCAGCATTCCGCGCCCAGGGCATGGAATTCACAGGCACGGCCAACTCGGTGCGCGTGCAGGTGCAAAAACGCGCCAATGGCTCGGCCGTGCTCAAGCTCAGCAGCTTTCAGCCGGTCAATGATCCCTTTGTCGACCTGGTAATCGATGCCAACTGGGCATCGGGCAAGCTGCAGCGCAACTACACCTTGCTGCTCGACCCCCCTGCAACGCGCCGCCCGGCCCCGACGCCCACGACCGCCGCCCAGGCCACGCCTGCCGTGGTGCCTGCGCCTGCACCTGCGCCTGTACGTCCCGCCGTGACTACACGCCCGGCGCCCGGCTCCGTCAACATGGCCGGTCGGGACCTGCGCAATGACCGCGATCACGATGAAGCGGCAACCAAGCCTCAGCAAAAGCGCCAGGCTGGCACTGCAGCGCCGGCTGGCAGCGGTGATGAAGTTCGCGTCAGGACAGGCGACACCGCAGGTCGCATTGCTGCGGCGCACAAACCAGCAGGCGTCTCGCTCGATCAGATGCTGGTCGCCATGCTGCGCAGCAACCCACAGGCCTTTGTCAATGGCAATATCAACCGCATGCGCAGCGGCGCGGTAATCCAGTTGCCCGATCAGGCAGCCGCCCAGGCCACCTCGGCCAAGGAAGCACGCCAGATCATGGCGGCCCAGTCTAAGGATTTCAACCAGTTCCGCCGTCAACTGGCTGGCGTGGCGCCTGTGGCCCCTGTGGAAGCAGCATCCCGCAGCGCGTCCGGCCAGGTTCAGGCCCATGTCGCAGATGCCAAGGCCGCCACCGCAGCTCCCGACAAGCTGACCCTGTCCAAGGGCTCCGTCAAGGGCGTGGCCGCCGATGAGCAAGTGGCCCAGCAAAAACAGGCCGCAGACCAATCTGCCCGCGCCGATGAGCTCAAACGCAATATGGCCGAGCTGAGCCAGATTGCGGCAGCCACCAAGCCCGCAGGTACGGCTGCCGCTCCCGCAGCAGGCACCCCGGCTGCCGCTGCGCCAGCGGCAAGCCCCACAGTCACAGTGCCCGCAGCCAGCACCGCCACTGCAGCAGCGCCCGCCCCCGCCGCGGCTGCTGATGCGGCTGCAACGCCTGCTACCCCAGCCACACCCGAGGCTGCGGCAGCCGATGCCGGCAAGCCAGGCGACACCACGCCTGCACCTGCTCCGGCCGAAGGCGAACCGGCACAGGCCGCAGCCGAGCCTGCCGCGCCGGCACCGGCACCGGCACCGCCCAAGCCTGTGGCGGCACCGGCCCCCATTCCCGAGGAGCCCAGCTTTATCGACAGCCTGATGGAAGACCCGACCATCCCGCTGGCTGGTGCAGCACTGCTGGCCCTGCTTCTGGGCTATGGCGGCTACCGTGTGTCCCAGCGTCGCAAAGCCGCTGCGGCAGGCGCGGACAGCATGCTGGGTGACAGCCAGCTGTCGGCGGACTCCTTCTTCGGCGCCAGCGGCGGCCAGCGCGTGGACACCACGACCAGCAGCAGCCAGATGTCGGGCCAGTCCATGCAGTACTCTCCCAGCCAGCTCGACGCCGGCGATGTGGACCCGCTGGCCGAAGCCGATGTGTACCTGGCCTACGGCCGCGACCTGCAGGCAGAGGAAATTCTCAAGGAAGCGCTGCGCACCGACCCCAACCGTCTGGTGCTGCACCAGAAGCTGGCTGAAATCTATGCCAAGCGCCATGACCGCATGGCCTACGCATCAGTGGCCAACAACGTCTTTGCCCTGACCCAGGGCAAGGGCCCCGAATGGCAGCGACTGGCCGATCAGGGCCGTATCCTGGATCCGGAAAATCTGACCTACCAGATGGGCGGCGCCCCCCAGCCCCAAGCAGGCGCAGCGGCTGCACCCAACACCTTCAACCCCACCGCTCCATCGACCGCCTTGCAAGGCGGCGTGGGCGCCGCCTTGGGCTTCGGCTCGGCATTGGCTGCTGCACAGGCCGCCGAAGCCGCGGCCAGCCGCGAAGGTCCTCCCACGGAGCCCGCCGGCCTGGACTTCGACATGGATCTGGAACTGCCAGCAGGCCTGCCCGACACTGCGGCCAGCGCAGCGCCTGTGGCCTCTGAACCCGTCTCCTTGCCCAACGAACAGGACTTCGCAGCACTGGCACAGTGGGACACTCCTGCGGCCCCTTCCGCAGAGCCGGCAGTTGCAACCGCAGACAATGGCCTGAGCCTGGATCTCGATGATCTGGCCTCGTTCAGCCTGCCCGCCACGGCATCTCAAGCTCCGGCCCCAGTCGCAGCTCCCGCGCCCGCCGAGCAAAACTCTCTGAATGCGCTCGAGTTCGACCTCGACAGCTTCACCCTGCCTTTGCAGACACCGCCCGAGCCGGACGGCGGACTGGAAACAGCACCGCTGAACCTATCCTCCAGCCTGGAGACACTGGACGAAGTGCAAGGTGCCGAAGCCCTGACCCTGCAGCAGCCAGCCCAGGAGAGCGACAGCCCCGCCGCCACCGCTCCTGCACAACCCGAGGTAACTTTCGACCTCAGCGGCCTGTCGCTGGATCTGGGCACATCCGATATCGCCACGCCGATCGATGCCGTGCCAGCCCCCTCCGAACCCGAAGACCCGCTGGCCACCAAGCTGGCCCTGGCCGAAGAGTTCAATGCCATCGGCGACAGCGACGGTGCGCGTACACTGATCGAGGAAGTGATCGCCGAAGCCCATGGCGATCTCAAGGCCAAGGCCCACAGCCTTCTCTCTCAGATTGGTTGATTGATTTGATGCATTCAGACCCCGCGCCGGGAGCCATGCCATGCGCATAGCTCTTGGCGTCAGCTACAACGGTCAGGCCTATCGCGGCTGGCAAAGCCAGCCCGATGGCAACACCGTACAAGACAAACTCGAAGCGGCCCTGGGCCGCTTTGCTACTCAAGAAGTCTCCACCATCTGCGCCGGTCGCACCGATTCCGGTGTGCACGGCCTGATGCAGGTCGTGCACTTTGACACCGAGTTGCAGCGCGCGCCCAACTCCTGGGTACGAGGCACCAACACCTTCTTGCCCAAGGACATCGCCGTGCAATGGGCGGCCGAGGTCGCTGACGGCCCGGATGGCTTCCATTCCCGGGCCTGCGCCACCGCACGCCGCTATGCCTATGTTCTGCTGCAATCGCCCGTGCGCCCCAGCGTTGACCAGGGCCGGGTGGGCTGGGTGTTTCAGGCTCTGGATGCGCAGCGCATGCGCGCAGCCGCCGATCTGTTGCTGGGCGAGCATGATTTTTCGTCCTTTCGCGCCGCAGGCTGCCAGGCCAAGAGCCCGGTCAAGACCCTGCGCCGCATCGACATCCACTACCGCCCCGCAGGACAGGCGCCCATGCGCGACGCGCAGATGGAATGCGGCTACTGGCGCTTCGAGTTCGAGGGCAGCGCCTTTTTGCACCACATGATCCGCAACATCATGGGTTGCCTGATCTACGTGGGCCAGGGCTCCAAGCCCGTGGAGTGGATGCAGCAGGTGCTGGAGGCACGCTCGCGCGAGGTGGCAGCCCCCACCTTCTCCCCTGACGGGCTGTACTTTCTCGGCCCCATTTACGATACACGCTGGGGCCTGCCTGTAGACACTCCCCCGTTTGCCTGGCTGCCCTGAGCGGCCAAGCACCATCGATTGCTGCAACGCCAGAGACTTGCCATGTCTTCCATTGCCCCCCGCACCCGCATCAAAATCTGCGGCCTGACCCGCGAGCAGGATGTCGACGCTGCAGTGGCCGCCGGAGCCGATGCCGTCGGCTTTGTGCTCTATGCACCAAGCCCGCGCGCCGTGACGCTGCAACGCGCGGCCGAGCTGGCTCGGCGACTGCCGCCCTTTGTCACACCTGTTTTGCTCTTTGTGAATGAAACAGCTACCAATGTGATAGCAGCCTGCGACCGAATATCAAACGCCTGCGTGCAATTTCATGGCGATGAAACGGCAGCGGATTGCGAGGCCGCCACCCGGGGCGTGCAGCCCTGGTTGCGCGCGGCGCGCATACCCCTTGGAGACGATGCGGCCCAGTTTGACCTCGTAGAATATGCCCAACGTTATTCAAAGGCCCAAGCCATCCTGCTCGACGCCCATGTCGATGGTTATGGTGGCGGCGGCAAGGCATTCAATTGGTCACTTCTGCCAACAAGCGTCAACTCTCACCTCGTTTTGTCTGGTGGACTCACGCCTGCAAACGTGACCGATGGCATCTTGCAAGTGCGCCCTCGCGGGTTGTCTCTGGCCGTTGATGTGAGCTCTGGAGTCGAGGCCGAAGGTCCCGACGGCAAGCCTCTCAAAGGCATCAAGGATGCCCACAAGATTCATCGCTTCATTGCTGCCGTACGCGCAGCTGATGCCCAAATTTTGCAGACTGACACATGTTTGAATACCAGTATCCCGACGTCCACGGCCATTTCGGCCGCTACGGCGGCAGCTTCGCCAGCGAAACCCTGACTCACGCCCTCACCGAGCTGCGTGAGGCCTACGCAAGGTATCAGAACGACCCCGAATTCGTCGCCGAATTCCAGTCCGAGCTGGCCCACTATGTAGGCCGCCCCTCGCCCGTCTATCACGCCTCGCGCATGAGCCGTGAAATGGGCGGTGCGCAGATCTATCTGAAGCGCGAGGACCTCAACCACACAGGCGCGCACAAGATCAACAATGTGATCGGCCAGGCCATGCTCGCCAAGCGCATGGGCAAGCCGCGCATCATTGCCGAGACGGGTGCCGGCCAGCACGGCGTGGCCACGGCCACCATCTGCGCGCGTTACGGCCTCGAGTGCATCGTCTACATGGGTGCCGAGGACGTGAAGCGCCAAAGCCCCAATGTCTACCGCATGAAGCTGCTGGGTGCGACCGTGGTGCCTGTCGAGTCCGGCAGCAAGACCCTGAAGGACGCGCTCAACGAAGCCATGCGCGACTGGGTGGCCAATGTGGACAACACCTTCTACATCATCGGTACCGTGGCCGGCCCCCACCCCTACCCCATGATGGTGCGCGACTTCCAGAAGGTCATCGGCGACGAATGCCTGACGCAGATGCCAGAGTTCCTGGGCGCCGACAAGCAGCCCGACGCGGTGGTTGCCTGCGTGGGCGGCGGCAGCAATGCCATGGGCATCTTCTACCCCTATATCCCCTACGAAGACACCCAGCTGTTCGGCGTGGAAGCGGCTGGCGAAGGCCTGGAATCCGGCAAGCACTCGGCCTCGCTGCAAAAAGGCAGCTCGGGCGTGCTGCACGGCAACCGCACCTTCATCCTGCAGGATGAAAACGGCCAGATCACAGAGACTCACTCGGTGAGCGCCGGCCTGGATTACCCCGGCGTAGGCCCCGAACATGCCTGGCTGCAGGAAATCGGCCGCGCCCAGTACGTGGGCATCACCGACCAGGAAGCGCTGGACGCCTTCCACTACCTGTGCCGCGCCGAAGGCATCATCCCGGCCCTGGAGTCCAGCCACGCCGTGGCCTATGCCATGAAGCTGGCCAAGACCATGCGCGCCGAGCAGTCCATTCTCGTCAACCTCTCCGGCCGCGGCGACAAGGACATCGGCACCGTGGCCGACCTGTCGGGTGCCGAATACTTCGACCGCCCCTCCATGCGCGGTCTCACCGTCAAGGGCGCTCCCGGACATGATGCAGCCAAGGCTGCCTCAGGGGGCAACAAGTTATGAGTCGAATCACCGCCACTTTCAGCAAGCTCAAGGAAGAAGGCCGCAAGGCCTTGATTCCCTATGTGACTGCAGGATTCCCGTTTGCCGCCATCACCCCGCCCCTCATGCACGGCATGGTGGAAGCCGGTGCCGACGTGATCGAGCTGGGCGTGCCCTTCTCCGACCCCATGGCCGACGGCCCCACCATCCAGCGCGCAGGCGACAAGGCCATCGCCAACGGCGTGGGTCTGAGCCAGGTGCTGGCCTATGTGGCCGAGTTCCGCAAAAAGGACCAGACCACGCCCGTGGTCCTCATGGGCTATGCCAACCCCTTGGAGCGCTACGACCAGATCCATGGCGAAGATGCCTTCGTCAACCATGCCGCCGCAGCCGGCGTCGATGGCGTGCTGATCGTGGACTATCCGCCCGAGGAATGCGAGGAGTTCGCCGCCAAGCTCAAGGCCCGCGACATGGACCTGATCTTCCTGCTGGCGCCCACCAGCACGGACGAGCGCATGCAACAGGTGGCCCGCGTGGCCAGCGGCTACGTCTACTATGTCTCGCTCAAGGGCGTGACCGGTTCGGGCGCTCTGGACACCTCGGCCGTGGAGGCCATGCTGCCGCGCATTCGCCAGCATGTCAGCGTTCCCGTGGGCGTGGGTTTCGGCATTCGCGATGCCCAGACCGCACAGACCGTGGGCCAGGTGGCCGATGCCGTCATCATCGGCAGCCGCATCATTGACCTGCTCGACAACCAGCCCCACGAGAAGATCGTGCCTTTGGCAATAGACTTTCTGCGTGGTGTGCGAAAGGCTCTCGACGCATAATGCAGCCCTGAAATCAGCCACCCCCTGAGCGGCTTTGCCGCTTCCCCCTTGAAGGGGGACGACAGCCTCGCAGCGGGGCGGCCCTTGCTCGCTGTCCCTGACCGGGATTGCGCCAGTGCCTGCGCCGCGCCGCTCTCATGGGTTGCGGGTGGCGCGCAGTGCAGTGGAAACTGAAAAGGAAATAACCATGTCCTGGCTTGAAAAACTTCTGCCTGCAAAAATCCAGCAGACCAATCCGACGGAACGCCACCAGCAGATTCCCGAAGGTCTGTGGATCAAGTGCCCCAGCTGCGAAACCGTTCTGTACAAGACCGATCTGGAAAAGAACCAGAACGTCTGCCCGACCTGCGGCCACCACCACCGCATCGGTGCGCGTGCGCGTCTGAACCATTTCCTCGACGCCGAAGGCCGCTATGAACTGGCCCAGGAAGTCATTCCTGTCGACCCGCTGAAATTCAAGGACAGCCGCAAGTACCCAGAGCGTCTGAAGGAAGCGCTGGAGAACACCGGCGAGACCGACGCACTGATCGTCATGGGCGGCTCCGTCAAGAGCATCAATGTGGTCGTGGCCTGCTTCGAGTTCGACTTCATGGGCGGCTCCATGGGCTCCGTGGTCGGCGAACGCTTTGTGCGCGGCGTGGAAACCGCCATCGAGCAGAAAGTGCCCTTCATCTGCTTCACCGCCACCGGCGGTGCCCGCATGCAGGAAGGCCTGCTGTCGCTGATGCAAATGGCCAAGACCAATGCTGCGCTGACACGTCTGGCCAAGAAGGGCCTGCCCTATATCTCCGTGCTGACCGACCCGACCATGGGCGGTGTGTCCGCCGGCTTCGCCTTCGTGGGCGACATCGTGATCGCCGAGCCCAAGGCCCTGATCGGCTTTGCCGGCCCTCGCGTGATCGAAACCACCGTGCGTGTGAAGCTGCCCGAGGGCTTCCAGCGCGCCGAATTCCTGCAGGACAAGGGCGCCGTGGACATGATCGTCGACCGCCGCGAGCTGCGTGATCGCATCTCCAGCTCTCTGGCCATGCTGCAACGCCTGCCTGCGGACGCCGTGGAATAAGCACCGGCCGACCCCAAGCAAAAAGGCTGACGCAGCATTCATCTGCGTCAGCCTTTTTTGTCGGCTTTCATGCCTCGGGACATTCACAAAGCACCTCGGAGCAGGCTCTGGAATTGACGAGGTTTCATCCGCCAACCTCAAGGCGGCGCAGCTTTGCCGGCCCGGGAAGCGCCCCTAGCGCACACCGGCAATCATGGACAGGCCGCCAGCCTGGACATAGTTGAGCACCATCAGCAGCACCTGCAGGCCGATCAGGGCAATCAGCGCCGAAAAGTCCACATTGCCTATCAGGGGCACCACCTTGCGTATCGGTGCCACCAGCGGATCGGCCAGGCGCTGCAGCACGCCATAGATGGGGGAATAGGGCTGAACCCAGGACAGGATGGCGTAGATCAGCAAGATGCCCATCATGCCGGACAGGATGACCTTGACCAGTCCGCAAAAAGCCAGCCATGGCAGCGCCAGCACCGATCCCTTGGCACCGAGCAGCAGCCAGATCAGCAGCACCTGCGCCAGTTGCAGCAGCAAGGCAGCAATCAGGCTGGACTTGTCCCAGCGGCCCTTGGCCGGAACGACCTTGCGCAACGGCATGACGATCCAGTCGCTCAGCGCAAAGACCAGCTGCCCCACGGGATTGCCAAACGGCACACGTTGCGCCTGCATGTACATGCGCAGCAGGCAGGCCCCGCTGATCAACCCGACGACGACATCCAGCAGAAACAAAACGATTTCAAACAGCATGTGACCCAATTCAGAAAACAGTGAGCAACTCACCTATTCATGGGATGATAGCCGGGCATCATGACCGATACGCAAAGTCTGCATTCCCTGCCCCTGTTCCCGCTGAACACGGTGCTGTTTCCTGAAGGCCTGTTGAGTCTGCAGGTCTTTGAGGTGCGTTATCTGGACATGATCCGCAGATGCCAGCATGCCGACGCTCCTTTCGGCGTGGTGGCGCTGCAGGCGGGTCAGGAAGTGCGCAAGGCAGGCGCCCAGACCGAGCGCCTGCACTCCGAAGGCGTGCTGGCCCGTATTGCCCAGCTCAATTCGCCCCAGCCCGGGCTGATGCATCTGCAATGCCGGGGCGCCCAGCGCTTTCACATCCAGCGCTGCTGGCAACTGCCGCATGGCCTGTGGGTGGCCGATGTCACCATGCTGCCCGATGACCCCAAGGTCACCGTTCCCAAGCATTTGCTCAGCACCTCCTATGCGCTGGCTCAGGCCTTGCTGAACCTGCACGACCACGACCCCGATCACGCCCAGCTGCCCACACCGGCGCAGATGCACGACTGCGCCTGGGTGGCCAATCGCTGGGCCGAGATGCTGCCCCTGGCGCTGCGGATCAAGCAGCAGCTGATGACGCTGGATGCCCCGCTGCTGCGGCTGGAGCTGATCGCCGATGTGCTGGAGCAAAGCGGCATTACCGGATCGGCCCCGCAGGACGATGCCTGAAATCGCCTGTAATCGCCTGAATCCCTTTGCTGACAATCGATCAAAGCTACTTTTTCAATAGCATAAAACTGACATTGTTGGCTGCGGCCCGAGCCATTGAGGCCGCATACCGCAGCGCCCGTCAGCGCTTTGCCCGCCCGCCTACCGCTGCTTCGGCAAAAAACTTAAAATCACCGGTTTCGGGCAGCAGCCATCTTTGCTGCCCCTTGTTTCTGGCCTCCATCCGGCGCTTGTCGCTGGCGCTCTCTTTTCATGACTGAACAAAACACCTCTTCTGCGGTAGAAAACACCGCCCCTCAGGACGAAAACAAACTCATCGCCGAGCGCCGCGAAAAACTCAAAGCCCTGCGCGAGTCTTCCAAGGCCCATGGCGGCGTCGCTTTCCCCAACGACTTCAAGCCCGAGCATCGCGCAGCTGCCCTGATCGCCGAGCACGGCGACAAGGATGCCGAAGCCCTGGACGCCGCTGCCGTGGCTGTCAGCGTGGCGGGCCGCATGATGCTCAAGCGCGTGATGGGCAAGGCCAGCTTTGCCACCGTGCAGGACGCCACGGGCCGCATCCAGGCCTATGTCACCCGCGATGCCGTGGGCGAAGAGGTCTATGCCGACTTCAAGAAGTGGGATCTGGGCGACATCATCGCTGTCGAAGGTCAGCTGATGAAGACCAAGACCGGCGAGCTGTCGATCAAGGCCGCGAAAATCCGCCTGCTCACCAAGAGCCTGCGCCCCATGCCCGACAAGTTCCACGGCATGGCCGACCTGGAGCAGAAGGTGCGCCAGCGCTATGTGGACCTGATGACCGACGAAGAAGCGCGCAAGCGCTTCGTGGCGCGCAGCAAGGCGGTGGCCGGCATCCGCGACTTCATGGTCGAGCACGGCTTCCTGGAAGTCGAGACCCCCATGCTGCACCCCATCCCCGGCGGTGCCAATGCCAAGCCCTTCATCACCCACCACAACGCGCTGGATCAGGAGATGTACCTGCGCATCGCGCCCGAGCTGTATCTCAAGCGCCTGATCGTCGGCGGCTTCGAGCGCGTGTTCGAGATCAACCGCAACTTCCGCAACGAAGGCATCTCGGTGCGCCACAACCCCGAGTTCACCATGATGGAGTTCTACGCGGCCTACTGGAACTACCAGGACCTGATGGACTACACCGAAAAGCTGATCCGCGACGCGGCCATCAAGGCCGTGGGCACGCTGGAGTTGAGCTACGGCGGCAAGCCCGTGGATCTGGCCAAGCCCTTCGAGCGCCTGACCATCCCCGAAGCCATCGTCAAGTACACCGAAGCTGGCGACAACGTGGCCAACCGCGAATGGCTGACCAATGCCCTGAAGAAGCTGGGCATGAAGGAAGACAAGGACAAGCTGTCCACCCGCACCCTGGCCAGCCTGCAGGTGCTGTACTTCGAAGAGGTGGTGGAAGAGAAGCTGTGGAACCCCACCTTCATCATGGAGCACCCCACCGAGATCTCTCCGCTGGCGCGTGCCAACGACGAGCGTCCCGAAGTGACCGAGCGCTTCGAGCTCTACATCACCGGCCGCGAATTCGGCAACGGCTTCTCCGAGCTCAATGACGCCGAAGACCAGGCTGCCCGCTTCAATGCCCAGGTGGAAGCCAAGGACGGCGGCGACGACGAAGCCATGTACTTCGACCACGACTTTGTGCGCGCCCTCGAGTACGGCATGCCCCCCACCGGCGGCTGCGGCATCGGTATCGACCGCTTCATGATGCTGCTGACCGACAGCGCCAGCATCCGTGACGTGATTCTGTTCCCGGCCCTGCGCCGCGAGCAGTAAGTCTGAAATTGATAGCTTTTAGCGCTTGACTGCCTTGGTTTTCAGATACTTTCATTACTGAAAGCAAAGCAGAGCAAGCGCTACTAGCTATTAAAAAATCAGCAAAAAACCGGTATTGCCCCGGTGGTGCCTGGTGCCGATAGGATGAATCCTCGGTTCCATGTCCACAAGGAGAGCGCCATGTGTCGTTGGCTGGCCTATACCGGCAATCCTGTTTCCCTGGAAACAATGCTGTTCCACGCACGCCATTCGCTGATCGACCAAAGCCTGCATTCGAGATTTGGAGCGACGACGACCAATGGCGATGGCTTCGGACTGGGCTGGTACCAGCACCCGCGCGACATGCCTTTTCGCTATCGCAGCACCCAGCCGGCCTGGCACGATCACAACCTGCGCGAGCTGTCGCGCGCCGTGTCGACGCCCATGTTTCTTGCGCATGTTCGCGCGGCAACGCATACGCCGGTGCAGGAGACCAACTGCCATCCCTTCCGCCACCGGCGCTGGATGTTCATGCACAACGGCATGATCGAGGACTTTCCCCTGGTACGGCGCGATCTGCTCATGGCCATCGATCCGCAGTTCTTCACCTCGCTGGAAGGCTCGACGGACTCGGAGACCATGTTCCTTCTGGCCATGAGTTTCGGGCTGGAGCACAGTCCTGCGCCGGCCATCGCGCGCATGGCGGGTTTTGTCGAGGCCACGGCGCGCAGGCATGGGATCGCTCACCCGCTGAGCATGACCGTGTGTGCCAGCGATGGCGAGCAACTGGTGGCCGTGCGCTACGCGAGCGAAGGCCAGTCGCCGCGCTCGCTCTATCACAGCACCTCCTTCAAGCATCTTCACGCGCTTTACCCCGACGACCCGCGCATCGCGGCCGTTGGTGACGATGCGTATTTGATCGTGTCCGAACCGCTGGTCGATCTGCCGCAGGCCTGGGCACAGGTGCCCGAGTCGACGGCGATCGTCGTGCGTGGCACGCAGATCGAATACCTGCCATTCGCACCCATTCAAGCCTGAGGGCGTGCTCAGCCACGCAAGCCAAAGCCCGGCGCAAGCTCATCCAATCGCCGTCGGCCATCTGGCCAGCGACTGTGGCATCAGCCCCATGGCTATACTGGCCCACCATGCATATCCCTCAATACTGGGCGCAAGCGCGGCTGCGCCATGCAACCGGCCAACGCCACGGCGCGACCGTCCAGCGTTGGGGCTGGTCCGACCACAGCCAGCAGGAAGCAGATAACCATGCGCAGCAACGAGCCCAGCAAGCGCTGGACGCCGTGCTGGCCGCCCCCACGCAACGCCACCTCGATGCGGGGTTCGAGCGCATGGAGTGGCGTGGTGAATACGGGCTGGAAGGCGGCACGCCCATTCGCGAAGAGGTGCTGGAGCGGCGTGATGAATCCGTCATGACCCGCAACAGCTATGGCGCACATTGCCTGAATACGGAGAACGTGGCCATTGCCGACATCGACTTTCCGCTTCAGAAAAAGCCCGCCCGATTTCCTCTCATCTCGTCGCTGCTGCTGGCCCTGGCCCTGCCCTGGCTGTGGGTGACCCCGCTGACCTGGAGTCTGGGGGCGGCACTGTTGATGCTGCTGCTGGCCAGCATCGGCCTGGTCTTCTGGTCGGGCCTGAAGCAATGGCTGCAGTCCCGCCAGGCGCAGCGCAGCCAGGCCCGGCAGCCACCGCCTGCCGAAATCGCGCTGGCAAGGGTTCAGGCCTTCTGCGCCGACCATCCCGACTGGGGCCTGCGCGTCTACGAAACGCCCAAGGGCTTGCGCGTCATCGTCACCCACGCCACATTCAGCCCATCTTCCCCCGAGGTGCAGACACTTTTCCAGCGGCTTGAGGTCGACCCGCTGTATGCCATGCTGTGCCATCAGCAGCAGTGCTTTCGCGCCCGCGTCAGCGGCAAGCCCTGGCGCATGGGCTTGAGCAGCCTGTCCACCCAGGAAAGACGCTGGCCCCTGCCTGAGGCCCACCGGGCTGCACGCCAGCAGTGGGTGTCCGACTATGAGGCCAAATCGGCACGGTTCGCGGCCTGCCGCTTCATCGATCAGCTGGGCGCGACGACGCTGTGCTCAGCGGCCCAGACTTTTGTCATCTGGCACGATGAAAGCAGCAAGGCGCACTCCACTCTGGAATTGGCCTGAGTATCTCCGTGACCATTCGCAAAGCCTGTTGCTCGAAACCGGCGTATAAAGTAACCATATATTTCCCCGGAACATGCCTGAACTACAGATGCGTCCGCCCCTGATCTTCCTCCCATGACAGCTCTGCCATCTTCTGCATCAGCTTTGTCTGCCATCGAATCCAGCGGTGCACGGTTCTCGTCGCCCGATTCCGCGACGCCGTTCTCCGTGCTGGTCGTCGAGGATCAGGCCGTCATGCGCGCTGCTCTGGTGACGGAACTTCGCCAGGCCGGCGTGACCCAGGTGCTGGAAGCCGAAAACGGCCGCACCGCGCTGGCACTGTTTCGCAGCGAAAGGCCCGACCTGGTGCTGCTGGACATCCGCCTGCCCGGCGAAGACGGCTACTGGGTCGCGCGCCAGCTGCGCGAGGCCGAGCCCGGCGAGTGGACACCCATCATCTTTCTCTCCGGCCTGGACAACGATCTGGACGTCTGGCGCGGTATTGAGGCGGGCGGCGACGACTATCTGGTCAAACCCGTCAAACCCATTGTGCTGGTCGCCAAGCTGCGCGCCATGCGCCGCCTGCTGGACATGCGCCGTCGCTTGGTCACGGTCTCTGCGGAGCTGCATCTGGCGAATCAAAAGCTCAACGAAATGGTGGAGCTCGATGCGCTCACGGGCCTGGTCAATCGCCGAGGCCTCGATCGCATGCTGCATGCCGAAATTGCTGCGGCAAGGCGCGAGAGCAGGCCGCTGACGCTGATGCTTTGCGACCTTGATCACTTCAAGCACTTCAACGATAACTACGGCCATGTCCAGGGCGACGAATGCCTCAAGCAGGTCGGGCGTCTGCTGCGCGAAGTCTGCGTGCGCCCGCGCGACATCGCCGCACGTTACGGCGGTGAAGAATTTGCCCTGATCCTGCCCAATACCCCGCGTTCCGGTTCGATGACATTCGCCCGTGCGCTTGGCCAAATGCTCAAGTTCCTCAAGGTTCGCCCGCCAGGAACCACCGAGGATATTCCGCTGACCCTCTCCGGCGGCATTACCACCTGCATTCCCGACGAGCACACCAGCGCCGAATCCATGCTGATGCGAGCCGACGAAGCCCTGTACGCCGCCAAATCGCAAGGGCGCAACCGCTTCTTCAGCTTCGAGATGCAGATGGACACCATAGAGCAAAGACAGATCTAGCAGTCCGGATATGTCCACGAGCTGATGATAGCCAACGCACGACGCGCCCGTCGCTGCTGCCTGCTGTCATGATGCATGACGTTCATTGGAGCTTTTTCATGTCTGCCCGCATCGCCTCTGCTGCCTTCCTGCTGTCCGCGTTGCTGAGCCCTCCGGTCATGGCAGGCGAACGCCAATGGACCGTGCTGTCCAGCGGCGATGGCGCCGACACCCATGAACGCTGGCAGGTAAGCGGGACGCGGTTGCGAACGCTTCCCGCCTTCGACCCGGCGCGCGCCGAGCCGCCGCTGTCGGTGCATCAAGCAACGGCGGCCGCGCTGGCCCACGCGCACCTGCGCTATCCCAGCGATGACTTCGTGGTTTCCGAGGTTAGCCTGCTGCGGTTTACCACCGAAGGCGCTGCAGCGCAGGGCGAGGATGCAGCGCGCGGCTGGGTGTACCTGGTCGGCCTTGACTACAACGCCAAGGGCTGGACCCAGATGGTGCCGGTGCTGCTGGATGGCAGCATCGTGCTGAGCGACAAAGAGCAATTGTAGGCACGGGGCCTTACGCAGACACGTCGACCTGCGCGCGCATCCGTACCGGAATGGATTTCGCCGTTGGCGTGCCGCTGATCCGGTCGTAGTAGTCCAGCGGCAGCAGGGGGTT
Source organism: Comamonas testosteroni (assembly GCF_030505195.1). Taxonomy (NCBI): domain Bacteria; kingdom Pseudomonadati; phylum Pseudomonadota; class Betaproteobacteria; order Burkholderiales; family Comamonadaceae; genus Comamonas; species Comamonas testosteroni. Next base: position 1,492,340 of record NZ_CP129672.1, read on the forward strand.
GAGCTCCGGGTAGTAGCCCGCCAGCGCCCCGCGCGGCATCGGGTAGTCAAGCACGGTCAGGCCTTCGATTCGCCGCGTCACGCCTAGCAGTCCACCAAGCAGCGTTGCGGCACAGCCTTGCCGATCGACACTTATCAGCGCTGCGCTCAAGAGACGCTAGGATTGGCGCATTGTCCTGTCGGTCCTTCGGGACTGACCTCTGCCGTTTTTCTCGAGTGACTGGTTATGCGTCGTCTTCAAATGCGCCTGCCCGATTGGATGCAGGACTGGCTTGAAATCCTGATTCCCGGGATTCAGATCTTTCTCATCATCCTGGTGGCCTGGCTGATCAACTGGCTCATCAAGCGCATCATCTCGCGCGCAGGCAAGGCCTATGACCTGCCTCATGAGCTGCTCATGCCACTGCGCGGCGTGTTTCGCTGGATCATCATCGCCGCCGCCGTGCTGGCGATTCTGGAGCGCCTGGGCATGTCGGCCACCGTTCTCTGGACGGCTTTCACCGGCTTTGCCACCGTGGGCGCCGTTGCCTTCTTCGCAGCCTGGAGCGTGCTCTCCAACCTGTTCTGCGCGCTGCTGATCGTCACCGTCGGCCCATTCAGGCTGGGCGACTATATCGAGGTGCTCGACACGGCCGAGAAACCTGGGGCCAAGGGCCGCGTGATCGACCTCAACATGCTCTACATCACCTTGCAGGATGACAGCGCGCCGGCTGGCATGCCCAATCTGCTGCAGATTCCCAACTCACTGATCTTCCAGCGCGTCATTCGCCGCTGGAAAGGCGGCATGCCGATGGTGACGGAGAACACTCCGGCCACCAGCCAGGAGGAAGCCTGCGCCGTGGCCATCACCACGCCTGGCGGCAGCGCCGCTGCCTCGGGCTGAGAGCGGCTGATACCCGGCCTCCATGCAAAAGGGCTTACTGAGAAGCCCTTTTTTGACTCCCTCAAGGCAGACGCGGCCTGACCTTGCTGGCAGCCAGCTTGGCATTCAAGCGGGCCTGCTCCACATCGCTGGCGCGCGCCAGGGCCACGCCCATGCGGCGCTTGACAAAGCTCTCGGGCTTGCCGAAGAGGCGCAGATCGGTGCCGGGCACGGCCAGGGCTTGCTCCACGCCATCAAACACCAGGCCTTCGGCATCCTGACCGCCATAGATCACGGCACTGGCACCGGGGTTGCGCAGGCTGGCATCCACAGGCAGACCCAGAATCGCGCGGGCATGCAGCTCGAACTCGCTTTGCCACTGCGTGCACAGCGTCACCAAGCCTGTGTCATGAGGGCGTGGCGAGACTTCGCTGAACCAGACCTGCTCGCCCTTCACAAACAGTTCCACGCCAAACAGCCCCAGGCCGCTCAGGTCGTCGGTGACGGCCTTGGCAATCTGGCGCGACTTCTCCAGCGCGGCAGGGTGCATGGGGTGGGGCTGCCAGCTTTCCACATAGTCGCCGGCCTGCTGGACATGGCCCACGGGGTCGCAGAAATGGGTTTCGATCTGACCATCCGCACCCTTGGCGCGCACGGTCAGCTGGGTGATTTCGTAATCGAAGTCGATAAAGCCTTCGACGATCACGCGGCCCTTGGCCACACGGCCGCCAGCCATGGCGTAATCCCAGGCCTTGGCCACATCGGCCGGGCCGTCGATCTTGCTCTGGCCCTTGCCCGAGCTGCTCATCACGGGCTTGACCACACAGGGGTAGCCGATGGCGGGCTGGCCGTCGCTGCCCTCGATCGCGGCTTGCAGCTCGGCCAGGGAGTCGCAGAAACGATAGGGACTGGTGGGCAGGCCCAGGGTCTCGGCGGCCAGCCGGCGAATACCTTCGCGGTCCATGGTCAGACGCGCGGCGCGGGCTGTGGGAATGCAGGTGATGACGCCTGCTGCCTCCAGCTCTTCCAGCATGGGCGTGGCAATGGCTTCTATCTCGGGCACGACCAGATCGGGTTTGACCTCTTCGATCAGCGCCTTGAGCTGGGCCGGATCGCTCATGGTGATGGTGCGCGCATGGTGGGCCACCTGCTGGCCAGGCGCGTTTTCATAGCGGTCCACGGCGATGGTTTCCACGCCCAGGCGCTGCAGGGCAATCAGCACTTCCTTGCCCAGCTCGCCGCTGCCCAGCAGCATGACTTTGGTGGCATTGGGGGAGAGAGGGGTTCCTAGGGTGGTCATGGTTGCATCCTGCATATATGGGGCCAAGCCCCCGATCATAGGCGAGCAGGCAAGCCTCTCTGGGCTGCAGCTTGGCAATTCGGGCCGCTTTCAGCGCCGACCGATGCAGCGCATGACGCAGCGGATGGAAGATTCAGTGCGGCATCGGCGAGTAATGCTCGATGCGGCAGGCGCCGCGATTCTTGCATTGCCCGTCCAGATAGCGAAAGCGTACCGTCACGGCAGCACCGGGGCTGGGCCACTGCTTGCGCGGCAACTCGCTTTGATAGTCCGCCGTTTCGGGCCTGAAGCTCAGCGCCGTGCCCGGTTGCGGACATTCGGCATCACCCCTGGCCTTGGCTTCGAGCACGCGGGTCTGCAGCGCACGGCCACCGCTTTGCTTTTCTCGCACCTGCACCTTGAGATCGCAGATCTGCCAGTCTGCAGCCTGGGCGGCAGCGGCGCAGGCTGTCAAAGCCGCCGCGATCAGAATTCGAAATAGAGTCATCTGCCTACCTGCAAGTGAGTGGTGTTCATGGACCTGCATCTCTATCAAATCGATAGCATCAATCGCTTTAATAAAAGTGGATTAAGGCCAATTTCATGAAAATCTCCGGTGGCCATCAATGCGTCAGACCGACAGCCTTGCCGCCACGCTGCGGAATGCTTCCCGCGTCGAACTTCATCTCGGCAGTCCAGACCGCATCGTCCCAGACCCAGGGGCTGCTGGCCTGCTCCAGGCCGAGCACATGCACGCCGCTCAAGTCCTTGACGCGCTCCTTGAGCCAGTCGATCTGATCGCTGCGCACAAACACCAGGCAGGCGATCTCCCAGTCAGGCTGCGTGATGCCCAGGCCGTGCAGCTGCGACAGCAGCGGCGCATACCATTTCTCGACCCGCTCGTTGAGACGGTTGACCAGCGCCAGCGGATAGCCGGAGGCCGATACCTCGACCACATAGACCTGGCGACGAGCCGGGCGCAATGCCACGAAAGCCGGACATTGCCAGCCATCGGCCACCTCGTACTTGGGGGCCACAAAAGTCTCACCGTTGGCCGTGAGCAGCTGCATCACGGCCTCTTCATGTCGGTCCATGCTCAATTTCTCCGGCGCGCCGAAAGTGCGCGCAGGCTCACACCTTAGCGCAGCTCAGGCCTCGCCGAAGCAAATTCCGATATCGCGCGCCATGGTCAGCAGCGGGCTGTCCAGCGGCACGGTGCGCTGGGTATTGGCCACATCGGCAATCGCCACACTGCCGATGCGGCCGTTCTGCAGCGTGACCATATGGCCCAGGCGGCCGCCCAGCACCAGCTGCGCCGCATGGTGGCCGAACTGCGTGGCCAGCACCCGGTCAAACGGAGTCGGATCGCCGCCGCGCTGCACATGGCCCAGCACCGTGGTGCGCACCTCGCTCTGGAGATGGGGTTGCAGGCGCTCGCGCAGCACATGGCCGACGCCGCCCAGGCGCACGGGGTCGGGACTGTGTGAAATCCGCTCGCGCACCGTCAGGCTCTGGCCGCTTTCCTTGGCCCCCTCGCCGATGCAGATGATGGTGTAGCGCTGACGCCGCTCGCGCTCCTGGCAAACCTTGATGATGGACTGCAGGTCATAATCGATCTCGGGCAGCAAAATGATGTCGGCAGCACCGGCAATGCCGGACTCCAGCGCCAGCCAGCCCGCGTGGCGACCCATGGTCTCGACGATCATCACGCGGTGGTGGCTCATGGCCGTGCTCTCGATGCGGCGCAGGCTTTCGGTCACCGTGGCCACGGCCGTATCGAAGCCGAAGCTGCGCTCGCAGTTGGCAATGTCGTTATCGATGGTCTTGGGCACGCCCACGCATTGCAGTCCCACCTGCGCCAGACCGTGGGCCAGACTCATGGTGCCGTCGCCGCCGATGGCGACCACCACATCCAGTCCCAGCGCCTTGACGTTGCGCCCCACCTGGGCCAGCGTGGCCGCATCGCGCAGCGGGTTGGCGCTATTGCTGGTGCCCAGGATCGTGCCGCCGACATGCAAAATGCCGCTGACTTCGTCCCAACTCAGCGCTCTGACCCGCGGGCTTGCATCCATCAGCCCTTCAAAGCCGTCGGCAATGCCCAGCACCTCGCACTGGCCATGGTTGATCAGGGACTTGGTGACCGCACGGATCACCGCATTGAGGCCGGGGCAATCGCCGCCACCGGTCAGCACACCAACGCGCATGGGCTCGCTCTCCAAAGATTCTCGAATGCACATCATCCCACGAGAAAGCCGCGGCCAAAGCCTCGCAGGCCTGCACTGCGGTTGAGACTGCTTGTCCTCGAACCTGCCTGCTTCAGCAGCTCCCTGCAGGGCCGGCCTCCCGGATCCCTTGCTGCGGCGAAAGCAGCCAGCGGGCCGTGTGGAACTGCGTCACGCTGTCGCGGTGGGCCACCGAGACCAGTGCCCCGCCTCTGCTTTGCACCAGCTGCACCAGCCGGCTGTAGATCTGCGCTTCGGCGGCATTGTCCAGCGCGCTCGTGGCCTCGTCCGCAAACACCCAGGCCGGACGCTTGAGCAGGACCCGCGCCACGGACAGCCGCTGCTGTTCGCCTCCCGACAGGCTGCTGTTCCAGGCCCCCTGGCTGTCCAGCCGCTCCTGCAGCTGCGGCAGCTGCGCTTCGCGCAAGACCTGCTTGAGCTCAGCGTCGCTGTAGCTTGCCGCCGGCTCCGGATAGGCCAGGGCATCGCGCAGGCTGCCGTCGGCAAAATAGGGGCGCTGAGGAATGAACATCGCGTCCAGAGGCCGCTCCACCTGACCTCGCGCATAGGGCCAGATGCCCGCAAACGCCCGCAGCAAGGTGGACTTTCCGCTGCCCGAAGGCCCGCTGATCAGCAGCCTCTGGCCCGGGCGTATCTGAAGCTCGGCGTCCGCCACGATAGGGCTGCCTGCGGGCAGGGACACATCGAGAGCCCGGGTCTGCAACTGGGTCGACGCTGCAAGCTGCACGCCCACCGGATGCTCCTCCTGCTCGCGCAGACTCTCGTCAAAACCGGCCAGACGCAAGGTCGTGGCCCGCCAGGCCGCGATATCGGAGTAGTTGTTGACAATCCAGCTCAGCGAGTCCTGCACCTGATTGAAGGCCGAGCCTATCTGCATGAGCTGACCCAACTGGATGGCGCCACTGAAAAAGCGGGGTGCGGCAATGATGAAGGGAAAGACCACGGCCGCCTGGCCGAAGAAATTGGTAAACCATCCCAGACTCTTCTGTTTCTTGATCAGGTTCAGGTAGTTGCCCAGGGCATCGCCAAAACGCAGGCCGATCTGCGCGCCCTCCACGCGCTCGCCGCCGTCCAGGGCGATGGCTTCGGCATGCTCGCGCACGCGGATCAGGTGGTGGCGGAAATTGGCCTCCAGCTGCTGCTGGCGGCTGTTGAGCCAGACCTGGGGTTTGCCGATCCAGAAGGTGATGGCACTGCCGACCAGGCAATACAGCACCGCCATCCAGACCATGAAGCCGGAAACCTGCAGCTGCCCGCCGCCGAACAGGGCAGGCAGACCGATATCGACGACGGAACTCAGGCTCCACAGAATGCCGACGAAGCTCACAAAGGTGACGGCCGCATTCAGCAGCCCCATGGACAGCGACACGGTATAGGTGGTGAAGAGATTCAGGTCCTCCTGAATCCGCTGGTCGGGGTTGTCGGGGGCCTTGGCATTGCCTTCCACGCCATAGCGCCCCAGCTCCAGCCGGTAGAACGCCTTGGCCGACAACCAGCGCTGCAACATGTGCTCGGTCAGCCAGCGCCGCCAGTTGAGCTGCAGCAACTGCGTCAGATAGAACTTGTAGACCGCGATGACGATATAGACCAGGGCCAGCCAGAGAAAGCGCCATAGCTGCTGCCAGAACACCTCGGCCTGCTTGTTCTGCAATGCGTCATAGAACACCCGGTTCCATTCATTGATCTGCACCAGCATGAACACCGCTGCGAGATTGAGGCCCACGATGGCGGCCAGCAGCCCCCAGGCCTTCCATTTCTCCTCGGACTGGAAATAGGGCCGGGTCAGGGAAAAGGCCTGACGCAGCACTCCCGGTCGGTGTTTGCGGGACTCAGGTCCCGAAATCTTCGAATTCATGCAGGCTTTCGGTGATTCTTGAACAACTGGCACGGCACTGATGTCGCTGCCGGGCTACTGAGCTCACCCTAAGCCGGCTCGCTGAGGCCAGACTTAAATGTGCGGGACCGCCCTGCCCGGCTGTCGAAAGCCATAAAAAAATCCGCTGCCCTTGCATCAGAGGCAGCGGATGGCGGGGTCGGGCAAGTCCTGGCCTACGGCAGCAGATCCAGCGCCTGCAGGTAGGCGGGCTGGCGCATCAGATCATCCCAGGCCTGGGGTTCGGTATCGGGCAGCAGCGAGACACGGCGCGATTCGGAGTCGATATCGGGCACCCAGCGACCATCGCGCAGTGCGGCATCCATGCCGTCCAGCAACTCGTCCACATGCTCGCCCAGACCCAGGCTCTGGTTGCACAGCAGCACCATGTCGCAGCCTGCATTCAGGGCCGTCAACGCGGCATCGGTGTAGCTGATGAGTGCACCATCGATGCGGCGCGCGCCCTCCATGCTCAGGTCATCACTGAAGATGGCTCCGTCATAGCGCAGGCGGGCGCGCAGGATGTCCTTGAGCCATTTCTCGCTGAAGCCCGCCGGGCGCTTGTCCACCTTGGGATAGATCACATGGGCGGGCATGACGGCGGTCAGCACGCTGGACAGCCAGGGATAGGGCGCGGCGTCTTCGTCGAGGATAGCCGTCAGGCTGCGCTTGTCGACGGGAATGTCCACATGCGAATCGGCCTTCACAAAGCCATGGCCAGGGAAATGCTTGCCGCAATTGCCCATGCCGGCCTGTAACAGGCCGTGCATCAGGCTTTTGGCCAGAGCGGCCACCACGCGCGGGTCGCGGTGAAAGCTGCGGTCACCGATGACCGAGGATTCGCCGTAGTCCAGATCCAGCACAGGCGTGAAGCTGAAGTCCACGCCGCAGGCGCGCAGCTCCGTACCCAGCACATAGCCGGCGGCCGTGGCAGCGTTCATGGCCCGCATGGCGCCGCTGCCTTCGCGGTGCTTTTTGCCCTTACCGTCATCCATCCACATCTCGCCAAAGGCGCGCATCGGCGGAATATGCGTGAAGCCATCGGTGCGAAAGCGCTGCACGCGGCCGCCCTCGTGGTCCACGCTGATCAGCAGGTCGGGCTTGACGGCCTTGATATCGGCGCACAGCTGGACCAGCGTACTGCGGTCTTCCCAGTTGCGCTTGAAGAGAATGATGCCGCCCACCAGCGGATGGGCCAGGCGCGCGCGGTCCACATCGGTCAGCGATGTGCCGGCAATATCAATGATCAGAGGTGCATGCATGCTCATGATTTATATATTTCCATAGCATCCGGCGCTTATAGATAAAGCACTAGAGGCTAATTTCACTCTTTTCTTTCGACGACACAAAAGCTGGCTGCGTAGTCGGATTCATCGGTGACGGACAGGTGCGCCGTCAGATTGTTCTTCTCAAACCACTCCTTGAGTTCGCCATGCAGACGAATCGCAGGCTGGCCGCTGGGCAGCTTGATGACTTCGCAATGGCGCCAGGTCATGGGCATGACCATGCCCATTCCCACGGCCTTGCTGAAAGCCTCCTTGGCCGAAAAGCGCGTGGCCATATAGCGGATGCCGCGCTCGGGCCAGCGCTCGCTGCGCGCCTTCCAGGTCGCCAGCTCGCCATCGGCCAGAACCTTGCGGGCAAAGCGCTCGCCATGCTTTTCCAGGCTGGCGCGAATGCGGCGCACGTCGCAGATATCGGTACCGATGCCGTAAATCATCCATGACTCCTTTTAGAGAAAAAGGCCTAAAACGCTGACCTACAAAGTGCTATCAGCTATCTTTTCAGGAATTTTTGCCAGCCATGCCAGAGTCGATGCAGGCCTGGTAGGCCTTGACAGTCTCGGCATAGCCCAGCTCCAGCGCATCGGCGACCAGAGCGTGGCCGATGGAGACCTCAGCCAGACCAGGCACCCGGGCCACGAAGGCCGCCAGGTTGTCGCGATTGAGGTCATGGCCGGCATTGATGCCCAGTCCTGCATCCAGCGCAGCCTGCGCGGCCCTGGCATAGGCTTGCAGTTGCTGCTCCTGGCCGGCTTGGCCCCAGTTGGCGGCAAAGGGCTCGGTGTAGAGTTCCACGCGGTCGGCGCCGACCGCCTTGGCAGCCGCCATCTGCTCGGGGATGGGATCCATGAACAGGCTCACGCGCACGCCCAGCGCCTTGCATTCGGCAATCAAGGGCTTGAGGCGTTCGGCATCCTGGGGAAAGCTCCAGCCATGGTCGCTGGTGAACTGGTCTTCGCTGTCGGGCACGAACGTGGCCTGATGCGGACGCGTCTGGCGGATGAAATCCATCAGGTTCTGCGTGGGATTGCCTTCGATATTGAACTCGGCCTGAGGCCAGTTTTTGAGCAGCTCATGCAGCTCGAACACATCCTGCGCACGGATATGGCGCTCATCGGGACGCGGGTGAATGGTGATGCCCTGCGCTCCGGCCTCCAGGCAGATCTGCGCCGCACGCGTCACGGAGGGAATGCCCAGATGGCGGGTATTGCGCAGCAGCGCCACCTTGTTGACATTGACCGAAAGCGCGGTGCGTGGGGAGGCAGAGGTATTCATAGCGATTGCAGATCCATCATCAGCTGGCGGGTGCGCAGCATGGTTGAGCCGCAATGGTATTGCAGAAGATGGCGCAATTGCGGCTTCAGGGCCTGGGCCACTTCGGGCTCGGACAGCGCGTTCAGGGTTCTCGGAAACGGCTGCTCGGCCTGCAGCGCCAGCTCTATGCTCTGCCACTGCACGCCGGTCAGGGCCGCGCGTTCGTAGCCAGAAGCCTGGCGCAACCCACCATCGGCCACCAGCGTGTAGCGCAAAACACTGTTGACCTGGCTGAGCGTGGCGCTTTCCTGCCTCAGATCGGGCAGATGGCCGAGTTCGCGCAGCAGCACCAGCTCGAAGGCGCGCAGCACGGGCTCGATGGCCTCGGTCGTGCCGCCATGCTGGCCAGCCAGCACGCGCACCACACCGGCATAGATGTCGAACAGCGCCGTATAAGGGTCGTCGCGTGCCAGCAGGCGCAGCAGCAGCTCGTTCAGGTACATGCCCGACCACAGCGCATCGCCCTGGGGCATGACATGGCCGCCCACCCATTCCGCCCCCTTCAGGCTATGAATCTCGGCATTGCCCTCTGCTCCCAGCGTGTAGCTGAGCTTGAGCGGCTGCAGCGGCAGCAGCACAGGGCGAAAGTTGGAGGTATGGCGCTTGACGCCCTTGGCCGCAAGCGCCACGCGCCCGCGATGGCGTGTGAACACCTCCAGGATCAGGCTGGATTCGCTCCAGTCGTACTGGTGCAGGATGTATGCGGGTTCGTCACCGACGCGTTTGGCGCTAGCCATGACTTGCTCCGTACCACAACAAAAAGGTGAAGGGGGCGGTTTTGCCGCCAGGCCGCCCCAAGGCAAAACCCGGCCTAAGCCGGGTCAGGGCCCCCTCGGGGGGCAGCGAGCACACGCAGTGAGCGAGCGTAGGGGTCAAAAAGTTTTACTCATAGCCGAAGGACCTGACCCGGGCCTCGTCATCGGCCCAGCCGGACTTGACCTTGACCCAGACTTCCAGGAACACCTTGGCGTTGAGCAGCTTTTCCAGTTCCTGGCGGGTTTCGGTGGAAATGCGCTTGAGGCGCTCGCCACCCTGGCCGATCACCATGGCCTTGTGACCGTCGCGCTCGACCACGATGGTGGCGGCAACGCGCATGAAGCGGCCGAACTTGGGGCTGGGCTCCTCTTCGAACTTGTCGATGACCACCGTCGAGGTGTAGGGAAGCTCGTCGCCCGTGAAGCGGAACAGCTTCTCGCGCAGGGTCTCGGAAGCCAGGAACTTCTCGCTGCGGTCGGTCAGTTCGTCCTCACCGTAGAACCAGGGCTGCTGCGGCAGGTATTTGGCGCAGATGCCATACATGCGCTCGATATCCTTTTTGTTCTTGGCCGACATGGGCACGAACTCGGCAAAAGGATGGCGCTCCTGCATATCGCGCAGCCAGGGCGCGATCTCGGCGCGTCGACCCACGGTATCGAGCTTGTTGGCGATCAAGAGCGTGGGAATGCCTGGCTTGAACAGGCTAAGCACCTTGGCATCGGCCAGCGTGAAGCTGCCCGCCTCCACCACGAACAGAATCAGGTCCACATCGCCGATCGCGCCCATCACAGTCTTGTTGAGCGACTTGTTCAGGGCGGTGGAATGCTTGGTCTGGAAACCGGGGGTATCCACAAAGACGAACTGGGTCTCGTCCTTGGTGCGGATGCCGGTGATGCGGTGGCGCGTGGTCTGTGCCTTGCGCGAAGTGATGGAGATCTTCTGACCCACCAGTGCGTTCATCAGCGTGGACTTGCCCACATTGGGCTTGCCGACGATGGCGATCAGGCCGCAGCGCTGCTCTTCGGGCGCGTAGACGCGCGCCGGAGCTTCTTCCTCCTGGTCGCGGATGGCGGTCGGCGTGCTGCCCGGCTTGGCAGCAGCCAGCATGGCGCTGATGTAGTCCAGGTTGGGGTCGCTGATATCGGTAGTCACAGACTTGGGACCTTTTTGGCCCTTGGCTTTTTCTGCACCTGCGGTGCCCGCTATCTTTTTCTTAGCAGCATCGGTCATGGATTTTTGGCTTTCACTTTTTCCAGCAAGGCAGCGGCGGCTGCCTGCTCGCCCATGCGTCGGGATGCTCCCGAGCCCTGGGCGCTGATATTCCATTCGGCAATCGTGCACTCGACCTTGAAGGTCTGCTTGTGCGCCGCGCCACTGATTTCCACCACATGGTATTGCGGCAGCTTCATGCGCTTGCCCTGTAGCAATTCCTGCAGTGCGGTCTTGGGGTCTTTGTCGGCCGCACGCATGTGGGGATTGATGTCCACGCCCTCGAAGAGGTGGTGGACGACTGTCTCGCCGGCGGCAAAACCGGCATCGAGGTAGACGGCTCCGATCAGCGCCTCCACGGCATCGGCCAGGATGGACGGGCGCTGCTTGCCACCGGACTTGGCTTCGCCCTCACCCAGACGCAGCAGATCGGGCAACTGCAGCTTCAGCGCAATCTTGTGCAGCGTGCCTTCCTTGACGAGATTGGCCCGAACACGCGACAGATCGCCTTCGGGCATGGAGGCCAGCTTGGCATAGAGCAAGCTGGAGATGGCCAGACTGAGCACCGAGTCGCCCAGAAACTCCAGTCGCTCGTTGTTGTCGGCCGAAAAGCTGCGGTGCGTGATGGCACGCTGCAGCAGCGCCGGGTTGGCAAATTGATGTTGCAGCCTTTGCTGCAGAGCGACTAGAGCAGGTTCCACCTGAAAGGTCTATTTCTTGAAACGGTAAACAAGGTAGGCAGGGCCTGCCAGATGAATCTCACGGGAATACTCGAAGCCCACGACGATCTTGTCGTTGACCTTGGTCACGTTCAGATCGTTGCCGGAGATGGACTTGAAATCATCAATGGAGGCCGAACGATCAAAGCTGGCCTTGACTTCGGCAACGCTACTGCCTTCAGCGGCGGCCTTGTTGGCCGCCTTGGTGATGGCCTGGTACTCCAGGAAGACGGGCACCGATTGTGCGCCAATTGCGGCAACCGCCACGATGATGGCCACGAGAAACACCAGACCGATGAAGGACAGACCACGCTGCCTGGAGCGCAATGCCAGATTTTTCATGCTTTTCCCCTCTGAAGCCGGGCATGTTTCTGCCCGTGTATCCCAGAAAAATGACGAAACGATTGCCGGGGTTCAGTGGAAGCGGCCGATACGGCTCAGATCACCGAAGTTCATCCAGACAAAAAATGCCTTGCCCACGATGTTCTGGTCCGGCACAAAGCCCCAGTAGCGCGAGTCCAGCGAGTTGTCGCGGTTGTCGCCCATCATGAAGTAGTACCCTTCGGGCACCTTGCAGGTCACGCCTTCAACGCTGTAGCGGCAGTTTTCCTTGTACTCGAAGTTGCTCGCTCCCTGAATGAAGGCCGGCACATCGTTGTTGACGATGGTACGGTGCGGCTGCTCGCCCAGGGTTTCCTCGAACTGCTTGAAGTAACGCATCACGTCACGGTCCAGAAAGTCCGGCAGCTCGCGGGTGGGCAGCTCCTTGCCGTTGATGCTCAGACGCTTGTTGATATAGGCCACCTCATCGCCGGGCACGCCCACCACACGCTTGATGTAGTCCAGCGTGGGCTGGGGCGGGTAGCGGAACACCATCACATCGCCACGCTGGGGCTTGTTGCCTTCGGTGATCTTCTTGTTGATCACGGGCAGACGGATGCCGTAGGTGAATTTGTTGACCAGGATCAGGTCGCCCACCATCAGCGTCGGAATCATGGAGCCCGAGGGAATCTTGAACGGCTCGAACAGGAAGGAGCGCAGCACGAAGACGATGGCGATCACCGGGAACAGACCGGCGGTCCAGTCCAGCCACCAGGGCTGCATGAGGATGCGGTCCCTGGCGTCGTCGGAGACCTCGATGTCTGTCTTGGCGATGCCCATGCGGTCCAGCTCGGCGCGGCGCTCGACCGCAGCCTGCTCCAGAGCGGCCGCAGCCGCTCGGCGCCGCGGCCAGAAGTAAAAGCGCTCGGCCAGCCAGTACACGCCGGTCACCACGGTTGCCAGAAACAGCAGCAATGCGAAGTTGCCTTCGATGGAGCCGGTGTACCAGGCAGCGATATAGCCTACAAAGGCCGCCAGGATGGCGGCCGTGATCCACTGCATGACTTGCATCAATCCTCCACTTGCAGAATGGCCAGGAAGGCTTCCTGCGGCACTTCTACCGAACCAATCTGCTTCATACGCTTCTTGCCGGCCTTCTGCTTTTCGAGCAGCTTGCGCTTGCGCGTGATGTCGCCGCCATAGCACTTGGCCAGCACGTTCTTGCGCATGGCCTTGACGGTCTCGCGCGCAATGATGTTGGCGCCGATGGCAGCCTGAATGGCCACATCGAACATCTGGCGGCTGATGATCTCGCGCATCTTCGCGACCACGGCGCGGCCGCGATACACGGACTGCGAGCGGTGCACGATGATGGACAAGGCATCGACCTTCTCGCCGTTGAGCAAGATATCGACCTTCACCACGTCGGAAGCGCGGTACTCCAGGAACTCATAGTCCATGGAGGCATAGCCGCGCGACACGGACTTGAGCTTGTCGAAGAAGTCCAGCACGATTTCGCCCAGCGGCATTTCATAGGTCAGCATGACCTGACGACCGTGGTAGGCCATGTTCTTCTGCACGCCGCGCTTCTGGTTGGCCAGCGTCATCACCGGGCCGACATAGTCTTGCGGCATGTAAAGATGCACGGTCACGATGGGCTCGCGGATTTCTTCCATGCGGCCCTGATCGGGCATCTTGGAGGGGTTTTCCACCTGGATGACTTCGCCGTCGGCCTTGACCACTTCGTACACCACGCTAGGGGCTGTGGTGATCAGGTCCTGATCGAACTCGCGCTCCAGGCGTTCCTGCACGATTTCCATGTGCAGCAGGCCCAGGAAGCCGCAGCGGAAGCCAAAGCCCAGCGCCTGCGAGACTTCGGGCTCGAACTGCAGCGCCGCATCGTTGAGCTGCAGCTTTTCCAGCGCATCACGCAACTGGTCGTATTCAGAGGCTTCGGTAGGGTACAGACCCGCAAACACCTGGGGCTTGACTTCCTTGAAGCCGGGCAAGGCCTTCTCGGCCGGGCCCAGGTTGTTGGGTAGCTTCTTTTCCAGCGTGACGGTGTCACCCACCTTGGCGGCCTTCAACTCCTTGATGCCGGCAATGATGTAGCCCACCTCACCGGCCTTGAGCGCATCGCGCGGCTGGTTGGCAGGGGTGAACACGCCGATGTTGTTGGCTTCATAGGCTGCGCCTGTGGCCATCATCTTGAAGCGCTCGCCCTTCTTGAGCTGACCGTCGACCACGCGCACCAGCATCACGACGCCCACGTAGGGGTCGAACCAGCTGTCCACGATCATGGCGCGCAGCGGGCCGTCGGGATTGCCCTTGGGGGCAGGAACCTTGGCCACGATGGCTTCCAGGATCTCGTCGATACCCATGCCGGTCTTGGCCGAGCAGGGAATGGCGTCGCTGGCATCAATGCCGATCACGTCCTCGATCTCGGCCTTGGCGTTCTCGGGATCGGCCTGGGGCAGGTCCATCTTGTTGAGGACGGCGAACACCTCCACGCCCAGATCGAGCGCGGTGTAGCAATTGGCCACGGTCTGGGCCTCCACGCCCTGGGAGGCATCGACCACCAGCAGGCCGCCTTCGCAGGCCGACAGCGAGCGCGAGACTTCGTAGGAGAAGTCCACGTGGCCGGGGGTGTCGATCAGGTTCAGGTTGTAGACCTGACCATCCTTGGCCTTGTACTGCAGGGCCGCGGTCTGGGCCTTGATGGTGATGCCGCGCTCTTTCTCGATGTCCATCGAGTCCAGCACCTGGGCTTCCATATCGCGGTCGGCAAGGCCTCCGCAGCGCTGGATCAGGCGGTCCGCCAGAGTGGACTTGCCATGGTCAATGTGCGCAATGATGGAGAAATTACGGATGTGATTCATCAACGAGAAAGACAGCTTTGGAATTGAAAAAAGTGGCCTGCAGCAGCAAGAAAAAAGGGCGCGTCCCTCAAGCGGCGCGCCCTTAACCAACAATCTCTGGCAACTGCGATAGTTGGGACTTTATTGTAGGCAAAACTGGCCGCAAGCCAAGACCCGGCAAGGCTTGACAAGTTTCGGTTTGTGATTTTCGAATTCATTTATCAACAAATTATCCACAAACCGGAAAACACTGTTTAGCCATCAGCAGCCGGAGATTGCAAAGGCTTTTGCACCGCTTGAAAACCGCCTGTCAGCGTGATTTTTTGCGTCCAACCACCATGCATTTGCGTGGGATTCTACCCAATGGCATAGGGACACTGACAGGCTGAGGGCTTGTTGTCATTTCAGATCACGAAATGGCAACAAGCCCATGCAGGCTTTTCACCACAGTTATTTGGCAGGGCGAATCAATACATACTGCGCCCAGTCACCACGGCGCACCAGTACATTGACGGGTTTGGACTTGTCGGCCTTGGCCCAGGCAGCCTCGAAGCTCTTGAGATCGGAGACTTCCGCATTCGCCAGTTGCAGGATCACATCGCCTTCACGCAAGCCGGCACGGGCTGCGGCATCCACCGCAGCCGCCACGCGCACGCCGCCCTTGATGGCCAGCTCCTTCTTCTGTGCAGACGTCAGCTCGCTCAGCGTCAGACCCAGCGACTTGTTCTCCAGCGTGCCGGATGGAGTCTTGCCTGCACCGCTGCTGCCAGCCTTGGTCTTGGCTGATTCGTCGGAAGGCACTTCGGCAATCACCATGCTCAACTCCTTGAGCTTGCCACGGCGCAGCACGGTAATGGCGCTCTTGGTGCCTGGCTTGGTATTTCCTACGAGACGCGGCAGATCGGAGACCTTCTCGATGGCTTTGCCATCGAACTTGGTGATCACGTCGCCCGCCTCCACGCCGGCCTTTGCGGCAGGGGAGTCCGGCTCGACGGCCGACACCAGAGCGCCTTCTGGCTTGCCCAGGCCTATGGACTCGGCCACATCCTTGGTCACGGGACCGATCTGCACGCCTATACGGCCGCGCGTGACCTTGCCGGTGGCACGCAGTTGATCGCTGACACGAATCGCTTCATCGGCGGGAATCGCAAAGCTGATACCCATGAAACCGCCCGAGCGCGAATAGATCTGGCTGTTGATCCCCACCACCTCTCCGCGCATATTGATCAGCGGGCCACCCGAGTTGCCGGGATTGATGGCCACATCGGTCTGGATGAAGGGCAGGTAGTCTCCGGTGTCGCGCTGCTTGGCCGAGACAATGCCGGCTGTGACCGAATTTTCGAGTCCGAAGGGCGAGCCTATCGCCATGACCCACTCGCCCACGCGCAGCTTGCTCACATCGCCGATCTTGACCGCGGGAAGCCCCTTGGCATCGATCTTGACCACGGCGACATCGGTACGCTTGTCTGCGCCGACTATTTTTGCCTTGAACTCGCGCTTGTCCGTCAGCGTGACAATGACTTCGTCTGCGCCGTCGACCACATGGGCATTGGTCATCACATAGCCGTCAGCCGTAAGGATGAAGCCAGAGCCCACGCCACGGGGCTGCTCCTCCTCTGATTGACCGCCCTTGGGCGAACGCTGACGCGGCACATTGGGCACGGGAAGGCCGAAGCGGCGAAAGAACTCCAGCATATCCTCATCCATGCCCAGAGCTTCGGCGCTGTTGTTGGAGACCTTCTCCAGCGTTCGAATGTTGACCACCGAAGGTCCGACCTGATCGACCAGATCCGTGAAGTCCGGCAGACCGCGCGCCGTTGCAGCACTTTGGGCATGAGCAGCCGTAACCGGCAGCATGCCTCCTGCGGCCAGAGCCGCGATCGCCATCGCACTGGCAATGGCTGTAGCCGAAACACGGGATTTGAGCGTCGTCCAGGCTGGTGTGCGCATCGTTTTTATTCCTTGTTCGAGTCGTCTGACAGAACGGGTCGCCAAATCAGACCCATGAGAGAAAATAGGTGAGAGCATTGAAACGCTTTCTGGCAAAAGCCGCCATCGACTGAAAGCGCTCCGGCCCTTCAAATTGGGCGCAGATGAAACAGTATCTGCGCCCAACTGATCCTAAATCAATAGCTGCGTACGCAAGCCGGGAAAAAGCCTAGACCTGAAACCATGCATTTCAGGCCAAGACTGCTGTGTGGAAAAGCATCAATGGCGGGTGGCCGTGGCAAAGCTTGCATTGCGCAAAAAGCTGGCCGGCATCTGCAGATTGGGCGCGCTGCTTTGCTGAGGGTGAGAAGCCAGCAATTCGTCCAGACGCGGATCGCGCAGCATCACGGTCTGGCCGTTGGGACCAGCAACTGCCACCACAGTGGAAGACTGGGCCTCCGAACCCAAGGGCATGGCTGTCTCTTCACTGTCCGAAACGGGCTGGCTCAAGCCCAGCGATGCGGCAGGCGCAGCGGCCACTACGGCATTCGGGCTCAGAGCAGCGAGCTGCGCCCCACCCTGGCGGCCGTACAGTCCCCCCGAGCCTGCGAGCATGACCCCCCAGCCAACGGCGGCCACGGCAGCAACCGAAGCAAAGCCGGCAGCCATCTTCCAGCGAAAGACCGATGCATTGGCCGCCTGACGGGCAGGCAGGCTGACCACGGTTGCGCCGTTGCCCTGAGCCTGCCCGCGCTCCTCGGCTGCGGTGATCTGTTCCAGACCGCCCAAACCCAGGGAGCTGGCTGCATCTGCGGTCACACCGGGCAGATGAATGCCGCGGATCGGCTCGCGCTCCATATGAGCGCGCACGCGGCTCAGAATATCGTGCTGACTGTGATGGGCCAGCTCGGGAGAACGCAGCACATCGCCAATCAGGTGATACATGGCCCAGGAATGCTGGCCTTCGTCGCTTTCCGCATAGGAAAGCACGTCCTGCATCTGGACCGAGGAAGTCTCGCCATCCACCAGGGCCGACAACTGTTCCTGCTTGATCAGATCGTCATTCATGAAGTTCACCTGCTCGTCTTGCCTGTACTACCAACGCTTTCCACCCTGGCGCTCCAGCAGGGGCTTGACCCTGGCCGAAATCGCCTCGCGTGCCCGAAAGATGCGCGAGCGCACCGTGCCTATGGGACAGTCCATCGCCTGCGCGATTTCCTCATAGCTGAGCCCCTCGATTTCGCGCAGCGTGACCGCCTGGCGCAAATCCTCGGGCAAAGCCTCCATGGCGGCATTGACGGCTTCGGCAATTTCACGCGCCGCCAACACTGTTTCCGGGGTTTCCTGAGTCGTTAGTTCCTGTCTGTGAAAAGAAGTTTCATCCTCATCGTCCCCAGCGTGTAACGCGCTCTCGGTCATCACCGGCGAGCGATGCATTTCCATCAATGCCTTCTTGGCCGTGTTGACGGCAATGCGGTACAGCCAGGTGTAGAACTGGGCCTCGCCGCGAAACTGGTGCAAGGCCTTGTAGGCGCGGATGAAGGTTTCCTGCGTGATGTCGGGCACCAGGTCGACATCGCGCACCATGCGGCCCACCAGACGCTCGATGCGGCGCTGGTACTTGATGACCAGCAGCTCAAAAGCCCGTGTGTCGCCAGCATTGGCTCGTTCGACCAGAGCCAGATCGCTGTCGGCAGAGGGAGTGGGAAAATCGGGAGGTGTCATGAAAGGCCAAGCGGCGTGCTGCCATAACCGGCGAAGGCCTAGCCTTGCTCTGCCAGCGGCACGATGGAGGAATATACCGCACGCCGCAAGTCTCCCCATTGCTCGGGGCTGTGTCGTTGGGACAGGAAAATCCATAGCACCTTGCGCCTTCCGCCCTTGGTCCTGAACACGAAAGCATCCGAAACACTGAGCCAAAGCCAGTGGCCACCATCAAACCCCACCGCCAGCCGCACAGGCAGTGACCGAGCGGTTGACAGGTTTTCGGCCTCCAGCAACCAATGCTCGCCATTCCAGAGCAGACGTCCTTGCGGCCAGTTGCGCCACTGCCCGTAAAGCAGCACCGCGGCCAGGATCAAGGCCGGTAAAGCCAGCAGCACCTGCAACCAGCCCGATTGGACTTGCAGGCACCAGACCAGCAGAGCCATCAGCAGGAGCATCCCGGTCAGCGCCAGCCCCCCTCCGGCCCAGCTAGGCCGGACAAAGACATAGGCAACAGCTGGAGCATGGTAGCGAGCACTCATGGGCCGACCATGTGCGAAAACCCGGCTGCAGCAAAGCTAGGGAAAGCACGATCAAGCCGCACATAGAACAAAGCCCGCAAGGCCAGGGCCGGTGCGGGCTTGCGCAGAAGCGGCTCGACGCGACTCAGACGCGCTTGAAGACCAGTGTGCCGTTGGTGCCACCGAAACCGAAGTTGTTCTTCACGGCGACTTCCAGCTTGGCGTCACGCGCTGTGTTGGCGCAATAGTCCAGATCGCACCCGGGATCCTGGTTCACCAAATTGATGGTCGGAGGAATCTTCTGGTCGTGCAGCGCCATCACGGTGAAAACGCTCTCGATGCCACCAGCACCACCCAGCAGGTGACCCGTCATGGACTTGGTCGAGCTGACCACCAGATTCTTCTTGGCGAACTCACCCATGGCCGCCTTGATGGCATTGGATTCGTTCGCATCGCCCAGCGGTGTGGACGTGCCGTGCGCATTCAGGTAGTTGACCTGATCCTGGTTCACACCGGCATTGCGCAAAGCATTGAGCATGGCGCGGCGGGGGCCGTCCATATTGGGAGCCGTCATGTGACCGGCGTCGGCACTCATGCCAAAGCCAGCCAGCTCCGCGTAAATCTTGGCGCCACGGGCCTTGGCGTGTTCGTACTCTTCGAGCACCAGCACGCCAGCACCTTCACCGAGCACAAAACCGTCACGGTCCTTGTCCCAGGGGCGCGAAGCAGCCTTCGGGTCATCGTTGCGCGTTGACAGCGCACGCATGGCAGCAAAGCCGCCGACACCCAGAGGCGAAACAGTGGCTTCCGTGCCACCGGCCACGACGATGTCTGCATCGCCGTATTCGATCATGCGTCCGGCTTCGCCGATGCAGTGCAGGCCTGTGGTGCAGGCTGTCACTATCGACAGATTCGGCCCCTTGAAGCCAAATCGCATGGACACATGCCCTGCCACCATATTGATGATGGAAGCAGGCACGAAGAACGGCGTGATGCGGCGAGGACCGCGGGCAGCCAGTTCTGCGTGAGTGTTCTCGATCAGCGGCAGGCCGCCAATGCCCGAGCCGATCACGCAGGCAATGCGTGTGGCCAGGTCTTCGGACAGGGCTTCGCCTGTGGGCAGGCCTGCGTCCAGAACGGCTTGCTCCGCAGCCGCGATGCCGTAATGAATGAAGGTATCCATGGAGCGCGCATCTTTGGCGCTCATGTACTTCTCCACATCAAATCCCTTGACCTCACCTGCAATCTTGCAGGAGAAGTTCGACGCATCGAACTTGGTGATGAGGTCAATACCGGACTGGCCGGCCAAAAGATTGGCCCAGGCTTCGCCCACCGTGTTACCCACGGGGGAGATGCAGCCTAGACCGGTCACGACAACGCGACGACGGCTCATGCGTTCAAACCTTTAACTGATCGCTGAAAAAAGACCTTAGGCCTTTTGGTGGGTATTGGCGTAGTCGATGGCGTTTTGCACCGTCGTGATCTTCTCTGCGTCTTCGTCAGGGATCTCGATGCCGAATTCATCTTCCAGGGCCATCACCAGTTCCACTGTGTCCAGGGAGTCAGCGCCCAGGTCAGCCACGAAGGCCTTTTCGTTGGTCACTTGGGACTCTTCAACGCCGAGTTGTTCGGCAATGATTTTTTTGACACGTGCTTCGATATCGCTCATGGTTTCCCTCAGGGGGTTGTGAATGAACCCGCGATTCTAGCCGTTTCGGGAGAAGCCCCTTGGCGGCTGGCCGTCGCGAGGAAACGGCCACTGAACTTGCAAAAGTGTTCAGCTTCTGGCAGCAAGTGCGACAAACACCGCGCAAACTGCCGAAATTTCTTACATGTACATGCCGCCGTTGACGTGCAATTCCTGCCCCGTCACATAGCCGGCACCGGCAGAAGCCAGATAGGCCACCGCATGCGCGATGTCGCTGGGCTGCCCCAGATCGCCCATGGCGATCTGCGCCTTGAGCGCAGCCTTCTGCGCCTCTGGCAGATCTGCCGTCATGTCCGTGGCGATGAAGCCGGGAGCCACGCAGTTCACGGTGATGCCTCGGCTGCCCAGTTCCTTGGCCAGGGCACGGGTCATGCCTGCCACGCCAGCCTTGGCTGCAGCGTAGTTGGCCTGACCGG